>NZ_JAPKFM010000022.1:0-98404 GCF_026262595.1 Gordonia aquimaris | reverse complement strand
CGCGACGCGGTCGACTCGTCACTCGGTCAGTGCCTGGTGAACGGTACCGACTGAGCATCCGAGTTCGGCGGCAATTTGACGCATCGATAGACCTTCGGCCCGCAGAGCGCGGATCTTCTGGCGTCGCGCCTGGACCCCTGCCAGGTATGTCGTACGTGGCTCTGACGTCCATCTCTGCACCTGACGGAGGGATAGGCCGGCCTGCTCCGCCACGTCGCGGGCAGTTCTTCCGCCCCGAGAAATCCGGTCGTGGTAGGTGATCACCTTAGGACCTCCTGGATAGGCGATCCTGCACGTCGGGCCCGACCGCTCTTACGGCCTCGCGCGGCCTGAATCGTCGAGAAGGTGGCTTCGTAGACGGCCGCGCCGTCGGCCCAGATGCGCGAGCGGGTCACGATCCAGCGGTGGATGCTTGCGGCGATCGCACGGGCCTCACATGGCGGCATCGGGCCGGGGCACGTGTCGGTGATCGGGATTGCCGCGTTGCGACTGGCGACCTCTCTGGTGATCGCGCGGCCGAGGCCGGCCACGTCTCGGGTGCCTACGTAGTATCGGGCCTCTCGATACGCCCAATGCCGCGCCGAATCGAAGATCATGCAGTTGCGACCCAGTGGGGTCGGACTGTCGCGGTAGCGCTTCTGCTGGCGCCAGTTCGCCGGCGGCATCCGGGCGCCGAGCTCGTCGGCCAGGTGTGGCAGCGATCGCAGCTCAGCGTGGAGCCACTCAGTGTCCCAATGCTCGTGTACCGGGTTCTTGGTGATGAGCCCGCTGTAGCCCTTGTCGCCGTCGACGGCGCGGCGCAGCGCCTCGTTTACCGCGGCGGCAAACGCCAGCGGCTTGCGCCGTGCGTACTCGGTGCGGATGACCGGCTCGGCGAGCGCCCAGACCGCATGCGCGTGTCCGTTGGCACGGTTGGACACGATCGCGTTCGGCATGGGGTGCGAGCCTTGCGCGCTAAGTGCGCGCAGCGCGGCATCGGGGTGGTCGATGTCGACGACGAGCAGGTTTGACATCGCCTGCGGGTTGGCCTCGATGTAGCGGCGGCCGAGAGCGGACGTCCGGGACTGCCGGTAGACGCCCTCGAGGAGGTCGTCTGATGCGAGTGGCCACAGCGGCAGCCACAGCTGCCGGAAATCGCCTGTCCAGGCATCATCGCGGGAGTGGCCGCTGCCGACTCTGGTGGCCCCGGAGTCGGTGACTCCGGGGTTGTCGTGTGCGGTCATCAGGCATCGACGACCGCGTAGTCGATGTACAACGGGTGCGGCCATCCGTACGCTGCGCACGCCGCGGCGGCCGACGCCCAGCCAAGCTCGCGCAGTAGACCGTTGTCGCCGAGCAGCACGGCTACCGCAGCCTTTTCGCCACCTGACCAGGCGCCGAAACCCGAGCCGACGCGGCCGTGGTCCCGGTATGCCCGGACCTTGTTGCCACATCGAGGCGACGACAGGTATGCGCTCATTTGGCACCGACCGTTTGCCGCTGCTTAAGCTGGTCGACGAACGCGGCGCTCAGTGTCCGAATCTGTGCGTCGGTGAGTGGAGGCGCTGACGCGACGATGCGCGCCACTGCGGCCTCGACATCCTCACAGCTGGGTTCGGCCGCACGCTCGACGATGAGGCTGTCGAGGTCGTACTTACGGACGCGCCACGACCGACCGATCTTCTGGGCTGTCGCGAGTCGGCCTTCGGCGATGTGGCGGCGGAGAGTAGACCTGGCACCGTAGTGTTCGGCGGCGGCTTCGGAGAGCCAAAGCCAGCGAAAAGGGTCGTCAGGTGGGGTGATGCGGGTATCGGTATCGGCGACAGCGACTGTCGGCTCTACGGACGCGGACATGGGCACGACGGGACTCCTCGGATGAGGAGCGATCACGTCCCCACCGGGGCCGTTCGTCGTGCTTACGTGGTGTCCGTCTGGGTACACCACGTGATCCGGGCCTAGTGCACCGGCGGGCCTCACGGCCGAGCCGCTACCGCCAGTTCATCAGTGCTGTAAGCACTTTCACCGACGCCAGATCACTCAATCATCACGCTGGACCGCTTTTACGCGGGTGCCGGGGCGCACCGCGTGTCCCGGGCCTAGTACACACCGCCAACCTCACGGTCGGCGGGCGCCGCCAGTTCGTCAGTGCTGCAAGCACTTTCACCGCGCCAGGACGCGTCAATCGTCGTGTGATCACGCTCTATGACTACGCTGGCCACTCTAGCCCATAACCACCTGACCT
This sequence comes from Gordonia aquimaris, assembly GCF_026262595.1. NCBI lineage: Bacteria > Bacillati > Actinomycetota > Actinomycetes > Mycobacteriales > Gordoniaceae > Gordonia > Gordonia aquimaris. The sequence goes on along the minus strand of NZ_JAPKFM010000022.1, from coordinate 96,183 downwards.
GCCATTCTGCGCTCAGCTGCGCCCAACTTGCGAAACGCCTTCAGCTACGACCGCCAAGCCACGCACACGAGGGCGGGGTCGAATCCCTTCGCTCCGCGCTTCGCTGGCAGGATCGTCACCGTCAGCAGCGCCTGCACGATCGCACGCCGCTGTGCTATGTCCATCGCGCTCCAGGCCAGTGCCACGTCGTCGGCGTCCAGCATCGCCGTGACCGGCGACAGCGTGGACGGCGCGAGGACCCCGTCGATCTCGGCGAGGCGCGACCGCAGTCGTGCGGACTGCTCGCGCACCTGGTCTAGCGGCAGAACCCCGTCGGCCGCGAGAGCGGCCAGCCCGTCGAATCGGGTCTGCAGCGTCCGTCGCTCGAACCTCAGCGCGTCCCGATCGAGGCCGTCGTCCCGCGGAGCGAGTGCCTCGCGCGCGTCCTGCGCGCTAAGGCGTCCAATCACCACCGCCTCGACGAACTGCTCGACGTCCTCGGCGCCGCGCGAAAGGTGTTGGTGCGTCAGGCACTTGTAGAGCCGTCGCGGCTCGAACTCGCGGTACATGCCGTCTTTGCCCGTGTACGGAGACCGCTGGTAGTAGCTCGTGTAGAGCTTGGTCTTCCCGTCGTCACACTTGCCGCAGAGTGCGATCCCGCTCAGCAGGTACTGCGGCTGAGTTCCCCACGCGCGCTTGCGATCGGGGTCGTCCAGCTTCGCCTGCGCAGCCTCCCAAAGGTCGACGGGCACGATCGCCTCAAAGTCGCCGGAGTACTCCTCGTCAGACCCCCACTTCGTCAGCACACCCTTATATTTCGCGTTCCGTAGGAGCGCCCGAATGTTCTCGTTACTCCACTCCCGGTTCCGCGAGGTGGTGAACCCCGCCGCGGCTAGGTCGCGCGCGACGTGCGTGATCCGCTTGCCCATCACGAAGTCCTCGAACGCGCCGCGGACCGCGGCGGCCTCGTCATCGATCTGGGTCACGCCGTCGTCGTCGTACCCCAGGATCTTCGCCCGCACGATGGGCAGGCCCCTGCGTCTCCTGGTCTCGTTGGCGTGCACCGATCGTTCGGACTTCCGCCGAATCTCGAACCGTGCCACCGCGGCCAGCATCGTCGCCCTGAACTCGCCGTCGGCGGTGGTGAGGTCGATCTCGCCGTCCACGGTGGCGACCTTGGCGCCGAGGTCGATCAGCTTTACGAGGTCCTGCAGGGTGCGCAGCAGCCGGTCGAGGTCGCGGGCCACGATGACGTCGAACCGTCCGGCGCCGACGTGCGACAGCATCTCTGACCACCTCGTCGACGTGCCGCGGGATTTCGTCGCGCTCACGCCCTCATCCAGGTACTCCGGCCCGTACGTCCAGCCCCGGGCTTCGCACAGCGCAGCGATGCGCCGCCTCTGAGTCTCGATGGTGAGCGACTCGTCGTCCTGCTCATCCGACTTCGAAACACGGAGATAGACCGCTGCGATCGTCATGGCGGCAGGGTATCAATATGAATGTCACATACTGCTATAGTCGGGTTACTTCGAGCGCTCGCTGAACGCCTACGGTCGCGCCGGTGAACCGTGTCGACGATGCGGGGCCATCATGCGGCGCGAGCAATTCATGAACCGCAGCTCGTACTTCTGTCCGAAGTGTCAACGTAAGCGCTGAGTCTGTCGCCCAGTCGACGAAGTTCAGCGCCCAGTCGACGAGAATCAGAGCCCAGTCAACGAAAAGCAAACGAAAGCGACCATGAGCACCGATCAACACCTGTCCCAGACCGATGGCAGCACTGCACGCCCCCACACCGAACTCTGGGTGGAACGCACCGGAACGCGCCGCTACACCGGGCGCAGTTCTCGCGGCGCCGAGGTGCTGGTCGGTTCCGAGGACGTCGACGGCGTCTTCACCCCCGGCGAGTTGCTCAAGATCGCGCTCGCCGCATGCACCGGCATGTCCTCGGACCGGCCGCTGTCGCGCCGCCTCGGCGATGACTACGACGCCACGGTCCGCGTGAGCGGCGCCGCCGATCGGGAGAACGAGGTGTATCCCGTCCTCGACGAAGTGCTCGAGATCGACCTGTCCGAACTCGACGCCGACGCAGCGCAACGACTACTGGTGGTGGTCGAGCGGGCGGTCGACGCCGTCTGCACGGTCGGCCGCACCATCAAGGCCGGCGCGACGGTCAATCTGAGTATCGAAACGGACTGAGCGCGATGACCGACAACGCCGACGACCTGGTCCGGCTCACCGCACACGTCCACGGACTGGTGCAGGGTGTGGGCTTCCGGTGGTGGACCCGGTCGCGTGCGCTCGAACTCGGTCTGGTCGGTTACGCCGCCAACCTCGCCGACGGCCGCGTCCTCGTGGTCGCCGAGGGCTCCCGCGCCGACACCGAAGCTCTGCTCGCCGCGTTGCGTTCCGGCGACACACCCGGGTCGGTCGACGTCGTGGTGGAACGAGTCGACCCGCCACGCGGTGACCTGCGGGGTTTCGTCGAGAAATAGCTGCGTGCCGACGACTCTGCACAGGGTGCGCGTGCTGGCGCCGCCACCGCGCGATGGTGAGTATTCTGTACCGTCGTGCACCTCAAGAGCCTGACCCTGAAGGGCTTCAAGTCGTTTGCGTCGTCCACGACGCTGCGCTTCGAGCCCGGCATCACCTGCGTGGTGGGCCCCAACGGGTCGGGCAAATCCAACGTCGTCGACGCCCTGACCTGGGTGATGGGCGAGCAAGGTGCCAAGGCCCTGCGCGGCGGCAAGATGGAAGACGTCATCTTCGCCGGCACCTCCGGTCGTCCGCCCCTGGGGCGTGCCGAGGTGACCCTCACCATCGACAACGCCGATGGGGCCCTGCCCATCGAGTACTCCGAGGTGTCGGTCACCCGGCGCATGTTCCGCGACGGCGCGGGTGAATACGAGATCAACGGCAACTCGTGCCGCCTGATGGACGTGCAGGAACTGCTCAGCGACTCCGGTATCGGCCGCGAGATGCACGTCATCGTCGGACAGGGCCGCCTCGCCGCGATCCTCGAGGCCCGGCCCGAGGAGCGTCGAGCGTTCATCGAGGAGGCCGCCGGCGTCCTCAAACACCGCAAACGCAAAGAGAAGGCGGTCCGCAAACTCGATTCGATGCAGGCCAACCTGGCGCGCCTGACCGACCTGACCGGCGAGCTGCGCCGCCAACTCAAGCCATTGGGGCGTCAGGCCGAGGTCGCCCGCCGGGCGCAGACGGTGCAGGCCGACCTGCGTGACGCCCGGTTGCGGTTGGCCGCCGACGACCTGGTGACCCGGCGCACCGAGATGGCCGAACACACCGCGGTGGAGGACGAGGTGCGGGCCCAGCAGGACGAGGTGACCGCATTGCTCGACCGGGCCACCGAGGAACTGGGTGAGCATGAACGTCATCTGGCCGAGGTCGCACCCGCCGCCACGGCGGCCGGTCAGACCTGGTTTCGGTTGTCGGCCCTGGCCGAACGCGTCGACGCCACTTCGCGCGTCGCGGCCGAGCGCACCCGCTACCTCAGCGAACCCGTCGCCACCAGCAGCGGCCCCGATCCCGAGGAACTCGACCGGCAGGCCGAGCAGGCCGCCGCCACGGAGTCCGAGCTCGGTGCGGCGGTGACCGCCGCCGCGGAGTATCTCGAGGCGACGCAGGAGGAACTGGCGCGCCACGAGGAGGCCGCAGCCGAGGCCGAACGCGCCCACATGGCCGCGGTGCGAGCCATCGCCGACCGGCGCGAAGGGCTGGCCCGACTCGAAGGTCAGGTCGACAACCTGCGCACCAGGTCGGAGTCGGTGGATGCCGAGGCGGCCCGATTGACGGCGGCCATCGCCGCGGCCAACGAACGTGCCGAGGCCGCGCAGGCCCGCCAGGACGCCACGGCCACCGTGCTCGGTGAATACGAAGCCGCCGAGCACGGGCTCGATGAACACCACGAACGTTCGGTCACCGCGCTGAATCTGGCCAACGAACGTGTCGCGTCGCTGCAGACCGAGCAGCGCGAGACCGAGCAGCGCATCGCATCGCTCACCGCGCGTATCGAGGCACTCGAACTCGGGTTGGAACGCAACGACGGCGGCGCCTGGCTGCTCGAGCACGCGCCCGACGGCCTGCTCGCGCCGATGTCGGAGCTGCTGACCGTGGACAACGGATACGAGACGGCGATCGCGGGAGCGCTGGGCAACGCGGTCGACGCCATCGCGACCGTGGATGCGCTCGCCGCTGTCAGCGCCCTTGCGGCACTGAAATCCGGCGACGGCGGGCGAGCCTCGCTGATCCTGGGGGGTCTGCCGAGCCAGCGCCCAACCCCCGACATCGAGCTGCCGGCCGGGGCGCGCTGGGCGGCGACGGTCGTGTCGTGTCCGGACTCGATCCGCGGCGCGGTGGAACTGGTGCTGGGGGACACCGTGGTGGTCGCCACCGCAGAGCAGGGCCTCGAGATCGCCCAGCGCCACCGACTGCGCACGGTCACCCGCGACGGCGACCGAATCGGCCCGGGATCGGTGGAAGGCGGGTCGTCGCACCGGCCGTCCACACTCGAGGTGCAGTCGTCGATCGACATCGCCGCCGAGGAATTGGTGGCGGCGCGCCGGCGGTCCGAGGAGATCGAGGCCGCGCTCGACGGCGCACTCGCCGAGCAGGTCACCCGGCGCGAATCCGCTGAGGAGGCGCTCGCGGCATTGCACGAGTCCGACGCCAACGTCGGCGGCACCTACGAGGAGATGGCGCGGCTGGGCCACGAGATCCGGGTCGCCCACGCGGAGGCCGACCGCCTCACCCGGCAACGCACCAAGGCCGAAGAAGGCCGCAGCGAGATGGTCGAGAACCTGCGGCAACTCGAAGAGCGCCTCCGGTATGCCCGCGACGAATCGGAGACCGCGCCGGCCCAGGTGGGGGACGAGGAACCGAGAGCCGCGGCCGCCGAGGCCGTGGCCGCTGCCCGGGCGGCCGAGATGGAATCCCGGCTGCAGCTGCGCACCGCCGAGGAACGGTTGGCCTCGGTGCGCGGACGCGCCGATTCCTTGCGTCGGGCGGCCGTGCGCGAACGCGAGGCGCGGGTGCGGGCCGAACGCCAGGATCGGGCCCGACGTCAGGCAGCAGCCGTCGCCGAGGCCGTCGCGGCCGCGGCGCGCGACGTCTCGGACCGGCTGCAGGTGTCGGTGGCGGCCGCACAGTCCGGCCGGGACGAACTCGAACAGATGCGAATCGAACGCACCGCCGCTGTCGACGACCTGAAAGGCCAGGTCAACGACCTCACCGCGCAGCTGGGCAGCCTCAAGGACGCGGTTCATCGCGACGAGGTGGCCCGCGCGCAGGCGGCGCTGAGGATCGAACAGCTCGAGGAACAGATCCTGGAATCGTTCGCGATCGCACCCGACGATCTCATCGGCGAGTACGGCCCTGAGGTCCCGATGCCTCCGTCCGCCCTCGAGATGCAGGAGTACGAACAAGCCAAGGAACGCGGCGAGTCGGTGGTCGCGCCCGCACCGATGCCCTTCGATCGCAAGGCCCAGGAGGCGCGCGCGAAGAAAGCCCAGAAAGACCTGAACACGCTGGGGAAGGTGAATCCGCTCGCCCTCGAGGAGTTCGCCGCACTCGAAGAGCGCTACAACTTCCTGTCGGCTCAACTCGAGGACGTCAAGGCGGCGCGACGCGACCTGCTCGCGGTGGTCGACGAGGTGGATGCGCGCATCCTGCAGGTGTTCACCGAGGCCTACGCCGATGTGGAACGCGAGTTCACCGAGGTGTTCCGTACCCTGTTCCCCGGCGGTGAGGGACGCCTCGTACTCACCGAACCGGGAGACATGCTGACGACGGGTATCGAAGTGGAAGCACGGCCACCGGGCAAGAAGGTCAAACGTCTGTCGCTGCTGTCCGGCGGCGAGAAGTCGCTGACCGCCGTCGCGATGCTGGTGGCGATCTTTCGCGCCCGGCCCTCGCCCTTCTACGTCATGGACGAGGTGGAGGCGGCCCTCGACGACACCAACCTGCGTCGCCTGATCTCGTTGTTCGAGCAACTGCGCGAGCGCTCGCAGCTGATAGTCATCACCCATCAGAAGCCGACCATGGAGGTCGCCGACGCGCTGTACGGCGTGAGCATGCGTGGCGATGGGATCACCGCGGTGATCTCTCAGCGCCTGCGAGGTGTCGACATCCCGGTGAGTCAACAAACCCAGGCGCCCGGATAGTCGCGGCGTCCACCCGACCGACAACCAACGGAAAGCGAATCGCCAGTGAACACCCCCATCATCATCGGCATCGTCATCGCCGTCATCGTGCTCATCGCGCTCGTCGCGGGCGGGGTGGCGGTGTCGCGACGCCGGCGGATCTCGCTGTCGGACGACACCGGATCGCAGGGTGCGGTCGACGGCACGACCCGTCAGGTCGACAAATCGGGCGGATACAAGGCCGGGTCGGGATTCAGCTTCAGCCAGGGTGGCGCGGGCGGGGTCGGGCTCGCCGAGCCGCCGGAGCCGGCCACGCCCGCAGCGCCCACCGCACCTGCCGAACCGGCCACGCCTGCCGAACCGGCCACACCGGTGCCGCCGACCGAACGGACCGAGGTCGATGGACAGCCGGGCGTCGGTGACGACGCCTCGGTTCCCCGCGATTCCGCGCAGCGTGGCATCCAGGACGTCGCACTGCCCGGTATCGACGACTCGGCTCCCGACGAAGCAGTCGTCGAGGACGCCGCTGTGGAGACCTCCGAGGTGGCGGAAGCACCGGGGGACACCCCCGCGGCGACCGAGTCCACCGAGACTGCCGGGAGCGTCGAGGTTCCCGAGTCCCCGGCGGAACTGTTCGAGGCACCTGCGCCCGATGCCGCCGGCGCGCCCGACACCATCCCCGTCGAGACCGAACCCGACAGCGCGCCCGAGGTGGAGGCGGGGCTCGCGCCCGGCCCGGCCCCGGTCGAGGAGATCGCGCCCACCGCCGGACGCCTCGGACGACTACGTGGCCGGCTCTCGCGGTCGCAAGGCGCCATCGGCAAGAGCATGCTCGGACTGCTCGGTGCCGGCGACCTCGACGAGGACAGCTGGGAGGAGATCGAGGACACGCTGCTGATGGCCGACCTCGGCACCACCGCGACGATGGCCGTCGTCGAGCGTCTGCGCACCGAACTCGCCGCCAACAACGTGCGCACCGCCGACGAGGCGCGCGCGACACTGCGCCGGGTCCTTGTCGACCAGCTCTGGCCCGAACTCGATCGATCGGTGCGGGCGCTGCCGCATGCGGGTGGACCGGCCGTCATCCTCGTCGTCGGGGTCAACGGCACCGGCAAGACCACCACCACCGGCAAACTCGCCCGAGTGCTCGTGGCCGACGGCCGCCGGGTGCTGCTCGGCGCCGCGGACACCTTCCGCGCCGCGGCCGCCGACCAGCTGCAGACCTGGGGTGAGCGGGTCGGTGCCGACGTCGTGCGCGGCAAGGAACAGGCCGATCCGGCGTCGGTGGCCTTCGACGCCGTCGCCAAGGGCATCGACACCGGCGTCGACGTGGTCATGATCGACACCGCCGGTCGACTGCACACCAAGACCGGGCTGATGGACGAACTCGGCAAGGTCAAGCGCGTCGTCGAGAAGAAGGCGCCGGTCGACGAGGTGTTGCTGGTGCTCGACGCGACCGTCGGGCAGAACGGGCTCACCCAAGCCCGGGTATTCGCCGAGGTGGTCGACATCTCGGGCGTGGTGTTGACCAAACTCGACGGCACCGCAAAGGGGGGCATCGTCTTCCACGTCCAGGAGGAGCTCGGTGTGCCGGTGAAACTGGTCGGCCTCGGCGAGGGCGCCGACGACCTCGCGCCGTTCGAGCCGGAGGCCTTCGTCGACGCTTTGCTGTAGTCACAGTCGCGATCCGACAACACAAAAGCGGCGTCGGACATCCTTCGGCGAGGCTGAGAAGCAGCTGAAGCGCGACCAGGGCCGTTACGCGCACGAAATATAAAACGTTCACGGGTTCACACGCCCGAAACCTCAGGGCACCACAGCTGAAACCGTCTGCCGACAGAGTCTCTGTGCAGGCGTCGAGCCGTCGGCGCACTTGAGGGAGGTTTCACAAAGTGGTTTTGGCACTGCCAGAAGAAGTTTTTGGCGAAGTCAACCCCGGTGATACGGCGTGGATGCTCGCCGCAGCGGGTTTGGTGTTGCTGATGACGCCCGGACTCGCCTTTTTCTACGGGGGGCTGGCTCGGGGCAAGTCTGTCCTGAACATGATGATGATGTCGTTCGGCTCGCTGGCCACGGTCAGCGTGGTCTACGTGTTGTGGGGATTCTCGATGTCGTTCTCCGACGGCATCACCGGCAACAGTGACATCGCCGGCATCTTCGCCAATCCGTTCGCGCTGTTCGGTTCCGACCAACTGACGGCCACCGCGGGTACCGAGGACGCGACGACGTACGTGACCGCCGGAATGAGCATCCCGGCCATCGTGTTCCTGGGCTTCCAGCTGACCTTCGCGGTCATCACCGTCGCCCTGATCAGCGGCGCGCTCGCCGAACGCGTGAAGTTCTCGACCTGGCTGATCTTCACCGTGCTCTGGTCGACGATCGTCTACTTCCCGCTCTCGCACATGGTGTGGGGCGGTCTCGTCGGGGGCGGCGGCATCATGGGCGGCGGCGAAGACGGTTTTGCTGCTTGGATGTTCGGCAGCACCGACGGTGAGGCCAACGTGGCGCCGATCGACTTCGCCGGTGGCACCGTGGTTCACATCAACGCCGGTATGGCCGCGTTGGTCCTGGCCCTGATCGTCGGCGCTCGCTCCGGCTTCGGCCGTACCGCCTACCGTCCGCACAACATCCCGTTCGTGATGCTCGGCGCAGCGCTGCTGTGGTTCGGCTGGTTCGGCTTCAACGCCGGTTCGGAACTGGCCGCCGACATGACCGCCGGCCTGGTGTGGGTCAACACGACCGCCGCCACCGCCGCAGCGATCATCGGCTGGCTTGCGGTGGAGATCATCCGCGACAAGCACGCCACCAGCGTGGGCGCCGCGTCCGGTATCGTCGCCGGTCTGGTCGCGATCACCCCGGCCTGTGGCTCGCTGACCCCGGTCGGCTCGCTGATGCTCGGCGTCATCGCCGGTGCACTGGCGGCCCTCGCCATCGGTCTGAAGAACAAGTTCGGCTACGACGACTCGCTCGACGTGGTCGGCGTGCACCTCGTCGCCGGCCTGTGGGGCACCGTCGGTGTGGGCCTGCTCGCCAAGGACGTCGGCCTGTTCTGGGGCGGCGACTACAAGCAGGTCGTCGTGCAGATCGTCATCGCGGCCTTCGCGCTCGTCTTCACCGGTGTCCTCACCACGATCATCGCCCTCGCGCTCAAACCACTCGGCTGGAAGATCGGCCAGGAGGACGAGCACAACGGCATCGACGAGGCAGAACATGCGGAGACGGCCTATGAACTGGCATGAATCCCTGCACTTTCGCCTATACGCTGATTCCTGTGGAGAGGGATAACTGATGAAGCTGATCACCGCAATCGTGAAGCCGTTCACGCTCGAGGACGTCAAAGCAGGACTCGAGCAGGCCGGAATCCTGGGTATGACCGTCAGTGAGGTCCAGGGATACGGCCGCCAGAAGGGCCACACCGAGGTCTATCGCGGCGCCGAGTACTCGGTGGACTTCGTTCCCAAGGTCCGCGTCGAGGTGGTCGTGGACGACGCCGCCGTCGACAAGGTCGTCGACGTGATCGTCGAGGCGGCGCGCACGGGCAAGATCGGGGACGGAAAGGTGTGGGTCTCGCCGGTCGAATCGGTTGTCCGAGTTCGGACCGGGGAGCGCGGCGGCGACGCGCTCTGATCCGGGGCAACCCGCCCCTTTGAAAAAAGACTCACGACCCCGCGTCTGACGACTCAGGCGCGGGGTCGTGTCCATCACGAAGGAAGTGTAAGAACTCCGTGGCAGCAACAGATCTCGCGGCGACCCGTCGGCAACTCCTGCAGTCGGGGCAGGCGGGCAAGCTCGACGCCCCCGGCCTGCGACAGGTGCTTGTCGATCTCCACGAGTTCTGGCTGACCAGCAAGGGAGCCGAGCTCGGTGTGCGCCCACAGAGTGGGTATGCCATCGTCGCCGTCGGCGGACTCGGCCGCGGAGAGCTGTTGCCCTTCTCCGATCTCGATCTGATCCTGCTGCACGACGGAATGCCGCATGACGAGGTCGCCGAGGTGGCCGACGGGCTCTGGTATCCGTTGTGGGACGCCAACATTGCGCTCGACCACAGTGTGCGAACGGTGCCACAGGCGTTGCAGGTGGCGGCCGAAGACGTCAGCGCCGCAATGGGGTTGCTCGAGGCCCGGCACATCGCCGGCGATGAGGACCTGTCCAATCTGTTGATCAGTGGGGTCCGCCAGCAGTGGCGCACCGAGATCCGCGATCGGTTCCCGGCCGTGGTGTCACATGCGCAGGACCGGTGGCGACGAGCCGGTGACATCGCGCACCGCGCGGAGCCCGACCTGAAGAACGGCCGGGGCGGTCTGCGTGATGTGCAACTGCTGGGGGCGCTGGCGATGGCCCAACTCACCGACGGCATGGCCAGTCTGCGCCCGGACTCGCCGGGCGCAGGGCCGCAGGTGGCGTATGCGCGTTTGCTGGACATCCGCACCGAGCTGCACCGCATCGCCGGACGACCGCGCGAACAGGTGCGTGCCCAGGATGCCGACGAGATCGGTGCGGCGCTGCGGATCGGTGACCGTTTCGATCTCGCCCGGGTGATCAGCGATGCCGCCCGCACCATCAGCTACTCCATCGACGTCGGTTTGCGCACCGCGGGTAACGCTTTGCCGCGCCGTGGATTGGCGAAACTACGGCGGTCGCCGATACGACGGCCCCTGGACGAGGGGGTGGTGGAGCACAACGGGGAAATCGTGTTGGCGCGCAACGCGATCCCGAGTAAAGACCCCGGTCTGATCCTGCGTGTCGCGTCGGCATCGGCGCGCACGGGTCTGCCGATCAGCGCGTCGACACTGAGCCGACTGGCCGACTACGCGCCGGAACTGCGTGAACCGTGGCCGGCCGAAGCACTCAGCGATCTGCTGGTGTTGCTCGGTGCCGGACACCACATGGTCGACCCGATCGAGGCCCTCGACCGCACCGGGTTGTGGGGTCGATTGCTGCCCGAATGGGGTGCGGTCCGAGACCTTCCCCCGCGGGATGCGATTCACACCTGGACCGTCGACCGGCATCTGGTGGAGACGGCCGCCCATGCCGGGTCGATGACCACGCGGGTGTCGCGGCCCGATCTGCTGGTGCTCGGTGCGCTACTGCACGACATCGGCAAGGGCCGCGGGGCCGACCACAGCATCGTCGGCGCCGACCTCGCGATCCAGATCGGTAACCGGTTCGGGCTGTGGCCGCAGGATGTCACGGTGCTCTCGGAGATGGTGCGACATCACCTGCTGCTCCCGAGCATCGCCACCCGACGTGATCTGGACGACCCGGCCACCGCCGAATTCGTGGCGGAGACACTCGGATACAACCGGGCGCTGCTCGAATTGCTGTCCGCGTTGGCCGAGGCCGACTCGCTGGCCACCGGCCCCGGTGTGTGGGGGGAGTGGAAGGCGTCGTTGATCAACGACCTCGTTCGTCGGGCGTTTCGCCTCATCGACGGCGACGAACTCGCCCGCCCCGATGCGCTCACCTCCGAACAGCTTGCTCTCGCCGAGGCGGGCGGCTTCTCGGTCGACATCGAGCAGGCCGACGGACCGCACACCTTCCGCATCACGATGGTCGCCCCGGATGCGACGGGCCTGCTGTCGAAGATGGCCGGCGTGTTGAGTCTGAACGGGTTGCGGTCGCACTCGGCGACCGTGCAGAGCCATGCGGGCAGCGCGGTCAACACCTTCGTGGTGGTGCCGCTGTTCGGCAGTCCACCCGAGGCCGGGCTGATCCGTCAACAACTGATGGCGGCGGTGGACGGCAAGATCGATGTGCTGGCCCGTCTCGACGCCCGCGAGACCGAGTCGCCGATCCCGACGATCGGTTCGGTGTCGGCACCGGGCGCCGCGACGTCGGCCGGCAGCACCGATCCGGCCGTCGACGGTGCCGGGCACCCCAAGAACGCGGTGCCCGCATTGTTCGCCGTCGCGCCGCCGCGGGTGCTGTGGGTGCACCACGATGCCGAGGCGACGGGACCCGATCCGGGCCCCGATCCCGGCGAGGTGATCCTCGAGCTGCGCACCGACGACAGACTGGGGTTGTTGAGTCGGGTCAGCTCGGTCATCGAACGCCACGGCGCGCAGGTCCGCTGGGCCAAGGTCACCACGTTGGGCAGCACCGTGGTCGACACGTTCTGCCTGCACCTCGCCGATGACGGCGAAGCCGCCCGCACCGCCCTCGCCGACGACGTGCTCGCCGTGTGCCCACCGCCCCAACCGCGTTCCGACGACGACGGAAACGGTCCCGACGCCTATGGTGGTACCGCCCGGTCCGGGGTGCCCATCAGCTGACGCGCGACAGCCAGGCAAAGAGTCGGGGCCACACCCGGAGTGCCGCATGACGAGCATGGAAGACTAGAAGAATGTTCGATTCGCTTTCCGATCGGTTGGGCAGTGCGCTCAAGGACCTGCGCGGCAAAGGACGGCTGTCCGACGCCGACATCGACCGCACCTGCCGGGAGATCCGGCTGGCGTTGCTGGAGGCCGACGTCTCGCTGCCGGTGGTGCGCGGTTTCATCGCGAAGGTCAAGGAACGTGCCAAGGGCGCGGAGGTGTCCGGAGCGCTGAATCCGGCGCAGCAGGTCGTCAAGATCGTCAACGACGAACTCGTCGGCATCCTCGGTGGGGAGACCCGTCGGATCGAATATGCGAAGAAGCCGCCGACGGTGATCATGCTCGCCGGCCTGCAGGGTGCCGGTAAGACCACGTTGGCCGGCAAGCTCGGCAACTGGCTCAAGAAGCAGGGGCATCAGCCGTTGCTGGTGGCCTGCGACCTGCAGCGGCCCGGGGCGGTCTCGCAGCTGCAGATCGTCGGCGAACGTGCCGGCGTCAAAGTGTTCGCACCGGACCCCGGTACCAGCATCGGACAGACCGGTGAGCTGGGCACGGTCAGTTCCGGTGATCCTGTCGCGGTGGCTCGTGATGGTGTGGCCGAGGCGACGGCGCAGCACTACGACGTGGTCGTCATCGACACCGCAGGTCGACTCGGTATCGACGAGGAGCTGATGCGGCAGGCCTCCGACATCCGGGAGGCCACCGAACCCGACGAGGTCCTGTTCGTCGTCGACGCCATGATCGGTCAGGACGCCGTCAGCACCGCCGAGGCATTCCAGGACGGCGTCGGCTTCACCGGCGTGGTGCTCACCAAACTCGACGGCGACGCCCGCGGCGGTGCGGCGCTGTCGGTGCGCGAGGTCACCGGGCGCCCGATCATGTTCGCGTCATCGGGGGAGAAGCTCGACGACTTCGACGTCTTCCACCCCGACCGGATGGCCAGTCGCATCCTGGGCATGGGCGATGTGCTGTCGCTCATCGAGCAGGCCGAACAGCACTGGGATGCCCAGCAGGCCGAGGCCGCGGCCGCCAAGATCACCCAGGGTGAACTCACCCTCGAGGACTTCCTCGACCAGATGCTGATGATCCGCAAGATGGGGCCGATCGGCAACATCTTTGGCATGTTGCCGGGGGCCGGGCAGATGAAGGACGCGCTCTCACAGGTCGACGACAAGCAGCTCGATCGGGTGCAGGCGATCATCCGCGGTATGACGCCTGCCGAGCGCGACAACCCGAAGATCATCAACGCCTCCCGGCGGCTGCGCATCGCCAATGGCTCCGGCGTCACGGTCAGCGAGGTCAACCAACTCGTGGACCGCTTCTTCGAGGCCCGCAAGATGATGGCGCAGATGTCCGGCCGGATGGGGATGGGCGTCGGTGGCGGCCGTAAGAACAACCGCAAGAAGGGCAAGGGCAAGAAGGGCAAGGGCAAGAGTCGGGGGCCCACGCCGCCGAAGGTGCGGGGTGGATTCCCCGGGATGGCCGGGATGCCCGGGATGCCGGGCGGGTTCCCCGATCTGTCCAACATGCCGGCGGGTCTCGACGAACTGCCGCCGGGGCTCGAAGGCATCGACGTCTCACAGTTCCAGAACCCGAAGAAGAAGTGACGAGGCCGCCGACGTGACCGAAGCCGTGCCCGACCGCGACATTCGTCACTACCGCGGCATCGACCCGTTCACCGATGAACAGATCGACCTGTGGGTCGTCGACGGGTTCATCACCCGGGAGCCGGTGCGCGGCGCCGAGACGGCTGCCGACGGTGGCTGGATCATCCCGGGTCTGGTGGATGCGCACAACCATGTCGGCATCGCACCGGGACTCGGCGTGACCATCGAGCAGGCCCGCCGGTATGCGCATGCCGACGTGCGGGCGGGCACCCTGCTGATCCGCGAGGTCGGTTCCCCGCTGGACACCCATCCGCTCGATGGTGACTCGAGTTGCCCCCGGTTCATCCGGTCCGGCAAGCACATCGCTCGGCCCAAGCGGTACCTGCGCGACTACGGTGTGGACCTCGAGAACCCCGACGATCTGGCCGCCGAGGTCACCCGGCAGGCCCGCGACGGCGACGGCTGGGTCAAGCTGGTCGGCGACTGGATCGACCGGGAGGTCGGCGACCTCGCCCCGCTGTGGACCAGAGCGCAGCTCGACGCCGCCGTCGCCGCGGCCCACGCCGAGGGCGCGCGCATCACGGCGCATGTGTTCGGGGCCGATGCCCTGCCCGATCTGATCGCCGCCGGTGTGGACTGCATCGAGCACGGTACGGGGCTGACCACCGATCTGATGGATGCGATGGTGGAGCGATCGATCGCGTTGGTCCCGACGCTGATCCAGGTGGAGAACTTTCCGGGTATCGCCGACGGCGCGGACCGGTTTCCCACCTACCAGGCCAACATGCGCAAGCTCTACGACAATGCCGGTGCGGTGTTCGCCGCCGCGCGAGAGGCGGGTGTCGCGATGTTCGCGGGCACCGACGCCGGCGGCTTCGTCGAGCACGGTCGGATCGTCGACGAGATCGACGCGATGGCCGCGGTCGGCTTCGGTGCGCGCGATGCGTTGTTCGCGGCATCGGTCGCGCCTCGACGCTGGCTGGGTGCTGGGGTGCTCGAAGAAGGCGACCCGGCCGACTTCCTGGTGCTCGCCGAGGATCCCCGCGTCGACCTGACCACGCTGCGACGGCCCACCGAGATCGTTTGCTCGGGGCTAACTGTCCACTAGCGGTAGCTCACAGTAATCCCAGGTCGCAGCCTTTGGTGTGACGTATTCGTGTGAGGTAATGCACTCGGTGTGGGCTGGTGGCGCTAACTTACCGGCTGGTAAAGTAATCGCTGCGCAGCAGGGTTCGCGACGCCGGAGCCCGCATTCGGTTCGACGGTTCGGGTAACGGTCGGGGGAGGCCGCCGAGTCGACCGAGGTGCGAAAGAGCTCAGCGATCGTTTGCGTGACATGTGGTTACCTTCAGCGGGGTGGGTAACCACATGTCGGACCCCCACCGACAGACTCCACCGCTACCCCGTGAATCGCACCCGTGTCAGTGGTGCGGCTTTGGCCCGTGATTTCCGATCCGGCCCGCTCATCTGGCAGAATTGCACGTCGGTTCGCCGGAACCGGTTACGTACCGACCGGCGGTCACACCGAAACAGAACGCAAAACCGGGTCCGTCGCTCCGGGCGGGCCGCTGAATTGCGCAGTGACCACTGAAAGAGAAGACATGGCTGTCAAGATCAAGCTCACGCGGCTCGGCAAGATCCGCAACCCGCAATACCGCATCGTCGTCGCCGACTCTCGGACCCGCCGCAACGGCCGGGCGATCGAGACCATCGGCAAGTACCACCCGAAGGAAGAGCCGAGCCTGATCGAGGTCGACTCCGAGCGCGCCCAGTACTGGCTCGGCGTCGGCGCCCAGCCGACCGAACCGGTCGAGGCCATCCTCAAGGTCACCGGTGATTGGCAGAAGTTCAAGGGCCTGCCGGGCGCCGAGGGCACCCTGAAGACCAAGGAGCCGAAGGCGTCGAAGCTGGATCTGTTCAACGCTGCGCTCGCCGCCGCGGACAGCGAGCCGGTCGCCGATGCCACCACTCCCAAGAAGAAGGCCGCCAAGAAGGCCGACGCCGACACCGCGGCCGCAGAGGCGCGCCCGGCCGAGGCGCCTGCCGACCAGGTCCCGGCCGCTCAGGGTGACGCGTGAGCGCTGTCGTCGCCGACGCGGTCGAGCATCTCGTCCGTGGCATCGTTGCCAACCCTGACGACGTCCGTGTCGAAATGATCACCGGGCGTCGTGGCCGGCTGGTCGAGGTACACGTCAATCCCGAGGATCTCGGCAAGGTGATCGGCCGCAATGGTCGCACCGCTACCGCCCTGCGCACTCTCGTCGGCGGCATCGGTGGCCGCGGGATGCGTGTGGACATCGTCGACACCGACCGCTGATCGACACTTCTGCGCGATGGATCTCGTGATCGGCCGCGTGGCCAAATCGCACGGAGTGCGCGGCGAGATCGTCGTCGACATCCGCACCGATGATCCGACGGCACGATTCGGGCCCGGCACTGTTCTGCGTGGACTGCTGCCGCGCGGGGGTGGCGAGCAGAATTTCACCGTGACAGCCGCCCGGCACCATGCCGGGCGGCTGTTGCTGTCGGTGGCGGAGGCATCCGACCGCACTGCTTCCGATGCGCTGCGCGGGGTGCTGTTCGTGATCGACAGTTCCGAGGTCGATTCCGGGGATGATCCCGATGAGTTCTACGACCACGAGATCGAGGGCTTGCCCGTCACGACCGTCGACGGCGTCGAGGTCGGTGTGCTCGCCTCCGTCCTGCACCTGCCGGGCAGCGATGTGCTAGCCGTGCGGACTCCGGACGATCGCGAGGTGCTGGTGCCCTTCGTCCGCGAGATCGTGCCGTCGGTGACGACGGACGGCATCACGATCGATCCGCCGCCGGGCCTGATCGACCACCCCGAAGGATGACGATGCGGATCGACGTCGTCTCCATTTTCCCCGACTACCTCGACCCGTTGCGCGTTGCGCTACTGGGCAAGGCCATCGAGGCCGGCCGTATCAGTGTCGATGTGCACGACCTGCGTGAATGGACCCACGACGTCCACCGCAGTGTCGACGATTCGCCGTACGGCGGCGGTCCCGGCATGGTGATGAAGCCGCAGGTGTGGGGACCGTGTCTCGACGACGTGTGCCCCGACGCCGCGCTGCTGGTGGTGCCGACACCGGCCGGCGTGCCCTTCACCCAGGACACGGCCGAGCGTTGGAGTCGCGAACGCCACCTCGTGTTCGCCTGCGGGCGCTACGAGGGTATCGACCAACGGGTCTTTGCCGACGCGGCCCGCCGGGTGCGCGTCGAAGAGGTGTCGCTGGGGGATTTCGTTCTGATCGGCGGTGAGGTGGCGGCCATGGCGATGATCGAGGCCACCGTCCGGCTGCTCGACGGAGTGCTGGGCAATCCTCGTTCGCACCAAGAGGATTCGTTTTCCGACGGTCTACTCGAAGGCCCGAGCTACACCCGACCGGTGTCGTGGCGTGGCCTGGATGTCCCAGAGGTGCTGCTCAGCGGGGACCACGCCAAAGTGGCGGCGTGGCGTCGCGAACAGGCGCTCGAACGGACCCGGGAACGGCGTCCCGACCTGCTGCCCGCCGACGACTCGACCGACGGCCGGTGAGGCGCCGGACGGTCGACACACGGCGCTGACTGCGACGGCGGTTCTCGCCCCGTCGATGCTGCCGATACGATCGATCGCACCGGGGAGGGGGCTCATGTCTGATCGATGGTCGGCCATGCTCGACGAACTCGAACGTCAGCGTGCCGAGTTGAGCCGTGTGAGCGAGGCGGTCGCACGGGTGACGGCGCACGCGACGAGCGCCGACAAGTTGGTGTCGGTCACCGTCGACGCCCGCGGGCTGTTGGTGGATCTGAGCATCGATCCGCGCGCCATGCGTCGGTACCGGGCCGAGCAATTGTCGGCGCAGATCACCTCGCTCGTCAGTGAGGCCGACCAGCGTCTGCACGATCAGCGGAACCAGATCCTGTCCGCGGCCGTCCAACCATCACCGGGCTATGCCGAGATCGGCGAGGATCGTCGGCGAGGAATGCGACAGACGGGGGAGCAGACATGACCGAGGCAGCAGACATGACCGAGGCAACGGCCGCGGGATCCGGCGGTAACCGGCTTCACGCCGACCTCACGGAGCTGACCGAGTTGGCCGAGCAGGTGGGCGCTGTCCACCGGGACGTCGACCGTCTGCTGGATGAGCTCGATGCGGTGCTCGGGGATGCCGATGCCGCGATCGGCGTCGACGAGGGCGCACGGGCGTTTCGCTCCGGCTTCGCACCGCGGGCCCACGAGATCCGGGGGGCGGCCGAATCGGCGGCCGCCGAGCTGGAACGTCACCGAAATCTGATCCGCCGCGGCATCGGTGAACTCGACGCCGCCGATCACGATGTCGCGCTGAGGCTCACCAAGGAATCCCGGTGACCGTCGGGGTCGTAGCGCTCCCGGTACCGCCGGAGATCCGGGCGCTGGCCGACGAACTCGCCCCCGGTCGGTGGCCTACCGCCGACGTGGCGACGCTGTACGAGTCCGCAGCACGCTGCCGCCGGTTGGCAACCCGGCTCGCCGCCGTCGTGGCCGAACTGGATGCAGCCCATCGGCGAGGCTCGGGCGGGTCCGGACAGTTCCGGGAAGGGCTCGACGCGGGGTATCGGGACATCGTGGCCTCCTCGGACTCCGCGCTCGCCCGCACCGCCGAGCGCCTGCAGTCTGCCGCCGACTCGCTGGAGCGTTACGCGGCAGCCACGGTCACCACGCACAACGACATGACGGTGATCGCATCGGTCGCCGATCGTGAACGGTTGCGCGGGGACCTGATGGCGTCACTCGGCGACGATTCCGCGCGAGTGGTGGCGGCCGGTGCCGGGCGGATGGCGCTGACCGCGGCGGGCGACGATTACACCGACCAGGCGACCGATGCCGGCCGTCACGGTGGGGATCACCCGCCCGCCGCCACCAGCGGCATGATGCCGTTCTCCGCGCTGGGGCCGATCGCCGCCGGGGCCGGGGTGCTCGCGGGGTCACACGCCGCCGCGGCCGGCGCCGAGTCCTCGGAGATGAGCGTGACCGATGCCGAATGGTTGCAGCGACGCGCAGCGGCACTGCAATCGGCGCTACCGGCGTCGGTGACCGGTTCGGTTCGGATGGCGGTCGGCGTCGGCCGCGGTCCCGACGGAGCCCGCACACTCGTCGTCGGTACTGACGAGTGCTATCCCTACGAGCGCGACGGAGTCGGCATCGGCGCGGCCGAGACTTTGGTCGGTGACGGTCAGGCCGCCGAGCTCGCCATCGTCGACCACATGGCCCGCCACGGCATCCGGTGCCAGGCGATCGCCGCCGCGACCCCCATGGATGCTGCGACCGTGGCGTCCCTGGCCGACACGGACACCCAACTGTTCGCACCAGACGCGCATGGCTCCGACGACGTCGGATCGGACTTCGCCGACGATTCGCAGCTGGACCAACCGTGAGTCACCGCGTCGACCGCCTGGACGCGGGACTTGCCGACCTGGTGGATCGCGTCGGAGCCGACGACCTCTCACCGTGCTTGTATTCTCTGGCCATCACGGTGATGTCGGCCGTCGATACGGGCGACGACACCGAGGTGACCGCGGCTCTCACCGAACTCAAGGAACGCGGGTCGGTGGCGCCGAGCAGTGCGCTCCAGATCAACAGCCTGCTCTCGCAGTACGAGCAACGTGCCTTCGCCGCACGGCGGCGAGGGGACCAGGCGGCGCGGGAGCGAGCGTTCTTCCAGGCGCGGGCGCTCAACTGCGTCGCGCACGTGATCGGTGCGGATCGGGGTGGTCGACCCGCTCGTGATCGGCTGCGCGATGCCACCTACGAGGCGGCTGTGGCCTGCCGCGGTCCGGCCGCCGTGCGCAGCGTGCTGATCCGCTATGCGGGCTAGCCTGGGCATGTGCACGATTGGCTCACCCGAGGGGCCTCGGACTGGCTGAACCACGACATCATCGATCGTGGGCGGCTGCCCCTGCTGGTGTTCTTCTTCGGGCTGATCGTCGGGTTCGTGGGGATTCGGATCAGTGTTCGCCTGATCCGCGCCGACGTGCGGTGGTGGTTCTCGAACGTGACCGCCGGCGATACCCACATCCATCACATGGTGTTCGGTGTGGTGCTGACATTGCTGTCGGGGCTCGGACTGATCGCGTTCGCAGTCAGTGGCGATCAAGCGGTGATGACGGTGTTGGCGGGGCTGTTCGGTGTCGGCGCCGCCCTGATCCTCGACGAGTTCGCACTGATCTTTTATCTGCGCGATGTGTACTGGTCACACGAGGGACGCACATCGGTCGACGCGGTCTTCATCGCGCTGGCCGCGACCGGCATGATCCTGCTGGGCTTCCGGCCCTTGGATCTCTATTTCGATGCTCTCGATGATCTGCGGGTCGGTCGAACCGCCGTCGTCGACGTCGCGGCGGCCACGCTGAATCTCGCGTTGGCGGCGCTCGTCGTTCTCAAGGGAAAGGTGTGGACCGGGGTCATCGGAGTGTTCGCCTGGCCGCTGCTGATCGTCGGGGTGTTGCGCCTGGCGCGACCGACCTCGCCGTGGGCGCGTTGGCGGTATCTGTCCCGGCCCCGCAAGCTCGAGCGAGCCATTGCCCGCGAACGCACCTTGCGCCGACCGTTTGTCCGAGCCAAGATCCTGGTGCAGGATCTCATCGCCGGCACGCCCGATGTGCTGCCACACGTGCGCGCGGCCACCGAAGACCGGTTGAATCAGACAGTTCATCCGGCACCGCCGCCACCGGCGATTTCGCCCCACCGGGGTATCTCTGGCACAATAGTCGGGTTGCCTGGAGACGATGTCTCGACTCGGAGGAGAGCTCCGGACGGACCTGATCCGGGCGCACCCAACGACTCGGAGCACGAACCGGTCGAACCTCACAGATGATTCCCGACCTGTCGGGGGTACATGTGCGGGGCCGCCAGGTTCCTCTGTTCAGCGCATACGCCAGATTGGATCAACCACGATGAACACCCTCGACTTCCTCGACAAGCAGTCGCTCCGCGACGACATCCCCGAATTCGGCCCCGGCGACACCCTTGACGTCCACGTCAAGGTCATCGAGGGCTCCAAGGAACGTGTCCAGGTGTTCAAGGGTGTCGTGATCCGTCGCCAGGGTGGCGGCGTTCGCGAGACCTTCACCGTGCGCAAGGTGTCCTTCGGCGTCGGCGTTGAGCGCACCTTCCCGGTGCACAGCCCGAACCTGGCCAAGATCGACGTCGTCACCCGCGGTGACGTCCGTCGCGCCAAGCTGTACTACCTGCGCGATCTGCGCGGCAAGGCAGCCAAGATCAAGGAAAAGCGCTGACCCGTCTACCCTGACGACGTGGCCGACTCTCACTCCGCCGGTAACGAACCCGACCCCGGTGCGCAGCGGTCGTCTGCCGATTCGTCCTCGCGTCCTGAGGACTACGGCTGGGATGACGACGGCGAGCACCCCGACGAGCGTCCGTGGCGCAGCAAGAAGGACAAGCCGGAGAAGCGTGGCTCGCTTCTGCGCGAAGCCGTCATCATCATCGGCTGTGTGCTGTTGTTGACCTGGTTGCTGCAGACCTTCGTCGGACGGCAGTACGTGATTCCGTCGGAATCGATGGAACCGACGTTGCATGGCTGTACGGGGTGCACCAACGACCGGATCGTCATCGACAAGCTGTCGTATCGCTTCGGCGAGCCGGAACCCGGTGACGTGGTGGTGTTCAAGGCTCCGACCGAATCCTGGGACGGGGCGTGGCTGTCGCCGCGGTCGGACAACGCGGTGGTGCACAAGATCCAGGACGGACTGTCGTGGTTCGGCTTCGCGCCGCCGGACGAGAACAACCTCGTCAAGCGGGTGATCGCCACCGGCGGGCAGACCGTCGAGTGTCGCAACTCCGACAACGTGGGTGTCACCGTCGACGGTAAGCCACTCGACGAGCCCTACGTAGACAAGTCGCTGCAGGCCCAAGACGTGGCGGCCGGCAACGAGTTCGCGGCGAATCCGAACGGTCAGCCCAATGCGTGCTTCGGGCCGGATTTCGGTCCCGTCAAGGTGCCCGATGGCAACGTGTGGGTGATGGGCGACAACCGCGCGAACTCGGCGGACTCCCGGTTCCACATGGAGGACGAGTACCAGGGCACGGTGCCGGTCAGTGACATTCGCGGCAAGGTGCAGTTCATCATCTATCCCTTCTCGAGGATCGGTGGTGTGTCCTCGGACAACCCGCAGTCATGAGAGCTGACCTGTGATGTGGGAGCCCGACCGATGAGCCGGTGGCCGCCGAGATTCCCGATCCGACGGGCAGCGAGTCTGCGTACCTACGAGTTCGCGCTGCACCGCAACGGGCTCGGCCCTGTCGCCGGGGTCGATGAGGCAGGCCGCGGCGCCTGTGCCGGGCCGCTGGTGGTCGCCGCGTGTGTACTCAAGCCCACGCAGCTGGCCTCGCTCGCCGATCTCGACGACTCCAAGCGACTGACCGAGGCCACGCGCGAGCAGCTCTACAAGGCGGTCACGAAGTACGCGTTGAGTTGGCATGCGGTGGTGATCCCCGCGGCCGAGATCGACCGCATCGGCATCCATGTCGCCAACATCGAGGGCATGCGGCGGGCCATCGCCGGCCTGGATGTGACCCCGGGTTATGTGTTGTCCGACGGTTTCGTCGTGCCAGGACTGACCGTTCCGTCGCTGCCGGTGATCGGCGGGGACGGTGCCGCCGCCTGCATCGCCGCCGCGAGCATCATCGCGAAGGTGACGCGCGACCGGCTGATGGTGGCGATGGATCAGGACCTGCCCGGCTACGATTTCGCCGTCCACAAGGGCTACAGCACCGCACATCACATGGCCTGCCTCGACCGTCACGGGCCGTCGCAGCAACACCGAATGTCCTACCGGAATGTCGCCTCCCGCGTGACCTCCGACCCCGACCCGACCACGATAGGCTTGACGAATGAGTGCTGAGGATCTCGAGAAGTACGAAACCGAGATGGAACTCTCCTTGTATCGGGAGTACAAGGACATCGTCGGACAGTTCACCTACGTGGTCGAGACCGAACGGCGCTTCTACCTCGCCAACTCCGTAGACCTGGTCCCGCGCAACACCGAGGGCGAGATCTACTTCGAGCTCCGCATGTCCGACGCTTGGGTCTGGGACATGTACCGCCCCGCCCGCTTCGTCAAGCAGGTCCGCGTCATCACCTTCAAGGACGTCAACATCGAGGAACTCGAGAAGCCCGAACTCCGCCTCCCCGACGAACCGTGACCTCCCCGGCGACTGAGTAGAACGTGCTGTTTTCCGGCACGTTCACCTCACTCGGATCGGGCTACTCCGGGATTTTGTCGATAGTTGCCTCGGTGAGATCGATTGCGCGTTGGCAGATTTCGGTGAGTGGGGGTTTGGGGAGACCGGCATAACCCACCCCGGTGACGACCCCGGAATCCAGGGACTGCACGTACGTGAAGCATTGCCCAGAGTTCAAGGAGGCAACTCCCACGCTACGTGTATCAACTTCTTGGTTCTCAAGCCAATTGAATGTCGGGTTCAAACTCTTATAGTCGGCGAGGCCGTCGTAATCTGCCACCATTTGGTAGGCAGACCATGACCACTCCTCGGCGTCAATGTATCGCCATTCGCACCCTCTCAGCGTTTGCCCGTCGACTTTGGCGGCGTCCTTTACCGAATTAAGGTCTAAGCCTAGTTCCGCGGCCGTACCTTGATCCATTGCCGTGCACGGCTCATAGGGCGAGCCGTCGTTTGAGGAGTTCCATCGCTTCGGCATTCTGTTTACGAACGGGAGGGGGAGACCATCTGAGTCCGTCTGTCGAACGTATGACCCAGTGGGGTTAGTCGAATCCACAGGGGCAGATTCTGGTGTCAGATCTCTGGGCTGTGAGCAGCTGGCTGTCAATGCGGCAAGTGCAACTAGCGCTGCAAACCATCCACGGTTTCCCATTCGCGATGGTCTACCTTTTCTCTGCAAAATTGCCCGCCGACGAGCGGTCCTGTGATTCGAGGGTTTCTGCTGCTTCTGCGCACTTCTGTGCGAGTTTCATCAGTTCGCTAATTTGCAGGTCTATCGCGGCAGCCCATCCAGCGTCACTTGTGATACTCGATCTGAGGCGGTCCCTCAGGAATCCGCCTTCTTGGCAGTCTCGCCCGAAGTAGTTTGCTGCAGCGATCTGCGACACGGTATTGAGGCAGTCGCGAAGCTTCTCCGCCGCATCGTCCGCCGCCTTCGCCCGCGCCTCCCACATCCCCTTCTCGGAAAGCACACCAATCCCATCTACTGCCTGCCCCCAGTCCCTCTGATCCGGCGCACGCGTGACCTCGGGCATCGCGACACAGGGTTCCAGGACATAGTCGGACGCCTTTTGTCCGCCGCTCACGGTTTCCTCCCCACGTTGGTTTGGACGCACAGACCCCCGATGTGGTTCCAAGCGTCAACGCTTGCGAGCGGTGTGGCGTGATCCGCTCCAAGTGTCTGTAGCATAGCGGGCCAGATCCGGTGGCACGGATGTCCGTGGGTCGAGTCGGGACGGAGGGGCGATGACGGGGGCGGTCGGGGGCGGCAACACCAATTGGTTTGTCGCGATTCAGCAGATCTTGTCGCGTCTGGAGTCAATGGGTCCCGAGTCGGCGGCTGCCGACGCCCAAGCGCTGGCCCAGGCCATCTCCGCAGCTCACGAGGCGGCGCAACACCTCTACCGGTTCGGCGGTGACGGCCTGCAGGGGGTCGCGGCGAGCTCCAGCGAGGACGCGGCTCGGCAGATCTCCAGCGACATCGTGTCCGCGGCGGCGAACGCCCAGCCTGGCATCGACGCGCTCGTGAACGCCCAGTCGGTCTTGCTGGCCTCGCAGGCCCAGCGTGGGTCGCTGATGGAACTTCAGGGCGAGCTCCTGAACCCGTTGGGCGACGCATTCGGCGCCATGACCAGGGCGGGGCTGTTGATGACCGAAACCTACAACGGTCCGATGAGTTCGGCCGGCGATGGCCTGGGTCTGGCCGGCATTACCGGAGCCGACGGTCTACTGGCCGGAACAGGTGCCGGGGGATCGGCTGGCGGGGCCGGTAGCAGCGGTGGCCCCAGCGCAGCGGCGTGGTCCTCGGCGGCCGCAGCCACCGATCTGGGTGACTACGGTTCGCAGTCTACGAAGGAACCGACGGCCCCGCCGAGCGGCGGTACCTCCACCGATCCCGTGCCACAGGCAGACTCGGCGAAAGCCGGCGACTCCCCGCTGTCCCTCGGCGAGGGCAGTGGCAACGGCGGCGGCGGGGGAGATGGGCCCGACAGCTTGACCCGTGGCGGACTTGGCAGCCCCGACTCGTCGAGCAGCACGGTGTCACCGTCCGCGATGATGATGCCCGGCAGTGCGGCCGCCGGCGCGGGTGGTGCAAAACTCGCGGGCAGTGGGGGCGCGGGAGGTTCTTCGGCCGGCGGGTCCAGCGGCTCGAGCGGAGCGAATCCCGCGGCACTGTCTCGCCGCTTGTCGGCCGCAATGCCCACAGCTGCGCCCACGTCGGGCACCTCCGCGACGACGACGCCGGTCGGTGCCGGTCCGAGCCGAGCGGGTGCGGCTCCGATGGGCGCACCCCATGGCGGCAGCCGCGGCCGCGGGCCCAACAACACCGAGCACAAATCCGCACACTATCTGCACACCACCGACAACGGTGCCGAAATCGTCGGCACCCTGCCACTGGTGGGCCCCCCGGTCATCGGCGATTGGGCACCACCACAACCGATCACGCCGGCCACCTCCGACGATGCCGCGTCGTCGTCCGAACCCGACGACCACCCGGACCGAGACCTCAAGCTCTGACCCGTGCCGCCCCCGGACCGGCTGTCCACAGGGGTGCTCTGTCCACAGATCTGCACCGGACATCGTCGTACAGGCTGATTCGCGGCCTCACCCGACGATGCTGCTCTCATGAGCGAGAACCCATCCCGGCCGTCCGATCCACCGTCTGCTCGGAACTCATCGCGGACTCGACCGAGCACAGCCGAGATCGGCCGTTGCGGTGAGGATCTGGCCGCCGACTTCGTGGTGGAACTCGGTTGGCGAGTACTGGATCGCAACTGGCGTAACCGTTTCGGGGAACTCGACATCATCGCTGCCGACGCCGATGAACTGGTGGTGGTCGAGGTCAAGACACGGGCCTCGCGGGTCTTCGACGATCCGGTCGCCGCGGTCACACCACTCAAGTTGGCACGCATGCGCCGCCTGGCCCGAGAATGGCTCGCCGGCAACCGCGACCGCTGGTGGTCACGTATCCGGTTCGACATCATCAGCGTGCAACTCGACCCGCACGAACCGTTGGCGCTCGACCGCGCGAGGGTGCGCCACCACCGGGGAGTGTTCGAATGACCGACGACCCGCGCCTGACGACCGGGCTGGGTTCGATCCAGTCGGTGGGGCTCAACGCTTTCGAAGCCAATCAGATCGAGATCCAGGCCAACGTGGGACACGGCTTGCCCGGCTTCGTCGTCAACGGCAAGGTCGACGCATCGTTGCGAGAGGCCAAAGACCGGGTGCGCGCCGCGATCAGCAACAGCGGGCTGAAGTTCCCCGATCTCAAGGTGACGGTATCGCTCGCACCGGCCGACCTCCCCAAAGCCGGGTCCTCTTTCGATCTCGGTATGGCACTGGCGATCCTGGCCGCGACCAAGCAGGTCACGGTCTCGCGCACCGCACGCACGGTGTTCCTCGGAGAACTCGGACTCGACGGCGGGCTCCGACCGGTCCGAGGCGTGCTGCCTGCGCTCAAACACGCCCGCGATCACGGTTTCACCCATGCGGTCGTGCCGATGTCCAACGTCGCAGAGGCCACATTGGTGACCGACCTGGAGATCGGCGGCGCGGAGAACCTCACAGAAGTGGTGCGATGGCTGGCCGGCGAGACGGTCCTCGACACGGTGACCGAGAGTGAATCCCTCCCGCCGCCGATCGAGTATCACGACATGTCCGAGGTGGTGGGTCAGTCCGAGGCGCGCCACGCGCTCGAGATCGCCGCGGCGGGAGCGCATCACGTGTTGATGACCGGGCCGCCTGGCATCGGTAAGACGATGTTGGCGCGACGCCTGCCGGGGATACTCCCGCCGCTCGGATCCGAGGAATCGCTGGAGGTGACCGCCATTCACAGCATCGCCGGTACCCTACGTGCGGGTCGCCCGTTGGTGACCGAGCCACCGTTCATCGCCCCACACCACACCACCTCCACCACGGCGCTGCTCGGCGGTGGTACCGGGATGGCCAGGCCGGGTGCAGTATCCCGGGCGCACCGAGGAGTGCTGTTCCTCGACGAATGTGCCGAGATGGGGCCGAAAGTGTTGGACGCCTTGCGCCAACCGCTCGAAGAAGGGGAGGTCCGGGTCTCGCGACGCGACGGGGTGGCCACCTACCCGGCGCGGTTTCAGCTGATCATGGCCGCCAACCCGTGCCCGTGCGCCCCGGCGCACGACATCGACTGCATCTGCTCGGCGGTTGCCAGGCGACGCTACCTGGGGAAGCTGTCCGGACCGCTGATGGACCGCGTCGACATACGGGTAAGGATGGACCCGCCAGGCAATACGGCATTGATGTCGGACGCCGAGGAATCCAGTACCGCCGTCCGGGACCGTGTGGCGGCCGCTCGTCGTGCGGCGCTGGATCGGTGGGGATGTCACGGGTGGCTGACCAATGCCGAAGTTCCCGGTTCGGCTCTGCGGCAGCGTTTTCGGCTGTCACCGTCGGCTCTGCGTCCGATCGAGTTGTTCTTACGGGACGGACGTGTGACCGCGCGCGGCGCCGACCGGGCAATCCGGTTGGCCTGGACGCTGGGAGACCTGAAAGGGCTGACGCAGCCGGGCGAGACGGAGGTCGCCGAGGCGTTGCTCTATCGCGACCGTGGTGGGTGCTGATGACCGACGACACCGAACTGCGTGCCTGGGCCTACCTCGCCCGGGTTGTCGAGCCACCCAACGCTCCGCTGCTGTCGCTGTGCGATGAGCTCGGTCCTATCGAGACGGCTGCCGCTATCCGTGCCCGTTCGGTGCCGCACGGCCACGACGAGGTTCTGACGGCGACGGCTGCCCGAGCCGACACCGATCTGGCGGCGCAGGATCTGGACGTTGCCGCGCGGATCGGTGCCCGATTGGTGACCCGAGACGACCCGGAGTGGCCCGCCTGGCCCTTGTTGGCGCTCGGTCAGGCCGACACCGCATTTCGTGGCGGCGAACCCCTCGCCTTGTGGGTTCGCGGCACCTCCCGTCTCGACGAGGTGGCGTCCACCGGCATCGCGCTGATCGGGTCGCGGGCGGCCTCACGCTACGGCGAACAGGTCACCTCGACGTTGGCGGGCGGGCTCGTCGCGGAGAACTGGGCGGTGGTCTCGGGTGGGGCCTTCGGCGTCGACGGCGCGGCGCATCGCGCGGCGGTGGCCTGTGGCGGCCAGACGATGGCCGTGATGGCCTGCGGAATCGACCGCGACTACCCGGCAGGACATGCTCGACTCTTCGACCAGATCGCCGAGAGCGGGCTCGTGGTCTCCGAGTATCCGCCGGGCACCACAGCTGCGAAGCATCGGTTCCTCACCCGCAATCGGCTGGTCGCGGCGATGTCGAAAGCTGTGGTGGTGGTTGAGGCAGGTCGACGGTCGGGTGCTGCGAACACCGCTGCCTGGGCGCGCAAACTCGGTCGTCCGCTCGGCGCGGTCCCGGGGCCCGTCACCTCGGCCACGTCGATCGGATGTCATCAGCTGATCGCCGAGGGGCTCGCCGCGCTCATCATCGACCCGCAGGCGGTGATCGCGCTGGCTGCCCCGGATGGCAGTGGGGACATGGAGCGAGGTCCGGTGCGGTCCACTGACGCGTTGTCGCCGGAAGCCAAGCGGGTGCATGACGCGATACCCGCACGCGGGTCGGTGACGATCGAAGAGATCGCCTTCTCGGCGGGCCTCGAGACCGCCCGGGTCAGGTCGGCGCTGGCTCACATGGATGTCAGCGGTCATGTCGTCAACGTCGACGGTGCGTGGCGGCTGGCATGACCAGACACCCGACGGCGAGTTGCTGCTCGTCCTATCTACGGATCAGCATCTCGACGAAGATGCGTTTGTCGTCCTCGGTGGGCGCCTCGACTCGTTCGCCGCCCTGCATGTAGCCGATCCCGACGTACACGAGCGCGGTGGCGCGCGCGTGCGCGTCCAACGGCGAGAAACCCAGCTCCACGAAAGCGTCCTGTGCGACATCGAATGTCGTGTGATCGAGCGCCACCACCGCCGCCTGGAGCTCGGGGTCGGTCTCGGCCCACGCACGTACCGCTGCCTCCACCGAACGGCGGCGGGTATTGCTGACCAGTTCGCCCATCGACTGGATTCGCTCGACCGGCGGCAACTCCTGCAGATTGGCGAGCGTCCGCCGGGCCGCTTCCTCGATCCCACGGCAATGATCTGACAGCGCCGTCATCAACGCCGAGATGTCGGTGAAATGCCAGTAGAAGCTGCCCTTGGTGACCCCGAGCCGGTCGCACAGACGGGAGATCTTGATGGCACCGACACCGTCACTCATCAGCACCTGCATCGCCGCGTCGAGCCAATCGTCCACAGTGAGGCGGGACCCTCGTCTGGGTGACGACGACTCCGGCATGACTTCCCTCGCTCGGACTGGTGAGACAGATATTCAACGACCTGAAGTCCAAGATTAGATCACCACCGTCGCCGGTGCGGGCGCGGTGCAGGTCGCTGGGCAGCTCGGTGCCAACGGGACGTCGCCCGACGTCCCGTTCTGGTTAGGTTTACCTAATAGGGCGTACTGTGGTCGCGGAGAGGAGGCTTCATGGCCAAGAATCTGAACGTGATGACGGTGCTACGTCGCGAGCAGCTGACCCCGCACATCGTCCGGCTGTATCTCGGTGGCAACGGTTTCGACGACTTCGTCCCAGCGGGGGAGCCGGCGAGCTGGGACACCGACATGTACATCAAGCTCGCCTTCGGGCCCGACGGTGAGCCGTACCGCGGACGCGACTTCGACCGCAAGATGATCCGACTGCTGCCTTCGCGCGAGCAACCGGTGCTGCGGACTTACACGGTCCGGGCAATCGACCTCGCGGCGCGCGAGATCGCGGTCGACTTCGTCGTACACGGCGACGAGGGTATCGCCGGCCCGTGGGCAGCGCGGGTCGTGGCCGGCACCACCATCCACTTCCTCGGCCCGGGTAGCGGCTACCGGCCGCGCGGCGACGCCCCGTGGCACCTGCTGGCCGCCGACGAGGCGGGTCTGCCCGCAGTGGCCGCTGCCCTCGAGGCGCTGCCGGCGGACGCGATCGCAAAGGTCTTCGTCGAGGTCGCCGGACCCGAGGACGAGATCGAGCTGACCGCCCCGCCCGGGGCCGACATTGTCTGGGTGCATCGAGGTGGCGCGGCCGGTGAGGTCGCAGACGAACGGGCCGGCGACAACGCACCGCTGATCAGCGCGGTCCGCGACGCGGACTGGCTCGACGGGGAACCGCAGGTGTTCATCCACGGTGAGGCCCAGGCAGTGATGCACAACCTTCGCGCCTACGTCCGCAAGGAACGTGGCGTGAGTGCGGCCAACGCGTCGATCTCCGGGTACTGGCGCCGGGGCCGCACAGAAGAGGGTTTCCGGGAGTGGAAATCGGAACTACGGGCCGCAGAGGAAGCGGCCGGCGCGCCTGCCTGAACGCCTGCAGCTCGCCGCGTCGGCGGCCACGATCCGGCAACGACCCGCGTGGCCGGTTGCGCCCGGCCCGCCAAGCCGCTTGGGTCGGACCATGACCGACCGGTCCAACACCCGAAATTCGTCGTCCACTGTGGATGGCCACGGGCTCCTCGACGACTTCACCACCCATCTCCGTTACGAGAAGGGACTCAGCGAGCACACCGTTCGCGCCTACGTCGGTGATACTCGGGGCCTGGTGGCCTTCGCGGGTGCGCGCGGAGTTGCGATCACCGCGATGGATCTGGCGTTGTTGCGCGGCTGGCTCGCCGACCACACCCGCCGCGGCGCGGCCCGGACCACTGTTGCGCGTCAGGTCTCCTCGGCAAAGGCATTCTGCGCGTGGGCCGTTCGTGAAGGAGTGCTGGAGCACGACCCGGCGACCCGATTGCAGGCCCCCAAAGCACACCGGACGTTGCCGACCGTGCTGGGTCAGGATCAGGCCGCGGCCGCCGTGTCGGCGGTCGGCACCGTGACCGGCGGTGACGCTGCCGACGGCGAGACCGATCCTGTGCACATCGCCGTCGCCCTGCGCGACGCAGTCATCCTGGAGTTGCTCTACGCCAGCGGCATCCGAGTCGGTGAGCTGTGCGGACTCGACCTCGGCGATGTGGACACCGATCGGCGAGTGCTGCGGGTCATCGGCAAAGGCGACAAGCAACGATCGGTGCCCTACGGCGATCCCGCCGCCCGGGCGTTGCACCTATGGCTGCGTGACGGACGCGCGACGCTGGCGACCACGCGGTCCGGCGATGCACTGCTGCTCGGCGTCAAGGGTGGGCGCCTCGACCAGCGGATGGCCCGTAGCGTGGTGCACCGCGCGGTGCAGGCTGCCGGATTGCCCGACATCGGCCCGCACGGTCTGCGGCACAGCGCCGCCACGCATCTGCTCGAGGGCGGAGCGGATTTGCGGGTCGTGCAAGAACTTCTCGGACACTCGTCGCTGGCGACCACCCAGATCTACACCCACGTCAGCGTGGAACGCCTGCGGGCCGTGCATCGCCAAGCCCACCCGAGAGCCTGACATCGTCCGGTTCGACCGGCTTGAGTCGTACCCGGACGGCGCCGAGCAACGCCATCGGGTTCAGGTACACCGCCGCGCGACCGCTGCCGCGCCGTGCACCCCAATGCAGACAGGCCACTGCCGGGCACCCCACATGACCCGCCACCACCACTCCGATCACCGTGCCGCGACGCACCGACTGACCTTCGCGTACCGACGCCCGGACCGGCTCGTAGGTGGTGATCAGGTCGTCGGTGTGCCGGATCGAAACGACCGGGCGTCCGGCGACCTCCCCGGCGAACCGGACACGGCCGTCACCGGCCGCGCGTACCGCGGCGCCAGGAGTTGCCGTGAGGTCCACCCCGCGATGCCCGGGAAGCCACCGTTGCTCCGGTGGATCGAAGCCGCGCACCACCTCTGGCGAGGGGATCGGTGCGACAAAGCGGGTGGCGTCACCGAATGCGATCGCGGGCAGCAGCCACAGCAGCAGGGTGACCACGCAGAGCTCGCCGATGGCGGTCATCAGCACGCGCAGCGTGGGTGACCATCGACCTCGGAATCGCGAAGACAGGGGCGCCATGTCTTTCAGACGCACGAGCGCGCCGGTTGGCTCCCGTGGATGTGCGAGACGCCGGTCACGGGGGCGGCTGCCGGGTTTTGGTTTTCTGCAGCTGACCGGCGTAAACTCGCTCACGCACCTCATCGCAGATCGATGAGGTGACTTCGCGCGCCTGCGAAGCGGCCGCCGTCACCTGTGACGACGCGGTCCACGCCGCCGGGTGGGCGGTCTCGGAGCGGTTCCGCCGCCGGGTCCACCACGGTTGCAGGCGCCAGGGTCGGCATCAACCGGTGTCGACATCAACTGCACACAAAGGATAGTGACGACATGGCTGTCGTGACCATGAAGCAGCTGCTGGACAGCGGCGCACACTTCGGGCATCAGACCCGCCGTTGGAACCCGAAGATGAAGCGGTTCATCTTCACCGACCGCAACGGCATCTACATCATCGACCTGCAGCAGACGCTGACCTACATCGACAAGGCGTACGAGTTCGTCAAGGAGACCGTCGCCCACGGTGGCACCGTGCTGTTCGTCGGCACCAAGAAGCAGGCGCAGGAGTCGATCGCCGCAGAGGCGACCCGCGTCGGGATGCCGTACGTCAACCAGCGCTGGCTCGGTGGCATGCTCACCAACTTTTCGACCGTCCACAAGCGCCTGCAGCGCCTGAAGGAACTCGAGACCATGGAGCAGACCGGTGGTTTCGAAGGTCGCACCAAGAAGGAAATCCTCATGCTCACGCGTGAGAAGAACAAGCTCGAGCGCACCCTCGGTGGTATCCGAGATATGGCCAAGGTGCCGTCTGCCGTTTGGGTGGTGGACACCAACAAGGAGCACATTGCTGTCGGTGAGGCACGCAAGCTCAACATCCCGGTCATCGCGATCCTCGACACCAACTGCGATCCCGATCTCGTGGACTACCCGATCCCGGGCAACGACGACGCGATCCGCAGTGCCGCACTGCTGACCCGTGTGGTCGCCTCGGCCGTTGCCGAGGGCGTGCAGGCCCGCGCCGGCCAGTCGTCGGATGACTCCAAGCCGGAGGCGGGCGGCGGCGAGCCGTTGGCCGAGTGGGAGCAGGAGCTGCTCACCCAGGCCACCGCTCCCGCGGGTGGCGAAGCCGGTACCGCACCGGCCGCCCAGTAACCGGTCGCATCACCTCACCCGGTCCTGATGCCGGTCGGGTCGCGACCCGACCGGCATCGACACACTCTCTCTAAGGAGGCTCGCCAACGATGGCGAACTACACCGCAGCCGATGTGAAGCGTCTCCGCGAGCTCACCGGCTCAGGAATGCTGGACTGCAAGAACGCGCTGGCCAACAATGACGGCGACTTCGACAAGGCCGTCGAGGAGCTGCGCATCAAGGGTGCCAAGGACGTCGGCAAGCGCGCCGAGCGCTCCACCGCCGAGGGCCTCGTGGCCGCCAAGGACGGCGCCCTGGTGGAGATCAACTCCGAGACCGACTTCGTGGCGAAGAATGCCGAGTTCCAAGAACTCGCCGACAAGATCGTCGCCGTCGCCGCGTCGGCGAAGACCACCGACCTCGACTCGCTGAAGGCCGCGAAGCTCGGCGACGGCACCGTCGACGACGCCGTGCAGGCCCTCTCGGCGAAGATCGGTGAGAAGCTCGAACTGCGTCGCGTCGCCTACTACGACGGACCGGTCGCGGTGTACCTGCACAAGCGTGCCTCCGACCTGCCGCCCGCCGTGGGTGTGCTGGTGTCCTACACCGGTGAGGGCGACGACGCGGCCGAGGCTGCGCGTGGCGCCGCCATGCAGGTCGCCGCGCTGCGGGCCAAGTACGCCACCCGCGACGAGGTCCCCGCCGACATCGTGGAGAACGAGCGTCGTATCGCAGAGCAGACCGCGAAGGAAGAGGGCAAGCCCGAGCAGGCACTGCCGAAAATCGTCGAAGGCCGCGTCAACGGTTTCTACAAGGACGTCGTGCTGCTCGACCAGCCGTCGGTCCAGGACTCCAAGAAGACCGTCAAGGCTCTCCTCGACGAGGCCGGCGTGACCATCAACGGTTTCACCCGCTTCGAGGTCGGCCAGGCCTGAGCCGGTCGCAGACCGCAGAACCCCGCGTCACTTACCGGTGGCGCGGGGTTCGTGCTGTGTGGCCCCGGTTCTGATACCCCGACCCCAATCGGGGTCGACGTCGCAGGCCCAGGGTTCCCGACAGAATCGCGATCAGCACGCAGGCACCCGCCAGTACCCACAGGGTCGCGACGAATGCGCCCACGAAGCTGTGTGCGACGACGGTGCGAGTGGCGTGGTGCAGCTGCGGGCCGGCTTGTGCGGCGATTGTGGCCGCCATACCGGTGGTGTCCCCGCCGCCGGGTTGGCAGCCCGCGGCCGGCCGTTCGGGATGGGCCGAGGTGAGTTGTGCCGAGGCGCAGTCGGCGAAGCGTTGGGTCACCGGCTCGCGGAAGATGGGTTCGACCGGGCTGTCGCGCAGCTCGGCGGTCAGCTGGGTACGCGCCGATGACACCGCCGTCTCGGCCTGCGAGGCGACCTGACCGAAGAAGAACACCGTCACCACGGCGAGGCCAATCGAGGCGCCGATCTGCTGGACAGTGGGAACACATCCGGACGCCGATCCGACGGTCTCCGGGGACGTGTCGGCCAGAATCGTCGTCTGCAACGGTGCGACGAACACACCCGTACCCAGCCCGCCCACCACCAGCGGGGCGATGGCCGCGGGCACCGACAACATCGCGGTCTCCGGGCGAAGGACCACAGCGAGACACGCCAGACCGACACCGAGTAGTAACGCGCCGAGTGCCAGTGTGCGGGCAGCGCCGATCCGCGACACGACCTGCGGCGACGCCACCGAACCCAGCGCGCCCCCGATCGCGAACGGGAGCGCGAGCAGCCCGGTTCGCAACGCGGAGTATCCGAGGCCGAACTGGGTGGTGATCGACACTGTGAAGAAGAACCCGGCGAACACGCTGAAGAACAACAGGGACAGCACCAGGCCGAGTGCGAATCGTCGTGAGGTGAACAAGTCCAACCGCAACAACGGTGTGCCCCCGCCACGGAGCAGGCGCTTCTCGACCCCGACGAACGCGATGAGCATCAGAGCTGCGAGTGCCAACAACACCCAGAGCAGCGGCGGCCATCCCATCTCACGGCCGACCGCCAAGGGATACAGCAGCAGGAACAGTCCGACGCTGGACAACGCGACGCCGGCCAGATCGATCCGGGTCGCCGGCCGATCGCGCAGCTGCGGCAGTCGTCGCCACGCGAGCGCGCATGCCGCGACACCCATCGGCAGATTCACGAAGAAGATCGTCCGCCACCCCCAGCCGGCGATGTCCGCGGTCACCAGCACGCCGCCGATGACCGGACCGAGCATGGCCGCGAGGCCGGCGACCGCACCGTAGACACCGAACACCAGTGGATGCCGGCTCTTGGGGAACAACGCGGCGATCAACGCTAGTGTCTGCGCCGACATCAACGCCGCACTGACCCCTTGCGCGCCCCGCGCCACGATCAGCTCGAGCGGGTTCTGTGCGAGCCCACACGCCATCGACGTCACGACGAAGGCGATGACCGAGCCGACGAACACCCGTCGCCGCCCGAGTCGGCCGCCGAGGGTCGCGGCGGTGAGCAGTGTGCATGCGAACGCCAGTGTGTACACACTGAGGACGAACAGCTGCTCCGACGTCGACGCCCCGAGCTCGCGGGTCAGGTCGGGCAAGGCGATGTTGACAATCGTCGTGTCGAGCATCTGCATGAACACGCCGACCAGACATCCGGTCAGTGCGAGTGCCGCCGACCGCCCGGACGCCGTGACCTCGCGCGGCGCGCTTGAGCGTCGCGCCCCCGATTTCCCCGAATGTGATTCGGCGACATCGGTTCCCGTCATCACGCCAGCGCTGGGGCGCTCAACACGTGGTCGCCGTCAGTCGCGACAGCGGTCATGATGCCGATGAATTTCTCGATGTACTCCTTGACCGAAACGTGTGCGATCTCGGTGTCGGGGTAGAGGAACGTCATCGAGGTCACGTCCTGGAATCGGTTGATCCACAGGAACACCTCCTCGCTGCTGCCGCGGTTGCCGTAGAGGCAGCCGTTGATCGCGTCGAACATCTCCACACCCGGCAGCTTGCGGACGTCGACGTATGAGATCATCGGCACCGACCAGCCGGGCGAGACGTGGATGCCGTCGGCGGGCTCGACGAGTTCGAGGACGCGATGGAAGGACACGTCGGTCAGCTCCTTGCCGGCCGCGTAGCTGTGTCCCGCCTGGGTCGCCATCGATGTGAACCTCGCCGCACCGTCGACGGTGAGCGGCACCGGGATCAGGCTGGTGAACCAGCCGACCGAGTTGAGTTCGGGGCCCGCCGCTCGAGTGCTCTTCGGGGTCATCCCGAGGTAGTCGGACTCACCGGTGAAGTCGGCGTAGGCCATTGCTGCGACGGCCATGAGGCCGGCAGTGACGTTGGCGCCGTTGGCGCGACAGACATCTTCGAACCGTTGCGCTGCCGGTTCGTCGAAAACGGTCGTGGTCAGATGCGCGCTACGGGTGTGGGTGTCGGACTCCTTGCCCAGTGGCAGGGGGAACCGGGGCAGGCTGCCGCCGTGTGCCTGCACCAACTCCACCCAGCGCTGGACATGCGGCGAGTGTCGGCTCAGCGTGCGTGAGATCGCCCGTTCCCGCGCGCAATAGTCCACGTAGCTGCCGACCGGAGACAGTGGATTCTCCATACCGAACGCCGCATTCATGTAGAGCGTCATCAGGTCGACGCAGGTCATCGCCTGGGAGATGCCGTCGGTGTTGAGGTGGTCGACCGCACAGTAGAGGGTGAACCCGCCCTCCCACTCGATGGCGCCGAAGCTGAAGCAATCCCAACGGAACGGGCCGGGGGTCTCCGCCTGCACGTGTTCACGTATCTGCGCGGCGTTGGGAAGCTCTCCGTGAGCTGCGTGGGCGAGTTCGATGATCTCCGGGTCGATCACGTGCCGGGACACCACACCGTCATCGTCGACGGCGAACCACGATTGGAAGGTGTCGTGACGGCGCAGGAACGTGGTCAGCGCCGTGGTCATCGCTTCGGTGTCGAGCGGTGCCTGGATGTCGAAGGCGATCAGGCAGAGGCGGGAGAAGCGGAAGCAGGCATCCCGGTTGCGTTGCGCGGCGCGCAGGTACTCCTCCTGCTGGTGCGACGGCGGGACGTGATGATCCGGGGCGTGTTCGGCGGCGGCGACCGTCTGTGGTGCGGCGACCCAACTCGTCACCCGGCCGGGTCGGGGATCCCATTCGTCGATGAGTCCGAAACTGACCATCTCGCACCTCATTTCATTGCGCATCAGCGTTGTGTGACTGCGGGCAGTGCGCCCGGGGCCGTCGGCTGGCGCCGTGTGTGCCAGATCACTCGACGACGCTGTGACCGTACCGTCGGCATCGCGTGACAATCAAGGAGTTGACTCTGAAAGGTCTTGTTTCACAACATGTTCGACTGTCTGGGTCGATTGTCCTAATTGTGATCTCCACCATTGTTCCCACGAACGTGAGTGGGGGTGGGGCACACTCCGACTCGAATCTGGAATGTGAGCCCGGCGGATCGAATCTTGGGGGACCGCAGTGATGAGACCCGAGGGCGGTGCACGCCCGACACGGACGGTCGTGTGGTGTGCGGTGTTGGCCGCGATCGCGTCGGCGATGACGGCGCAGGTGTGGCCGGGTGTGGCATCGGCCGACCCGCGCATCGCACGGATTGTGGCCGAGCAGGTGCAGCCGAGCCGGGAAGTCGACGTGACCGTCCGTTCGCCGTCGATGGGTGCTGACCTGCTGGTGAAGGTGCTGCCCGCAGCGACCGACGGGCCCGCCCCGACCCTTTATCTGCTCAACGGCGCCGCCGGCGGGGAGGGCGGCAGCAGTTGGTTCGATCAGACCGACATCCGATCCTTCTTCACCGGGCGCGGCGTCAACGTCGTGGTGCCGATGGGTGGTGCGGCCAGCTACTTCACCGACTGGCAGCGCGTCGACCCGACACTGGGCCGCCAGCGGTGGGCCACCTTCCTGACCGCCGAACTACCGGCGGTCATCGACACCCGTTTCGACGGGAACGGGCGTAACGCGATCGCCGGCATTTCGATGGCCGGCACCTCCGTCTTCCAGCTGTCACTGCATGCGCCGCAGCGGTATCGGGCGCTCGGATCGTTCAGCGGCTGCGCGCAGACCAGTGATCCGGTCGGGCAGGCGGTGGTCCGAATGGTCGTGGAAGGTCGCGGCGGCGGCAACACACTGAACATGTGGGGCCCGCCCTCCGATCCGGCCTGGGCAGCCAATGATCCCTATCTGCATGTCGAGGATTTCCGCGGCAAATCCATCTACGTGTCCAACGGGTCGGGGGCGCCCGGACGCTATGACACCCTCGACGGACCGGGCATCGACGGAGACGGAATGAAGCTGTTCGATCAGCTCGCGGTGGGCGCCGTGATCGAGACGGCGACCGCGCAGTGCACTCGCAACCTCCAGCAACGCATGCGTGCCCTCGGCGTGCCGGCCACCTTCCACCTCTATGCCGGTGGCACGCATTCCTGGCCGTACTGGCAGGACGAACTCCACCGGGCCTGGCCGCAATTCGAGGAGGCGTTGGCGGGATGACGATCGCGGGGATGCAGGATTCGGCCACCTGGTTGGAGACCAACACCTGGGATCGCCTGCCTTGGAGCGTCGACGAGCTCATCGACCGCAAGGACGGCCGGACGGTGTCGGTGGTGCTGCCCGCGCTCGACGAGGAGGCCACGGTCGCGTCGGTGGTCGCGAGCATCACGCCTCTGCTCGGCGGACTTGTCGACGAGATCGTGGTCGTCGACTCGGGGTCGTCGGACAACACCATGGCGAGCGCGGCGGCCGCCGGTGCACGTGTCGAAACCCGGCAGTCGGCTCTCCCGGATGTCCCGGTGCTCGACGGGAAGGGTGAGGTCTTGTGGCGGTCGTTGGCCACCACCTGTGGCGACCTGGTGGTGTTTGTCGACAGCGACCTCGTCTCGCCGGACCCCGGGTACGTCCCTCGTCTGGTCGCGCCGCTGCTGATGGTGCCCGAACTGCATCTCGTCAAGGGCTATTACCGTCGGCCGCTGCTGAGCGCGGCAGGCGTCGATCCCGCCGGAGGCGGTCGGGTCACCGAGCTCGTGGTACGGCCGTTGCTCGCCGCGCTGCGGCCCGAGCTCGGCGCGCTGATCCAGCCGCTGGCCGGGGAGTACGCCGGCACACGTGAACTGTTGACCTCGATCCCGTTTGCAGCCGGGTACGGGGTGGAGATCGGCATCATCCTCGACACGGTGGAGCAATTCGGCATCGACGCCATCGGTCAGATCGACCTCGGCACCCGCATCCATCGCAACCGCCCCCTGCACGAACTCGGGCCGATGGCTCGACAGATCGTCGCGACGCTACTCGCTCGCGTCGGTGTCGAGGATTCGGGAAGTGCCTTGACCCAGTTCGTGATGGCCGACGGCAGTCATACCATCCGTCGGTCGTATCCGGTCCTCGACGACCGGCCACCCATGCGGACCGTCCTGGCCGCCGTCGGCAGTCGCTGACGCCGCGCCGCCTCCACCCCGCGGCCCGCCACCGAACAGCAGGTCGGGGTCCTTCGGTGCCCTTGTGAACGGTTTGTGACGCCGCATGTCATCGAACACCTCACGCCGGGACGTACGATATTCACCGAATCGACCAGTGGAGGAAGTTGGATGAGCGAAACCCCGGCCCCGCACGAGTCCGAGCGTCACGGCTTCACCCGGGTGCTCCTCAAGCTCGGCGGTGAGATGTTCGGAGGTGGCGGAGTCGGACTCGACCCCGATGTCGTCGGTACTGTCGCCGACCAGATCGCCGAAGTCGTCGGATCGGGTGTGCAGGTCGCGGTCGTGATCGGCGGCGGAAACTTCTTCCGCGGTGCCGAACTGCAGCAACGCGGCCTCGACCGCGCCCGCTCGGACTACATGGGCATGCTCGGCACAGTGATGAACTGTCTCGCGCTGCAGGACTTCCTGGAGAAGCGGGGCGTCTCCACGCGTGTGCAGACCGCGATCACGATGGGGCAGGTGGCCGAACCGTATCTGCCGCTTCGGGCGCAGCGACACCTCGAGAAGGGGCGGGTGGTGATCTTCGGTGCCGGCATGGGGATGCCGTACTTCTCCACCGACACCACCGCCGCGCAGCGTGCCCTGGAGATCAAGGCCGAGGTGGTGCTGATGGCCAAGGGCGTCGACGGGGTCTTCGACGCCGACCCGCGCACGGTGCCCGACGCGAAACTGTTCACCGAGATCACCCACCGCGAGGTGCTGGACAAAGAGCTCAAGGTCGCCGACGCGACCGCGTTCAGTCTCTGTATGGACAACAAAATGCCGATCCTGGTGTTCAATTTGCTCGAGCAGGGCAACATCGCCCGGGCCGTCGCGGGCGAACGGATCGGCACCCTGGTCGCCACCTGATCGACCCGACACTCATCCCACACGCACACCGCACCGAGTAGATATAGGACGACGATGATCGACGATGCGCTCCTGGACGCCGAAGAGAAAATGGAGAAGGCGGTCAGTGTCGCCAAAGACGACATGGGCTCCATCCGTACCGGTCGCGCCAACCCGGCGATGTTCAACAAGGTCCACATCGAGTACTACGGCGCTCTCACGCCGATCACCCAGGTGGCAGGCATCAACACCCCCGAGGCGCGCCTGGTGGTGATCAAGCCCTATGAGGCCTCGACCCTGCGGGACATCGAAACCGCCATCCGCAACTCCGATCTCGGTGTGAACCCGACCAATGACGGCAACGTCATCCGGGTGGCGATCCCGCAGCTCACCGAGGATCGTCGCAAGGAGCTGGTGAAGCAGGCCAAGAGCAAGGGCGAAGACGCCAAGGTCGCGATCCGCAACGTGCGGCGCAAGGCCGTCGACGAGCTCAAACGCATCCAGAAGGATGGCGAGGCCGGCGAGGACGAGGTGAACCGCGCGGAGAAGGAACTCGACAAGACGACCGCCGGTTACGTCACCCAGGTCGACGAACTCGTGAAGCACAAAGAGAACGAATTGCTCGAGGTGTGAGCACCGACCGCCCCCACGCATCGTCACCGCAGCCGATGGCCACCGAATCGACCGAGAGCCCGGAGACCCCGGACGCGCCGAAGACCACGAAGTCGCGCGCCGGACGCAATCTCCCGGCTGCGCTCGCGGTCGGATTCTCGCTCGGTATCTCGATCATCCTGATCCTGATCTTCGCGCCGAAGATCTGGTACGGGGTGGTGGCGGTCGCATTCGCGATCGCCACATGGGAGGTCTTCAAGCGACTGCGCGACGGTGGCTATCAGATTGCGTTCTGGCCACTGGTCATCGGCGGGCAGGTCATCATCTGGTCCGGGTGGCCCTGGGGTCCCACCGGTGTCCTGACCGCCTTCGTCGCGACCGTGCTGGTGCTGATGGTCTGGATGCTGCTGGCGCAAGGAATTCACCACGCGCCGGAGAATTATCTGCGCAACCTCGCCGCCAGCGTGTTCATCCTCGCCTGGCTGCCGCTGCTGGCATCCTTCGGTGCGCAGTTGGTGGTCCAGGACCATGGCGCCGCGCGGGTGGCGACCCTGATGGTGGTGGTGGTCTGCTCCGACGTCGGTGGCTACGGCTTCGGTGTGCTGTTCGGCAAACATCCGATGGCGCCGGCGATCAGCCCGAAGAAGAGCTGGGAAGGCCTGGTCGGGTCGTTCCTGGTGGGCACGGGCGGAGCGGTGTGTTGCGGGGTGTTCCTGCTCGACGCCCACTGGTGGGTCGGCATGATCCTGGGGCCGGTATTGGTGGTCTGCGCCACCCTGGGTGATCTGGTCGAATCCCAGGTCAAGCGCGACCTGGGAATCAAGGACATGGGTACGCTGTTGC
Organism: Gordonia aquimaris; assembly: GCF_026262595.1. NCBI lineage: Bacteria > Bacillati > Actinomycetota > Actinomycetes > Mycobacteriales > Gordoniaceae > Gordonia > Gordonia aquimaris. Next base: position 54,032 of record NZ_JAPKFM010000022.1, on the reverse strand, counting down.
CCGGCCACGGCGGCATCATGGATCGTCTCGATTCGCTGCTGCCGTCGGCCTTCATCGTCTGGGCGGTGTTGACGGCGTTGCTGTGAGCAGCCCCGTCGTCAGCGTTTGGCCTTTTTCAACGCCCGGCTGAGCTGCAGCATGCGGAGCCCGCCCGCGAACGCCACGATCAACGCACCGGCGATGGCGGCGATCAGCAGACTCACCCCGAGCGGCAGGTTGACCTCCCAGAAGATCAGCATGATCGTCTGGCTCTCCAGGTTCTGCAGGATGAAGATGAGCAGCAGGATGGTGATCACAGCGCCGATCACCAGACCGTAGAACGTCGCCCGAGTCCGGGTGTGCTCCACCTTCTTGATCTTGGTGCGCAGCTCATCGCGCTCGGCCAACAGCGCCTGATGCTCGCCGTCGGGCTCCGGCGTGGTGGGATGCTCGATCGGCTCGCCCGCGCCGACGGGCCGGTGCGGCTGCGGATCCGGTGTCGTCATACAGCCATCATGACATGCGACAATAACGGTATGACGTCATTGCCGCTCGTGTTCGACGCGCCCAAGCGCGGGCGTCCGCCCACCCACTTCGCCGACCTGGACACCGCAGGCCGGGTGACCGCGCTCTCCGCACTCGGTCTACCGAAGTTCCGCGCAAATCAGTTGGCCCGGCAGTACTTCGGCCGACTCAATGGTGATGTGGCCGAAATGACCGATCTGCCGTCGGCGGCCCGCGATGCCGTCGGGCAGAATCTCTTCCCGCCGCTGCTGTCGCCGGTGCGCCACATCGCCTGCGACGACGGCGACACCCGCAAGACGTTATGGCGACTGCACGACGGCACTCTGCTCGAGAGCGTGCTGATGCGCTACTCCGATCGCAACACACTATGCATCTCGAGTCAGGCCGGTTGCGGCATGGCATGCCCGTTCTGCGCGACCGGACAGGGCGGTCTGGACCGCAATCTGTCGACCGCCGAGATCGTCGACCAGGTGCGTGCGGCAGCGCGCGCATTGCGCGACGGGGAGTTCGGGGAACCGGGCCGGCTGTCGAACGTCGTCTTCATGGGTATGGGGGAGCCGCTGGCAAACTACAAGCGCGTGGTCAGTGCGGTGCGGCAGATCACCTCGCCGGTGCCCGACGGACTCGGGATCTCCGCGCGATCGGTCACCGTCTCCACGGTCGGACTGGCCCCGTCGATCCGACGCCTGGCCGACGAGGGGTTGGCGGTGACGCTCGCGGTGTCGCTGCACACACCCGACGACGAACTGCGCGACACGCTGGTGCCGGTCAACAACCGATGGTCGGTGGCCGAGGTGCTGGACGCGGCCCGCTACTACGCCGACACCACCGGCCGTCGTGTCTCGATCGAGTACGCCCTGATCCGCGACGTCAACGATCAGCCGTGGCGAGCGGACATGCTGGGGGAGAAGTTGCGTCGGGCACTGGGATCGCTGGTCCACGTGAATCTGATCCCGTTGAATCCCACACCGGGGTCCGAATGGGATGCGAGCCCGAAGCCGGTGGAGCGCGAATTCGTCAGGCGGGTACGGGAACAGGGTGTGTCGTGCACCGTCCGGGACACCCGCGGCCAGGAGATCGCCGCAGCCTGCGGCCAGTTGGCCGCCGGAGAACGCTGACCGGCGTCAGTTCTTCCAACGACCGCGGCTGGTCCAGATCGGCTTGAGTAGGAAGAACGCGAGAACGGCGGCGAATGCGGCGAGGTAGATGTCCTCGACGTGGCCGGTGTGGTTACCGATGAACATCGCCAGCAGGGCGAACACGCAGAACCATCCGGCGATCATGAACGTCTTGCGGGCTTGTCCGTGCCACCCGAAGCGGGCCGACGGCGCATCCGCGGGCTCGCGAACCCAGCCGGTGTCGATCTGCTCAACCTCGGTGCTTGCCACGGTGGCTCCTCACTGTGCGTGCCGGTCGCTGCGTGCCGGCGGTCAGAAGTCTGACGACCGGTAGTAGTACGCGACAAGCATAACGGTAGGGCGCCGATGGCGGCGCGGCGCCACCACGCGCAGACCCCGTCGGGGTGAAACAATGCCGCCATGTCCGACACCCCGCACCGAAAGCTGGCCGACTACCGCGGCGAGAACTACCCCCGCGACATGATCGGTTACGGTGCCGCGCCGCCGGATCCGCAGTGGCCGGGCGGGGCGAAGATCGCGGTGCAGTTCGTCCTCAACTACGAGGAGGGCTCGGAGAACAACGTCCTCGAGAACGATCGGGCCAGCGAGACATTCCTCTCGGAGATGATCGGTGCGCAGGCATTCCCGAACCGGCACATGAGCATGGAGTCGCTCTACGAGTACGGATCGCGGGCCGGCGTGTGGCGCATCCTGCGCACCTTCGGACGGCGTCAGTTGCCGCTGACGATCTTCGCGGTCGCCCAGGCGATGGCCCGTAACCCCGATGCCGCCGCCGCATTCGTCGAACGCGGCGACGAGATCGCCTGTCACGGGTACCGATGGCTCAGTTATCAGCTCGTCGACACCCACATCGAACGCGAGCACATGCAGGCGGGTATCGAGCTGTTGACCGAGATCACCGGACAACGACCGCTGGGCTGGTACACCGGCCGCGATTCGCCCAACACCCGCCAGCTCGTCGTCGAGCAAGGCGGATTCGTCTACGACTCCGACAGCTATGCCGACGATCTGCCCTACTGGGTGAAGGTGCGTCGCGGCGAGCGGCTCGTCGACCACCTGGTGGTGCCCTACACCTTGGACACCAACGACATGCGATTCGCCTCACCGGGCGGTTTCCCGTCGGGCGAGCAGTTCTTCACCCACCTGCGAGATGCCTTCGACGTCCTTTACCGCGAAGGCGTCGAGGGCGCACCCAAGATGCTGTCGGTCGGGTTGCACTGTCGTCTCGTCGGCCGTCCGGCTCGCCTCGCCGCGCTCGAACGTTTCCTCGATCACATCCAGTCACACGAAGGCGTCTGGATCCCCCGGCGCATCGACATCGCCGAGCACTGGCGGTCGGTGCATCCACCGAGCTGACCGCGGCGGCGGACCCACTCCGCGGGATTTGGGGCACAGTCGATCGAAGCGGGACAATGGCCCGGTGACGACGCGCGTACTCATCCTCGGCTCGACCGGCTCTATCGGCGTCCAAGCCCTCGAGGTGATCGCCGAGCATCCCGAGCGGTTCCAGGTCGTGGGACTCGGCGCCGGGGGCGGCAACCTCGATCTCCTGCGTGAGCAGGCCCGCGCATTCGGGGTCTCTGCGGATCGGTTGGCCGTCGCGGACCCGGCTGCCGCGCGGACCCTGTCCGACGACCTCGGCTCGACGGTGTTGGGCGGCGCCGACGCGATGTGCGACCTCATCGCCTCGGTGGACTCCGACGTGGTGCTCAACGCCGTGGTGGGCTCGATCGGGCTTCGACCCAGCCTGGTTGCGCTGCGGACCGGGGCCCGCCTCGCGTTGGCCAACAAGGAGTCGCTGGTCGCCGGCGGATCGCTGGTCCTCGATGCGGCGGCACCCGGGCAGATCCTCCCCGTCGACTCCGAGCACTCGGCCATCGCCCAGTGCCTGCGTGGCGGCACCGCCGCGGAGGTCGACCGCCTCGTGCTCACCGCTTCGGGTGGTCCTTTTTTTGGCTGGACCCGGGAAGCCCTCCTCGACGTGACCCCGGAGCAGGCCGGTCACCATCCCACCTGGTCGATGGGTCCGATGATCACCCTCAATTCTGCGACCCTGGTCAACAAGGCACTCGAGGTCATCGAGGCGCACCTGCTGTTCGGCGTCGACTACGACCGCATCGACGTCACCGTGCACCGACAGTCGATCGTGCATTCGATGGTGACCTTCGTCGACGGAGCGACCATCGCCAAGGCGTCCCCGCCGTCGATGAAACTGCCGATAGCGCTGGCGCTGGGTTGGCCGGACAGGGTGCCCGGCTCGTCGACGGCGTGCGATTTCTCCACCGCATCCGCCTGGACCTTCGAACCCGTCGACACCACAGTGTTCAGGGCCATCGATCTGGCCCGCGAGGCCGGACGCGGCGGCGGTTCGCTGACCGCGGTGTACAACGCCGCGAACGAAGCGGCCGCCGCGGGTTTCTTCGCCGGCGCCATCCGGTTTCCGCGCATCGTCGAGATCATCGGTGAGGTGCTCGGCGAGGCCGATCAGTGGCGTGCTCAGCCAGGTACTGTGGAGGACGTCTTGGCCGCAGACCAGTGGGCACGCGCACAGGCATCGCGTCTGGTCACGGCATATTCGGATGGAGTGAATCAGTGAGTTTCGCCCTCGGCGTGGTGCTGTTCGCCGCGGCGCTGCTGTTGTCGGTGGCCTGGCATGAGTGCGGTCACATGTGGGCGGCACAGGCGACCGGCATGAAGGTGCGCCGCTACTTCGTCGGCTTCGGCCCCACGGTGTGGTCCACGCGCAAGGGCGAGACGGAATACGGGATCAAGGCACTGCCGCTGGGCGGTTTCTGCGACATCGCCGGTATGACCCCGTATGACGAGATCGCCGACGAAGACCGGCCGCGCGCCATGTACCTGCAGAAGCCGTGGAAGCGGCTCGTCGTGCTGTTCGCGGGGCCCGCGCAGAACTTCATCCTCGGCTTCGCGCTGGTGGTGGTCGTCGGAGCCATCTGGGGGCTGCCGAACATCAGCCAGGATCCCGTACCGGCCACCGTCTCGCAGGTCACCTGCGTACCAGACCAGACCACCTACTCCGCCGACGCCGAGCCAGTGTCGACGCCCTGTTCGGGGACGGGGCCGGCGGGGGCTGCGGGTATGCAGGCCGGCGACACCATCGTGGCCGTCAACGGCCAATCCGTCTCCGACTACTCCGAGGTGTCGACGCTGATCACCGAGGCGACGGGACCGGTCGCGCTCACGGTCGACCGGGCCGGCCAATCGGTCGACATGACCCTCGATCCGCAACCGTCGACCGTGGTGATCAACCAGTCCGACGGCACCACGACCACCGAGCAGACCCGCAAGGTCGGCATCACCTTCTCGCCGCCGCCCGCGCTCACCCACTACGACGGTCTCGCTGTCATCCCCGGTGCGTTCGTGTTCACCGGCGACCTGTTCGTGGCCACCTGGGACGCCCTGTTGTCACTGCCGTCGAAGGTCAGCGCACTGTGGACCGCGGTGACCGGCGGTGAGCGCGCGGCCGACACCCCGGTGAGCGTCTACGGTGCATCGGTGATGGGCGGGCAGGCTGCCGAACGTGGTGCCTGGAGCATGTTCCTGATGCTGCTGATCAGCATCAACTTCTTCCTCGGCCTGTTCAACCTGGTGCCGCTGCTGCCGCTCGACGGCGGGCACATGGCCATAGTCGGCTACGAGAAGGGGCGAAACACCGTGCGCCGCTGGTTCGGGCGGGCGGCCGCCGGACCGGTCGACTACCTGAAATTGATGCCGATCACCTACGCGGTCGTCGTCGTCATGGGTGGATTCATGGTGTTGACACTGACCGCCGACATCATCAACCCCATCAAGATCTTCTGACCACACCCGTATGACCCACGACCACAGCCCCATCAAGATCTCCTTACAGACGAGGTGAACGAGATGAACGCCCCCACATCGTCCGACCCGATTCAAGTCGGGCTCGGCATGCCCGCCCCACCGCCGCCGGTGCTGGCCCCGCGCCGCACGACGCGCCAGATCCAGGTCGGTTCGGTCGGCGTCGGCAGCGACCACCCGATCTCGGTGCAGTCGATGACCACCACCAAGACCCACGACATCAACGCGACCCTGCAACAGATCGCCGAACTCACCGCCTCCGGCTGTGACATCGTGCGCGTCGCGTGCCCACGCCCCGAGGACGCCGAAGCGCTGCCGATCATCGCCAAGAAATCGAAGATCCCGGTGATCGCCGATATCCACTTCCAGCCGAAGTACATCTTCGCGGCGATCGACGCCGGTTGCGCGGCCGTGCGCGTCAATCCCGGCAACATCAAGGAATTCGACGGCCGCGTCAAAGAGGTCGCGCAGGCCGCCGGCGCCGCCGGCATCCCCATCCGCATCGGGGTCAACGCCGGCTCGCTGGACAAACGCATCATGCAGAAGTACGGCAAGGCGACTCCCGAGGCACTCGTCGAGTCCGCGCTCTGGGAAGCCGGGCTCTTCGAGGAGCACGGTTTCGGCGACATCAAGATCTCGGTCAAGCACAACGACCCGGTGATCATGGTGGAGGCCTACCGACAGCTCGCCGCGCAGTGCGACTACCCGCTGCATCTCGGAGTAACCGAGGCAGGACCCGCATTCCAGGGCACCATCAAGTCGTCGGTCGCCTTCGGGGCGCTGCTGGCCGAGGGGATCGGCGACACCATCCGGGTCTCGTTGTCGGCGCCGCCCGCCGAGGAGATCAAGGTGGGCGACGCGATCCTGCAGTCGCTCAACCTTCGTCCGCGCAAGCTCGAGATCGTGTCGTGTCCGTCGTGCGGGCGCGCCCAGGTCGACGTGTACAAACTCGCCGATGAGGTGACCGCCGGCCTCGAGGGTATGGAGGTGCCGCTGCGGGTGGCCGTCATGGGTTGCGTCGTGAACGGGCCGGGCGAGGCCCGTGAGGCCGATCTCGGTGTCGCGTCGGGCAACGGCAAGGGACAGATCTTCGTGAAGGGTGAGGTCATCAAGACCGTGCCGGAGGCGCAGATCGTGGAGACGTTGATCGAAGAAGCGCTGCGGATCGCGGGTGAATCAGGCGACACTGGTGACAGGGAAGCGGGTTCACCGGTCGTCACGGTCAGCTGATCACGACGTCGATGACCGTCGGCCGCGTCGCGGTCTGCATCCCGCCCGAGAACGGCAGAGGGAGCGGTGGTGCTGAAGCTACTGGGTGATCGCCCGCTGGGCGCACGCGATGCGCCGGTGGTGGAGCATGTGCTGTCGTCGGATCCGGTGGCGATGTGCATGGTCGCGGCCCGGTTCGAGTCGCACGGCATCAACCCGCGCCTGTTGGGCGGAGAATTGTGGACCGTCGACGATCCGACCAGCTCATTGTGCTTTTCCGGGGCCAACCTCATCCCTCTGGTCGGGTCCACCGACTCGATGGAGGCGTTCGCCGACCGCGCGGCCGCCGCGCCGCGCGTGTGTTCGTCGATCGTCGGACGGGCCGAGATGGTGCTGGCCTTCTGGGATCGGATCGGCGCATGCTGGGGTCCGGCGCGGGAGGTGCGCGACTCGCAACCGCTGATGGCGTTGACGGACGCGCCCGCCGTGGCGCCCGATCCGCTGGTTCGCCTGGTCACCCTCGACGATCTCGACGCCTATCTACCGGCTGCGATCGACATGTTCATCGGCGAGGTGGGGGTGGACCCGTGTGCCGGCGACGGAGGCCGGTCCTATCGCCGCCGCCTGGCCTCGCTGATCACCGCGCAACGGGTGTTCGCCCGATTCGATCGCGGTGAGGTCGTGTTCAAGGCCGAGATCGGTTCGCTGTCCCGTCGGGTCGGCCAGATCCAGGGCGTCTGGGTGGCGCCGCACCGGCGCGGCGAGGGGCTCGGCGCGGCCGGTACCGCCGCCGTCGCCGCCGCGGTGATGGCCTTCGGTCGTACCCCGAGCCTGTACGTCAACAGCTTCAACCTTCCCGCGCGAGAGGTGTACCGGCAGATCGGTTTCCGCGAAGTCGGCACCTTCGCGACCATCCTCGTCGACTGAATCCGCCGACGACAGTCGGCGAATCCACCGCGTGGCGCACCGGATTTCGACTCGTCCGCCCATATGATCGACACCGATGTTGCGGATGAGACGACGAGTAGTCAGTGTGGCGTGTGTGTCGCTGAGTGCTGCGCTGACGCTCGGGGTGGCCGGTTGCGCCACCGCCGACGACGGTCCGCGCCAGGCGGTCGAGCGTTTCCTCGCTGCATACGGCGCCCGCGACATCGCCGCAGCCGCCGCCCTCACCGACAACCCGCAGGCCGCACGCGACGACCTCGACGCCGCGTGGGACGGTCTGGCCGCGGAGAAACTCACCGCGAGCACCGGCAAAGCGCGAGTGACCGGCGACATCGCCGACATCGACGTCACCTACCACTGGGATCTGCCGAGCGACCGCGAGTGGAGTTATCCCGCCCGGGTCAAACTCGCCCGCAGCGATGCTGGGTGGTCGGTGCGCTGGACCTCCACCGACATCCACCCGGACCTCGGTGCCAACCAACGGCTTTCGTTGCGACTGTTGCAGGCCCCGCGGGCGACCGTCAACGAGTCCGATGGGTCGGAGGTGATGGTCAACGGCACGGTCATCGGGATCAACTTCGACGCCGCCGAGGCGGCGGCGCACGGGTCGGTCGCCGATTCGGTGACCCGCCTGGTGTCGGCACTGCGGCCCTATGCGCCGTCGCTGTCGGCGCAGAAGATCGCCGAGGAGTCCACGGCCAGTGGCGAGCCGTACCCGATCACCCGGCTGTCGGAACGCGATTTCGATCGCCTGCGCGATCAACTCGCCATCCCCGGCGTCGTTCACAACGAACAGGCCGAACTGGTCGCGAAGAACCCGGATTTCGCCCCGGCACTGCTCACCGAGGTGAAGAAGGTCGTCGACAGTGAGGTCGAAGGTCGGGTCGGATGGCGGGTCGTCACCGTCAACCCGAACGGCCTCGACGCCGACGTCCTCGCCGATCACGCCCCGGAACCCGCGCCGGCGATCTCGCTCAGCCTGTCGCGGCGCGTGCAGAATGCCGCGCAGCGGGCGGTGGACGCCACCAACCGCTTCCAGGTCGCCATGGTGGTTCTCCAGCCGTCCACCGGCCGGGTTCTGGCCGTCGCGCAGAACAAGGCGGCCGACCGGGACGGGCCGATCGCCACCACCGGTCTGTACCCGCCCGGATCGACCTTCAAGATGGTCACCGCGGCCTCGGCCATCAGCCGCGATCTCGCACATCCCGGTTCGATGGTGCCGTGTCCGGGTGAGATCGAGATCGGTCCGCGCCGAATCCCGAACTACAACGGCTTCTCGCTGGGCACCGTCTCGATGCTGAAAGCCTTCGCCAGTTCCTGCAACACCACTTTCGCCTTCCTGGCCAGCAAGATGGGCCCATCAGATCTCGCGCACACCGCGGCGGCGATGGGAATCGGCCAGAACTACGACATCGCCGGTCTCGACGTGGTGTCCGGGTCGGTGCCGATCGCTCCGGAACTGGTCGCGCGTACCGAGGATGGCTTCGGTCAGGGCAAGGTGCTGGTCAGTCCGTTCGGGTTGGCCACGGTCGCAGCGACCGTGGCCAACAACGGCACCGCGCCGGTCCCACAGCTGATCCTGGGCAAACAGACCACGGTGGAAGGTCCGCAACCGACGCTCGACCCGAAAGTGGTCGAAGAACTACGCCCGATGATGCGCGCTGTGGTCACCCAGGGCACGGCGACGGTCATCGACGGCGAGGGCGAAGTGCTCGGCAAGACCGGTGAGGCCGAGTTCGCCGGCGGTTCGCATGCCTGGTTCGCCGGCTACCGCGGAGATCTGGCGTTCGCCACCCTCGTGGTGCGCGGTGGCGACTCCAACAACGCCGTGGGCGTGACGCGCGACTTCTTCGCCGGACTGCCACCGGGATACGCGGTCGGCGCGCGGTCCTGACCGGCCAACCGGGCCGGCCGGTCAGGTCCGGCGCGGCACGATGATCGGCTGTCCCGACTCGGGATGATCCCAGATCTCCACCGGATGGTCGTAGGTGTCCGACAGCAACTGCGCGGTCATCACCTCGCGGGTCGGTCCATCGGCCAACAGATGGCCGTCCTTCATCAAGGCGACGCGATCGGCGTAGGCGGCCGCCAGGGAGAGGTCGTGCACCACCAGCAGGACGGCGCAGCCGTCGTCGCGGGCGGCCCGCAGGATGTCGAGGACGGTCTCCTGGTGGTGGATGTCGAGCGCGGCGGTCGGTTCGTCGAGCAGCATCACCGGTGCCTGCTGGGCCAGCGCCCGCGCGATCGACACCCGTGCCTGCTGGCCGCCGGACAACTGCGCGAACGGGCGATAGGTGATGTCGTGCAGATCGCACGCGCGGATCGCGTCGTCGATGATCTCAGGTGACCGGCGTGCGGCGTCGGTACGCAGCCAGGGGAAGCGGCCCATTTCGATGACCTCGATCACCGAGAAGGGGGTGTCGGTGCGATTGTGCTGGGTAACGAACGACCGCATGCGGGCAAGTTCCCGAGCAGAGACCTTCGCGATCGGCCGGTCGTCGATGTGGACGGTGCCGCGGTCGGGGGTGCGTAGACCGGCCAGCACCGACAACAATGTCGACTTGCCGCAGCCGTTGGGCCCGACGAGCGCGTGCAGCGAGCCGGGTTCGACTCGTAGTGAGACGTCGCGCACCACATCGCGATCCCCCAGGGTGACGGTGATGTGATCGGCTACGACACCGGCCGACCCGGTCACCAGCCCGCCCCCGCCCGTCGGCTACGGCGCAGCAGCAGGAAGAACACCGGTCCACCGATGAGTGAGGTGAACATCCCCAACGGGAGGTCGGCGTCGCCGAGCATTGTGCGGGCCGCCAGGTCGGCGGCCGTGATCACCAGCGCGCCCCCGACCACGCTGGCAGGTAGCAGGATCGCATGGCGTGGACCCACGATGAGCCGCAGCACGTGCGGCACCACCAAGCCGACGAACATGATGATCCCGGAGAAGGCGACCGCAGCGCCGGTCAGGATGGAGACGAGCACGATCACCTGACGGCGGACGACCTCGACGTTGACCCCCAACGACGCGGCCTGGATCTCGCCGAGGGCCAGCAGGTCGAGCTTGTGCACCAGGACCAGTGACGCAGCGAGCGCCGCGATGATCAGCGGAACGGCCACCCACACCTCATCCCAGGTGGTGCCGGCCAGCGAACCCAGTTGCCAGAACACGATCTGTTCGCGTGCGGCCGTGGACGCCACGAAGGTCAGATAGGCGATGATGCCGAGGGTGAAGGCGTTCACCGCGATCCCGGTGAGCACCAACATGATCGCGGACGTGGAGCCGTCGCGCAGGGACAGTACGTACACCGACGCGGCGGTGAACAGGGCGAACACGAAGGCCGCACCGGCCAACGCCCAGTCGTTGGTGGCCCCGCCGCCGAGCACGATCATCAGACATGCGCCGACGGCCGCGCCCGACGACACCCCGATGATGCCCGGTTCGGCGAGCGGGTTGGCCAGCACACCCTGCAGCAGGCAGCCGCCGGCACCGAGCGCGGCGCCCACCAACAGGCCCAACACGATCCGCGGGAACCGGACGTTCCATAGTGCGGCCTCACCGTTGGGGTGCGACGGCAGGGGACCGATCTCGAGGTGGAAATGGTGGGCGAGGCTGCCGAGCACCTCGATCGGTGGGACACCCACCCGGCCCATACCGGCCGAGAGCACGACGAGCGCCGCGGTCGACACGAGCAGGACCGCGAGGACGACGATGTTTCGGGTGCGATGGCGGGTGCGGTGGTCGGCCGCGACCGGCGTCACCCGTTCGGACGTGGGGGCACTCATGCGTAGATCGCCTCAGCCAGGGCGCCGAGTACCTTGCCGGCGTCGGGGCCGAACGCCAGGATCTCGGTTTCGTCCATCTGTACGATGCGCCGGTTGCGCCCCGCATCTGTCTCGGCGATACCGGGCAACTCCAGAACTCCATCGAGCCCACCGACGGTGTCGGCGCCCTGCGTCATCACCAGCAACACGTTCGGGTCCGCCTCGATCATCGCCTCGGCGCTGATCGCGGTGAATGCCCCGCTGAGGTCGGCCTCGCGGCCGGCATCGCGCCCGCCGAGGTTCTCGATCAGGTCGTCGGCACCGGATCCCGGTCCCGCCAGCAGGATCAGATTGCGGCCTCGGATGTAGACGAAGGCCATCACCGGGTCCCCGGACGGGGACGGGACGAGATCACGTGCCGCTGCGACCTCGCGGTCGGTGCGGGCCACCAGCTGTTCACCCTGCACGGGCACACCGAGCGCGTCGGCGACCGAACGCATCAGGGAGTCGTTGGCGTCGAGGCTTCGGGTACCGGGGAACACGACGACCGGGATGCCGGAGTCGCGGATCTGATCGACGGCCGCCGCGGGGACGGTGTTCTCGTCGACGAGTACGACGGTGGGCGACAGCGCCAGGACCGCCTCGGCGTTGAGGCTGTGCCCGCGGTTGGTGACCACCGGTAGGTCCACCGCGCTCGGAAACGCCGTCGACGTGTCGCGCCCGACCACGTTCGGACCCAAACCGAGCGAGAACACGATGTTGCCGAGAGTGCCGTTGATGTCGACGGCGATGATCCGGTCGACATCGGTGACCGTGACCGGCCCGTGCCCCGTGGAGTCGACGGTGACCGGCAGCGTCGGGGTCGGATCGGTCGCGATCGGCGTCACGTCGGTGGCGGGTAGCTCCGCGGTCTGCGGCCCGTCGGCCAAGTGCGCGGTGGGCGCCACCGACGCGGCCGGCTGCTCGATGGGTTCCACGAAACATGCGGACAGGGTTCCGATGATGAGCACGACGAGCACCGCGAGCGCCGGACGCACCGTACCGATCCTGCTCACCCGCTCACCTGCGCCACGATTCCTCCCACCGCCCGACCTGGTCGGCGCTTCATCTGCCCTTAGTCTCACCTTAGTTCGCCTCGCACCCGCGACCCACGCCGCCTCCGGCGTGAAACCGGACTCGATAAGCTGGCACCATGACCGTTCGCGCCGCCCTGCGTCCCGGCACCCTCTCGCCGACGCGTCCCGTCCCCGATTCCATCGAACGGCCGGAGTACGCGTGGCGGGACACCGTCAATGAAGGACACGAACCGTGGGTGCAGACCCCGGAGACCATCGAGAAGATGCGGGTGGCCGGCCGGATCGCAGCCAACGCGCTCGCCGAGGCGGGCAGGGCGGTGGCGCCCGGGGTCACCACCGATGAACTCGATCGGATCGCGCACGAGTACATGGTCGATCACGGCGCGTATCCGTCGACCCTGGGCTACAAAGGGTTTCCCAAGTCGTGCTGCACCTCGCTGAACGAGGTCATCTGTCACGGCATCCCGGACTCGACCGTGATCGCCGATGGGGACATCGTCAACATCGACGTCACCGCCTACATCGACGGGGTGCACGGCGACACCAACGCCACCTTTCTGGCCGGTGACGTGTCCGCCGAGGCCGCCGATCTGGTCGACCGGACCCGGATCGCCACCGAACGGGCCATCAAGGCGGTGAAACCGGGACGCGAACTGAACGTCATCGGGCGTGTGATCGAGGCCTATGCCAACCGCTTCGGGTACACCGTGGTCCGCGACTTCACCGGCCACGGCATCGGTGAGACATTTCACAATGGTCTGGTGATCCTGCACTACGACCAGCCCAACGTCGACACGGTCATCGAGCCGGGCATGGTGTTCACCATCGAACCGATGATCAACCTCGGTGGGCTCGGCTATGAGATCTGGGACGATGGCTGGACCGTCGTGACCACCGACAAGAGGTGGACGGCCCAGTTCGAACACACCCTGGTGGTGACCGAGGACGGCGCAGAGATCCTCACGCTGCCCGAGCACTGAGCCGCGCGTCGTCGGCCCTCGGGTGTCGGCTCAGCGGTGGACGGTGTGTGCGGCGGCCGACCACGCCCACGAGTCGTCGCCTATCCTGAGCGCGTGGACACGCAACACCGCGCCGTTCAGGTCGGCGAGCACACTTTCGACACCCGGATCAGTGGCCCCGAAGACGGAAAATGGGTGCTGCTGCTGCACGGATTCCCGGTCAACAGTTCCTGCTACGACACCGTCGTTCCCCGCCTGCACGAGAGTGGTCTGCGCACAATCGTTTTCGATCAGCGCGGGTACAGTCCCGGCGCTCGCCCGGACGGGGTGGACGCCTACCGACTGGAACTGCTCGTCGGTGACGCGATCGGCCTGCTCGACGCGCTCGGTGTCCAGTACTCGATGCTGGTCGGCCACGACTGGGGCGGCATCGTCGCCTGGCACCTGGCGGCCAAGCACCCGGACCGATTCACCGGCCTGGTGGCTGCGAGCACCGGACACCCGTCTGCGATGCGCGACGCCCTGGAGTCCTCGGACCAGCGTGAACGTTCGCGCTACATCAAGGATTTCATCGCAGACGACGCCGAGGGCAAGCTGCTCGCCGACGACGGGGCCGCACTGCGCGCCGCCGGGGTGACTGCCGAGGAACTCGCTCCGCTCACCGAACCGGGCGCTCTGACCGGACCGCTGAATTGGTACCGCGCCAATTTCACCGGCGACATCGCGGCCACTCTGGCGTGCCCGCCGGTCGAGATCCCTACGACCATGGTCTGGGGTGACGCCGACGATGCGCTCGGCCGTGAACAGGCGCAACTCAGCGGACGCTACGCGTACTCCGACTTCCGTTTCTGCGAGCTGCCCGGGGTTGACCACTGGGTTCCGCAGCACGCCGCTGCCGCACTGGCCTCGGAGATCGCGCTGCGCTCCACGGTGTTCTGATCGGACCGGGGCCCCGCGACCGGGGTCGGGCTAGCCGAACCGTTCGGTCCGAATCCGCTCGCGCGCATGGCCGGCGTCGATCATCGCGGCGGCACAATGCTCCACGAAAGCGGTGGGACCGCAGATGAACACGGTCGGTGCCTCCTCCGGCCCGATGGTGAGTTCGGCGATCTCGGCGGCCCCGAGTCGACCGGTCGGACGGGGGTCCGTTTCGGGGCCACGTCGGGTGTAGACCAGATGGACCGGCAACCGTCGATGCTGGGTGAGCTGGCGGAGGTCATCGGCGAAAAGCATGCGATCCGGTGAGCGCAAAGAGTACACGAGATTGAAAACCGATGTGGGGGAAGCGATTTCGCGGTGTCGGAGCATCGACATTAGGGGGCCGAGCCCCGAACCGCCGGCGATCAGCTGCACCGGATCCGATCGGCTGCCGTCCCAGGTGAACCACCCGCCATGCGGCCTGGTCACCTCGAGCGGTTCACCCACCTCCACGACGTCGACGAGATACGGTGACACCTCGCCGTCGTCTGCCCGTTCGACGGTGACCTCGATAGTGCGTGACTCGCGGGCATCCGACACCGAGTACGTGCGTGCGGTCGAATAGCCGTCCTCGGCGGTGAGGCGGATGTCGAGATGCTGGCCGGGCACCGCGCGGAACGGTTCGGACAGGGCGAGCCGGAGTGATCGTGCGCTGTCGCTGTGCCGCGTCTGCGAGACGACGGTGCTCACCTGCCAGTCGTTCATGACCAGGTCCGCGCGGTCATGAGTAGCGCTGTTCGGTCCAGGGGTCGCCGTGCATGTGATAGCCGTTGCTCTCCCAGAATCCGGGGGTGTCGCTCGACATGAACCGTAGGCGGCACACCCATTTCGCGCTCTTCCAGAAGTACAGGTGCGGCACGAGCAATCGGGCCGGACCGCCGTGTTCGGCGGCCAGTGGTTCACCGTCGTAGGAGTCGGCGATCCAGCCGCGACCATCGACCAGATCGGCCAGAGCGACGTTGGTGGTGTAGCCGCCATGGCAATGCGCCATCACGAAGTCGTCGGCGTCCCACGGCAGTTCGGCCAGAATCGTGTCGAAGGACACGCCCCGCCAGCGGGTTTCGAACTTCGACCAGCGGGTCACACAATGGATGTCGGTGACTATGTCCTCATGCGGCAGCTCCTGGAACTCGGTCCAGTTCCACTTGTGGATTCGATGTCGCGTGGACTGGACGGCCAGCGACCACGTGTCGAGCGACACCGTCGGCGTCGGTTCGGCCGACAGCACCGGAAAGTCGAACGTCCGGTATTGCCCGGGTGGCAAACGGTCGGCATCTCGATCACGTCTGCCGACAAAGCCGCGGTTGACGATCGCCATGCCGGAAATCCTACCGGCCGATCAGATCTCGAGCCCCAACAGCGCGTTTTCGAGCACCTCGGGCATCGCCGGATGTATCCAGTACTGGCCGCGCGCCATTTCGTGCGCGGTCTGCCCGAAGGACATGGCCTGGATGATCGGCTGGATCACCGTGGGTGCCTGTGGTCCGAGGATGTGGCAGCCGAGTAGCCGACCGGTACCCCGCTCGGCGATCACCTTGCAGAAACCGGTGGTGTCCTCCATGGCCCACCCGTAGGCCACATCGCCGTAGGCCTGCACCTTGACGGTGATGTTGAGGTCCATGTCCCGCGCCTCGTCCTCGGTGAGTCCGACGGTGGCGATCTGCGGATGGGTGAACACCGCGGCCGGCACGTACCGGTGGTCGAACCAGACCAGGTCGTCGGCATCCCAGCCCTTGAGCAGATTCGCCTGCACCACCCGTTGCTCGTGATTGGCGACATGCTTGAGCTGATACGGCGAACTCACATCTCCGAGCGCCCACACGTGTGCGGCCGCGGTCCGGCCGTGCGGGTCGCACACCACCCGACCGTGATCGTCGAGATCGACCCCGATCGAGGCCAGATTGAGCCGGTCGCCGTTGGGACGACGTCCGGTCGCAACCAGCAGCGCGTCACCGTCGAGATGCGTGCCGTCGCCGAGGCTGACCCGGACGCCGCCACCGTCGAGCTCGACCACGTTCGTCACGTCGGTATTCAGTCGTACATCCCATTTTTCCGCGGCCACCGTCGTGAACCGTGTCGAGATGTCGGTGTCGAGTTTGCGCAGCAGCGCGGGGCCACGTGCGATGACCGACACCGCGCTGCCCAGCGCGCCGAACACATGCGCGAACTCGGCTGCGATGTAGCCGCCGCCCACGATGATGAGTCGATCGGGGACATGGTCCAGACGCATGACGTCGTTGTTCGTGTAATACGGTGCGCCGCATTGGCTGATCGCGGGCGGGACGGTCGCTCGTGATCCCGCGGCGATCACCACCTCGTCGGCGAGGACCAGCGAGTCGGCGGTGACCAGGCGGTAGCGGCCGTCGTCGTCGCGTCCGTCGAACTCGACATGCGTGGAGTACACGGTGATGTTGTCGCACCGTTGTTCGCGATACTCCCGGCCGCCGGCCGAGATCGGATCGATGCGACCGAACACCCGGTTCACGATGGCGGGCCAGTCCACCGAGTCGACACGGCTGTGCACGCCGAGCCGGTCTCCGTGCGCCGCGTTGTCGGCGACCTCTGCGGCGTAGACGAACATCTTCGTGGGGATGCAGCCGACGTTGAGGCAGGTCCCGCCGTAGACGCCCTCCTCGAAGATCGCGATCGATCTGTCGTCGAAACGCTCGTCGGGGATGGAGTTGCCGCTGCCGGTGCCGATGATCGCCAGGTCGACGATCTGGGTGGCGGTCATGCCGGCCCCGCGGTCGAATCCGACTGTGCCGCGGCCGGCACGCCGAGCGTGCCCTGCAGCCAGTTGTCGATCTCACGATAGGCGTGCTCACGTGCGTGTGGCACCGACAGCACCACATCGTGGCGGGCGTCGGCGATGGGGACGACGGCCACCCGGTCACCCAGACATCCGCTCCACCGCGACATGTGACGCACATCGAGAACCACATCGGCGTCGTCCACCGAACCCGGTTGCGCCCGGTTGAACAGGGTCTTGTCCGAGCGCAGCACCAACGACGGCACCCCGACGTCGACACCCCGATGCAGTCGCGCATGCCCACGCCGCACGGCATTGAGGAAGCCGAAGGTGACCGGAAATCCGCCCATCGGTTTCAGGGCCAGGTCGAAGGCCCACTCGCCGCCCGTGGTCTCGTGGATGCTTCGGCCGTAGCCATCGGAGAGTTCTTGGGGGAGTACCGCCTTCGGGCCGACGGCGGCGAGGCCACGCAACAGCAGCGAGACCGGCAGGGTCCGCAGGATCGGACTGCCCTGCAGATCGAACCAGGGGCTGTTGAGCAGCAGACCGCAGACCGCGGCATGCAGATCCGGCGATCCGGACCGAAGCCGGTCCAACCACAGCGAGGTGATGAGGCCCCCGGTGGAGTGGGCGGCCACGATCACCCGTTGCGGGCCACCGGCGGCTCGCGTCTCGTCGATGACCACCTCCAGTGCGTGGCCGAGTTCCTCGTCGTACTGGCGCAGGTCGGTGGTGAAGTGCGCGGTGTGCTGCGGCTGCAGTGAGCGTCCACATTTGCGCAGGTCGAGCGCATAGAAGGCGTAGCCGCGTTCGTGAAAGAAGTCGGCGAGAGGTTCGTGGAAGAAGTAGTCGGTGAATCCGTGGATGTAGAGCACCGCGCCGTGTACGGCCGGTTCGGGGCCGGCCTTACGCACCAGGGTCGCGGTGATCGGGTCCTCGCCGTCCGGGTCGGGACCCAGGGGCAGGGGGAGGACTTCGTAGCGATCCAACAGATGATCGGGTTGCCAGGTCGCAGCTGATCGGCCGCCATCACGGGCGGCGCTCGAGGATGCGGTCACACGGTCCACTCTAGATATCGTGCGGGGGGTCGGGCGCGGCGGTGACTGTCGCCCAGCCCACACTTTGGCCCAGGCGATTCCGTTGTTTGCGCCGGAATGGGGAACAATGGCGGTTGACAGGGACGACCGATGGTGGCAGACCCTCGCGGCACACCGCGACAGCCTCGATCGTCCAACCCGTGCGAAGGAGAGCTCCTCGTGTCTCACTCGGTGATCAAGACGGACGTCGCGCTGGTCGGTGCCGGAATCATGAGCGCCACTCTCGGCGCCCTGATCCGTCGACTCGAGCCGACCTGGTCGATCAGTGTTTTCGAACGGCTCGACGCCGCGGCCGCGGAGAGCAGCGATCCGTGGAACAACGCCGGCACCGGGCACTCGGCGCTGTGCGAGCTGAACTACACCCCGAAGACCGCCGACGGCGATGTCAACATCGACAAGGCGATCAACATCAACGAGCAGTTCCAGGTGTCGCGTCAGTTCTGGGCCTACTCCGTGGACAACGGCATCCTCGGTGACCCCAGCGAGTTCATCAATCCGATCCCGCATGTGAGTTTCACCCACGGTAGCGACGGCGTCGACTACCTGCGTAAGCGCTATGACCGTCTCGCCGGCCAGGTGTTGTTCGAGGGCATGGAGTTCATCGACGACGAGGCGACCTTCAGCGAGCGTCTGCCGCTGATGTCGGCCGGACGCGACTTCTCCGACCCGGTGGCGCTGAACTGGTTCACCGACGGCACCGACGTCGACTTCGGCGCATTGACCCAGCAGCTGCTCAACCACATCGGCGAAACCGGTGCCGATGTGTACTTCGGTCACTCGGTCACCAACCTGACCAAGCAGTCCGACGGCAGTTGGATCATGAAGGTCAGCAACCTGCGGACCAAGCAGAAAGTGACCGTGCACGCGAAGTTCGTCTTCGTCGGCGCCGGCGGCGGAGCGCTGCATCTGCTGCAGAAGTCCGGTATCGCCGAGGCGAAGGGTTTCGGCGGTTTCCCGGTGTCCGGGGAGTTCTTCCGCTGCACCAACCCTGACCTCGTCGCCGACCACCAGGCGAAGGTGTACGGCCAGGCCGCGGTCGGCGCTCCGCCCATGTCGGTGCCGCACCTCGACACCCGCGTCATCAACCATCAGCCGGGACTGCTGTTCGGGCCCTACGCCGGGTGGTCGCCGAAGTTCCTCAAGAGCGGCAAGATCACCGACCTCCCGTTCTCGGTCAAGCCGAACAACCTGCTGCCGATGCTGTCCATCGCGCCCCAGGAGTTCGGTCTCCTCAAGTACCTCATCAGCGAGCTGGCCGCCAGCCGCGCCGACCGGGTGAACACCCTCGGCGAGTTCGTCCCGCGCGCCGACGGCGCGGACTGGGAGATCATCACCGCCGGACAGCGTGTCCAGGTGATCCGCAAGACCGGCGTCGGCGGCTCGCTGGAGTTCGGTACAGCGGTGGTGACCGCCGACGACGGCACCATCGCCGGCCTGTTGGGCGCCTCGCCCGGTGCGTCGACCGCGGTGCCCGCGATGCTCAACGTGCTGGAGAAGTGCTTCCCGAAGGAGTACGCCGGGTGGAAGCCGGCACTCACCGAGATGATCCCGTCGTTCGGGCAGAAGCTCTCCGACAACCGCGACCTGTTCCGGCAGGTGTGGGACTGGACCAGCGCGAGCCTGCAGCTCAAGCGTGGGGCCGTCGCCCCACAGGTCGACGCCGAGCGCGCGACCGCGCCGGCCCTCTGAGCGGCCATCTGGTGCAGGCCCACACCGGTGTGATACTCACGAGACCATGACTTCGGCAGGGCAGTTGCATCAGAGTCCGGCCGACCGGATGGATGCGTCCACCCTCTACCAGATCCTGCGGTTGCGGGTGGACGTCTTCGTGGTCGAGCAGGCTTGTCCGTACCCCGAACTCGACGGCCGCGACCTGGAGGCGGGCACCCGTCAGTTCTGGATCGTCGACGACGGCGTGGTGGTCTCGACATTGCGTCTGCTCACCGAACCCGCGTCGGCCGACGAGCAGCCGAGTTTCCGGATCGGCCGCGTGTGTACCGAACGCGGCCACCGGGGTCAGGGCATGACCGCGCGGCTGATCAGCGCTGCGCTCTCCGAGATCGGCGATCATGTCTGCCTCATCGAAGCGCAGGCCTACCTCGTGGAGATGTATGCCAAATTCGGGTTCGTGGTGCAGGGCGACGAGTACTTGGAGGACGGCATCCCGCACGTGACCATGCGTCGCGACCCGGCCGTGCCCGCGGCGACCGTCGACGGGCCGCGATGAGCGGCCGGCACCATCGCGGCGCCGAGATCGACGGACCTGTCCGCTACCCGTTCAGCGCGGTCGTCGGGCAGGAACGGCTCAAGCTCGCGCTGATCTTGTCGGCGATCGCACCGGGTATCGGCGGGGTGCTGATCCGGGGTGAGAAGGGTACCGCCAAGTCGACCATCGTGCGTGGACTCGGCCCGCTGCTGCACACCGGCGACGAGTCGGATCGCTCGCGCCCCGGTGGCGGAGACGGCGTGCGTGGCCGGGTCGTCGAGCTGCCGATCGGCGCGACCGAGGACCGGGTCATCGGATCGCTCGACCTGACCGCGGTGCTCAGTGAGGGCCGCACCCTGTTCACCCCCGGGCTGCTGGCCTCGGCCGACGGTGGCGTCCTCTACATCGACGAGGTCAATCTGCTGGCCGACCACCTCGTCGACGTCCTCCTCGACGCCGCCGCCAGCGGCCGGGTCACCATCGAACGCGACGGGGTGTCGCACACACAGGCCGCCGACTTCGTCCTCGTCGGCACGATGAATCCGGAGGAGGGCGAACTGCGCCCGCAGTTGCTGGACCGCTTCGGTCTGGCCGTCGACGTCGCCGCCGGCCGCGACATCGACGAGCGGGTGGCCATCGTCTCGCGCCGGATGGCCTTCGACGCCGATCCAGAGGCCTTCGTGGCCGACCATGCGGCTGCCGAAGCCGAACTGACGCAACGGATCGCCGACGCTCGTGCACAGCTGACCGAGGTGACCATCCCGCAGGTGGAGCTGCGCCGGATCGCCGGGGTCTGTGCTCATCTGGAGGTCGACGGTCTGCGCGGCGACATCGTGGTGGCCCGGACCGCGGCGGCGCACGCCGCGTGGCGGCTCGCCGACGAGGTCACCGCCGACGACGTCCGCGTCGCAGTCGAACTCGCGCTGCCGCATCGGCGCCGGCGCAATCCGTTCGACGAGTCCGGGCTCACCGACCAACAACTCGACGACGCGATGGATGCCGGTGCCGACGCCGCCCGCAGCGATACGCCCGACCCGACCGACCCCGACCCGACCGACCCGGGCGGTGGTGGTGGCCACGACGGCGACGGTGGCGACGAGCCGGGCGACACCACGGCGTCCGATGTCGATCAATCCTCCGGCGAGACGACGTCCGAGGGCGAGACGACGTCCGAGAGTGAGCAGCCCTCCGAACCGGCGCCAGGTCCGCGCTTCGGTTCCGTACCCTCCACGTCGACGGCACCGCGCATGACGCGCCTGGATGTGCGCGGGATCGGTGAAGGCGACCCAGGGCGCCGGTCGCGTGCCCGGTCGCGTCGCGGGCAGACCACGCGCGCAATCGATTTCACGCACGGCCAACCGGTGCACCTGTTCGGGACCGTGCTCTCGGCCGCCGATCGGGCGGCCGGTGGCACGGTGCGGGTGGCACCCGACGATCTGCGCGGCGCCGAGCGCATCGGTCAGGAAGGCAACCTCGTCGTATTCGTCGTCGACCTCTCCGGCTCGATGACTGCTCGCCGTCGACTGTCGGCGGTGACCGGTATCTGTGTCGATCTGCTGCGCGACTCCTACACCCGACGCGATCGGGTGGCGGTGGTGGTGGCGCGCGGTTCGTCGGCCGAGGTGGCGGTGCCGCCGACGAGATCGGTGGACATCGCGGTCCGTCGGCTCGCCGAGATCCGGACCGGCGGACGCACGCCACTGGCCGAGGGTCTGATCGCGGCCACCGAACTGATCGACCGAGCCGCTCGCCGCGAGCCGCACCGGCGACCATTGGTGGTGGTGCTCACCGATGGCCGGGCCACCGCGGGCCCCGACGCCTCGGCACGAGCCCGCGCGGTCGCCGGCGCAATCGGCCGACGTGGGATCGATTCCGTCGTCGTGGATTGCGAACAGGGGATGATCCGGCTCGGCTTGGCCGCCGAACTGGCAGCGACGATGGGTGCGCGGTGCCTGCCGATGGACGAGCTGACGGCGGGTGTGCTGCGCAGCGACGGCCGGGCCGCCTGAGACACTGTTCGCACCAGACCGCGACCGGCAGGAGGCAGCGTGCCGCAAGGAGTGCCCGACACCATCCCCGACGATGGGCTGACCACCCGGCAGCGGCGTAACCAGCCGGTGCTCGCGGTGCACACCGGCGAGGGCAAGGGCAAGTCGACCGCGGCGTTCGGCATGGCGATGCGGGCCTGGAACGCCGGCATGCGGGTGGCGGTCTTCCAGTTCGTGAAGAGTGCCAAATGGCGGGTCGGCGAGGAGAGCGCCCTCACCGCGCTCGGCGAGGTACACGCACAGACCGGGCGCGGAGGTCCGGTGGAGTGGCACAAGATGGGCCAGGGCTGGTCGTGGTTGCGAGCCAACGCCGATCACGACGACGATCACGCCGTAGCGGCACGCGCCGGTTGGGACGAGATAGCCCGGCGACTGGCGGCGCACGAGCACGATTTCTACGTCCTCGACGAGTTCACCTATCCGCTGCATTGGGGGTGGGTGGACACCGACGCGGTGGTGGCGACCTTGCGAGCACGGCCCGGACGCCAACATGTGGTGATCACCGGCCGCCGAGCGCCGGCCACCCTGATCGACGCCGCCGACCTCGTCACCGAGATGCACAAGATCGCGCACCCGATGGACGCCGGCCGCAAAGGACAGAAGGGCATCGAATGGTGACCAGGTGACACACCGCCGCGGGAACGTCGGATGAGTGCAGTCCCGGCTGTCGTGATCGCCGCGCCTGCCTCGGGCAGCGGCAAGACGACGGTGTCCACCGGTCTGATCGGCGCCCTGCGGGCTGCGGGTCATCGGGTGGCGCCGTTCAAGGTGGGGCCCGATTACATCGATCCCGGATATCACGCTGTCGCCGCTGGCACGGTGGGACGCAACCTGGACCCGAACCTGGTCGGTCCGGAGCTGGTGGGACCGTTGTTCGCCGCGGGGGCGGCCGGTGCCGACATCGCGGTGGTCGAGGGGGTGATGGGCCTGTTCGACGGCCGCATCCTGCCCGAAGAGACCGGTGCCGAGGACCCCGCGGCTTTCGGGTCGACGGCACATGTCGCCCGGCTCATCGGCGCGCCGGTCGTGCTCGTCGTCGACGCCGCCGGTCACAGTCAGTCGCTGGCCGCAGTGTTGCACGGGTTCATCGGGTATGACCCGTCGATCCGCATCGTCGGTGTGATCCTCAACCGGGTCGGCTCCGACCGCCACGAGACCGTGTTGCGACAGGCGTGCAGTCGGGTCGGGCTGCCGGTGGTCGGCGTGCTGCGCCGAGACCCCGGGCTGCAGGTGCCGTCGCGTCACCTCGGACTCATCCCGGCGGCCGAACGGCGCGACGACGCAGTGCGCGCGGTGGCCGCGATGACCGCCACCCTGGGTGCGGCCCTGGATCTCCCGGCGATCGTGGCGGCCGCACAGAGCAGTCTGCGGCCTGCGGTGACGCCGTGGTCGGCCGATGACGCGGTGGCCGCTCACTGTCGGGTCGCCGACGTCGGGGCACGACCGCGCGTGGCCGTCGCCGGCGGCGCGGCGTTCACCTTCGGTTACGCCGAGCACCGAGAACTGCTGACCGCCGCCGGTGCCGATGTGGTGGGTTTCGATCCGCTCGTCGACCCCCTGCCGGCGGACACCGACGCGGTGGTGATCGGCGGGGGATTCCCGGAAGAGCACGCTGAGGCGCTGTCGGCCAACGAACCGTTGCGCAGCGGGCTCGCGGCGCACGCGCGGTCGGGTCGTCCGATCGTCGCCGAATGTGCCGGATTGCTTTACCTCGCAAGCGAACTCGACGGCCATCCGATGGCCGGGGTGCTGGATGTGGCGGGCCGGTTCGGTCCGACGTTGACGCTCGGATACCGCGATGCGGTGGCGGTCACCGATTCAGTTGCCTTCGCCGCCGGTGAACGGGTGACCGGTCACGAATTCCACCGCTCGACGGTCCACGCAGGGGTGCACGCGCCCGATCCGGCGTGGGCGTGGCGCGATCACCGAGGTCACCCGGGCAGCCACGGATTCGCCTCCGGTGCGGTCCATGCGTCCTATCTACATGTGCACCCGGCGGGTTCGCCGGCGGCGGTCGTGCGGTTCGTGGAGCACGCCCGAGCGCACGCCGAACGCACGGAACGTACGGGGCGCGCGGGATGAATCGTGGGTTGAGCGAGGCGCTCGACGCGCTGGCGCGCCACGGCGTCGACGACCCCCGCGTGCTGAGTGACCTCCTCGAGGCCGTGCTCGTCGTCGGCCGGGGTCTCGAACTCGACCGCGCTTTGCAGCGCATCGTGGATGTCGCGTCGCAGGTCGTCGGCGCCCGCTACGGCGCGCTCGGCGTGCGGGGACCCGACGGCGGACTCAGCGCCTTCGTCTACACCGGCATCACCCCGGCCCAGCGATCACAGATGGATCACCTACCGGTGGGTCGCGGCGTGCTCGGCCTGCTCATCGACGAACCGCAGGTGTTGCGGATTCCCGCGCTCGGCGACCACCCGGCATCGGTGGGATTCCCGCCCGGCCATCCGCCGATGTCTACGTTCCTCGGTGCGCCGATCATCATCCGCGGATCCGTGTTCGGCAGCATCTACCTCACCGAGAAACGGTCGGCCCCGGAATTCACCGAGGTCGACGAAACCTTGGTGGCGGTGTTGGCCGTGGCCGCAGGGGTCGCGGTGGACAACGCCCGACTGTTCGAGCAGGCCCGGACCCGGCATCGCTGGATGCAGGTCATCGCCCGGCGCGGTTCGGAACCGATGGCGGGTATCGCGTTGGAGGACACCCTGGCACGCCTGTGCGATGACGTCGCCGACCTCACCGCCGCCGTCGACGTCTTCGTGCTGACCGGAGCACCCGGTGGGGTGGAGGTGGTCGGACACACCGGGGCAGCGATCGCCGGCGGCGACCTCGGGGTGACCGCCTTCCCGACGCGGTCCGTGGTGCCCGCAGACGAGATCGGTTCGTCGCTGATCCGGCGCGCTGCCCGTTGGGTGACGGTGCAGCCACTGCAACGCGCGGCCGGAACCTTCGGCCGCCTCGTCATCACCCACGCCGACCGGCCACGATGGGATGACGAGGACGCGGCAGGCCTCGCCGGTGTCGCCGAGGTGACCTCGCTCGCGGTCGCCTACGCCGAACAGCAGCAGGTGGCTCGCGATCTCGAGGTGCTCGAGGACCGGCATCGGATCGCGCGGGATCTGCACGATCACGTCATTCAGCGACTGTTCGCGATCGGGATGTCGGTGCAGACGATGTTGGCCGGGGCCGCTACCGACGACGCCGCCCGTGCACGGCTGGAGCAGGTGGTGGCCGACCTCGACCGCACCATCGCCCAGATCCGCACGTCCATCTTCGATCTGCAGACCATTTCTGGCCACCACGACACCGCGACGCTACGTAGGCGCGTGCTCGACATCGTGTCCGAACTAGCCGCGCAGGCGCCGATCGCGCCGAGCGTGGCATTTGCCGGCCCGGTTGACACCGTCGTCCCCGAACGGCTGGCCCCACACATCGATGCGGTGCTCCGGGAGGGGTTGTCGAATGCGTTGCGACATGCGGACGCTGACCACATCGACGTGTCGGTGACCGCCGACGACGGCGTGCTCACCGTCGCGATCAGCGACGACGGCGTCGGGATCGGAACCGACGTGGTCTACCGCGGTCTGGACAACCTCACCCGCCGAGCCGAGGACTGTGATGGCGTGTTCGAGGTCGCGACGGCGCCCGGCGGTGCCGGTGGCACCACACTTACTTGGACAGTGCCGCTCACCGGGTGAGCCTCAGGGCGCCCGGCCGTCACGCAGTTTGGTCGCCATGACCGCCACCTGGGTGCGGCGTTGCATGTCCAGTTTGGTCAGGATGCGCGACACATAGTTCTTGATCGTCTTCTCCGCCAAGAACATTCGCTCGGCGATCTGTCGATTGGTCAGCCCCTCACCGATCAGCTTGAACACCTCGCGCTCCTGATGGGTGAGTTCGGCGAGGGGATCGTGGGCGGGGGCACTGCGGTTGCGGAGTTTGGCCAGCAGCGCCGATGTGCTGCGGTCGTCGAGCAGCGATCCACCCGCACCGACGGTGCGGACCGCTTCGATCAGGTTGTGGCCGAGGATCTGCTTGAGCACAAACCCCGACGCCCCGGCGAGCACCGCCGCGAGCAGCGCGTCGTCGTCGGCGTAGCTGGTCAGCATCAGGCACCCGATCGACGGTTGCGCGGCCCGGACGTCGCGGCAGAGTTCGACGCCGGAGCCGTCGGGGAGGCGGACGTCGAGGACCGCGACGTCGGGCACGGCAGCGAGGATCCCGACCCTCGCCTCACCCACCGTCGCCGCCTCACCGATCACTTCGAGATCGTCGGCGGTGCTCAACAGATCGCGAAGTCCGCGTCGCACCAATTCGTGGTCGTCGACCAGATAGACGCGGGTCGGCGTCGGCCGGGTGGCGCCCTCTGTCGGAACCTCGGGAGGCATGGTCTGACGGTACCGCAGCGCCCCCGCCGGGGCAGTCGCCCGATCCGGCGACCTGCGACCCAGCGCAGTCGGGACTTTCGGCCCACGAGACGCACGGCCACCCGCGAGCAGAGTTGATCGCGTCATATCCGTGTGACCCCGAGGAGAGCGATGACCAGTCTGATCGATCCACCCGCGGTGACCGACAACCGGATGTCCGGGTCGGATCTGCTCCGAGAGTTGTTGCCGGTGTGCGAGACCGAGGTCGACCGGCACATGAAGATGACCAAGGACTGGCATCCGCACGACTACGTGCCATGGGACGACGGGCGCAACTTCGCCGCGCTGGGCGGGGTGGACTGGGACCCGTCGCAATCGCAGCTGTCGGAGACCGCCAAGGCCGCGATGATCACCAACTTGCTCACCGAGGACAATCTGCCCTCGTATCACCGCGTCATCGCCGAGAACTTCAGCCTCGACGACGCGTGGGGATTCTGGGTGGGACGCTGGACCGCCGAGGAGATGCGGCATTCGGTCGTCATGCGCGACTACCTGGTGGTGACCCGCGGGGTGGATCCGGTGGAGCTGGAGAACACCCGGATAGCCCACATGACCCACGGGTTCAACCCGCTGCCCGCTGACGACGGGCAACGCGACCACAGCTACGACATGCTCTATGCGGTCAGCTACGTCAGCTTCCAGGAACTCGCGACGCGGGTGTCACATCGCAACACCGGCAAGGCGTGCGGTGACCCGGTCGCCGACCGCATGCTGGCGCGGGTGGCCGCCGACGAGAACCTGCACATGCTCTTCTACCGCAACATCGTCGCCGGTGCGCTCGACCTGCTGCCCGATCAGACGATGGCCGCGATCTACGGGATCGTCGCCAACTTCCAGATGCCCGGTGCCACGATGCCGAACTTCCGACGCAACGCCGTGCTCATCGCGAAGGGTGGCATCTACGACCTCCCGCAACACCTGTCCGAGGTAGTGATGCCGGTGTTGCGCAAGTGGCGGATCTTCGAGCGCGACGACTTCGGACCGCTCGGCGAGCACTACCGCGACCTGCTGGGCCGGTTCCTCGACGAGATGGACGTCAAGGTCCGCAGGTTCGAGGAGTCGCGTGAGCGGGCCTTGCAGCGACAGCGGGCACGCGGGGTCGATTCGGACGCGCTGCTGTGACCGACACCGACACCGCGGCCCCGATCGCCGAGGCCCCGATCGCCGGCTTCGACACCGCCATCGCCATGGCCGAGGCGGCCAGCTGCGGCAACGTGAGCTGGTGGAACTCGATCCGTATGCAACCCGAGGATCCGGCGCTCGGCGAGTACGCGACATCGGTGCTGCTCGCGGAGCTGCTGCGGTCATCGGCTCACCGTCTCGGAGTTCCGGTCGCCGACGTGTGGGAACTCGCCCGGCGGAGCGGCCGGCTGCCGGGCTGACCGGGTGGCCTGAGCGGGCGGCGAGGAAGGGAGACCGGCACTGGTCGGCCCGACCGATGGAGGGTCGGTAGGCTCGTGGGTCATGTCCTCAGGCGTGTCCGACGGTGCCGATGGTGCCCGTCCCGCAACCGAAACGTCCCCGACCCCCGGGTCGCCGAACGACAGCTCCGGCGGTCACTACCTGGTCGGTCTCGACCTGGTCGGTCGCCGGGTGGTCGTGGTGGGCGGTGGGTCGGTGGCCCAGCGCCGACTGCCCAATCTGATCGCTGCCGGCGCCGACGTCCACGTGATCGCCATCGACCCGACACCCGCGGTCGAGTCCACCGTCGGGATCTCGGTGTCGCACCGAGCCTATGAGAACGGCGACCTCGACGGGGCGTGGTACGTGATGGCCTGCACCGACGACCCGGCGGTCAACGCGCAGGTCGTGGCCGACGCCGAGGCCCGCCACACCTTCTGTGTCCGCGCCGACGACGCGCGCTTCGGCACCGCGGTCACCCCGGCGTCCGGCCGACATCGGGATCTGCAGTTCGGTGTGCTCGCCGGTGGCGACCACCGGATGTCGGCGGCGTTGCGGGCCGCGATCGGCCGGGCGCTGGCCGACGGGTCGCTGCGTGTCGAGGACGACGCACCGCATGCCGCGGGGGTGGCGCTCGTCGGCGGTGGTCCCGGCGATCCCGACCTGATCACCGTGCGCGGCCAGAAACTGCTGGCTCAGGCCGACGTCGTTGTCGCCGATCGGTTGGCGCCCGCGCAATTGCTCGCCGAACTCGGCCCGCAGGTGGAGATCATCGACGCCGCGAAGGTGCCCTACGGCCGCTCCATGAAACAGGACGCCATCAACTCGGTGCTGGTGGAGCGCGCGCAGGCGGGCAAGTTC
This sequence comes from Gordonia aquimaris, assembly GCF_026262595.1. Taxonomy (NCBI): domain Bacteria; kingdom Bacillati; phylum Actinomycetota; class Actinomycetes; order Mycobacteriales; family Gordoniaceae; genus Gordonia; species Gordonia aquimaris. Next base: position 24,831 of record NZ_JAPKFM010000022.1, on the reverse strand, counting down.
GTGGTGCGACTCAAAGGCGGCGACCCCTATGTCTACGGACGCGGCTTCGAAGAGGTGCAGGCGTGTGTCGAGGCAGGCGTGCCGGTGACGGTGGTCCCCGGCATCAGCAGCCCGATCGCCGCCCCGGCGTCGGCCGGCATCCCGGTCACCCATCGGGGCGTGACCCACGAGGTCGTCATCGCCTCCGGTCATGTCGCCCCGGATCATCCCGATTCGCTGATCGACTGGCCGGCGATCAGTAAACTGCGCGGGACGCTGGTGCTGATGATGGCGGTCGAACGCGTCGACGTGTTCGCCGATGCGCTCCTGGCCGGCGGCAAACCGCCTGCCACCCCGGTCGCGATGATCGAGAACGGGTCGCTGCCCACGCAGCGTGTCCTGCGTACCGACCTGGAGCATGCCGCGGCCACCGCCGACGAGCACGGATTGCGGCCGCCGGCGATCGTCGTGATCGGCGACGTGGCCGGATTCACCGGCCTGGCTACGTAGCGCCGGCACAACCGACCGAAACGGGCCAACGGCGATTGGCATATTCGGGGCGCCGGACGGTACCGTCGAACTTTATGTCAGCCCCCGAAACGTCGAGCCCCGCGCACGCCGGCGTGCCGGCCTACCGCAACGTCTTCGGGCCCGCGATCCTGGTGCTGAGCGGAATGCAGCTGCTCATGGTGCTCGACGGCACCGTGGCCGCCCTCGCGTTGCCCAAGATCCGCGATGCGCTGTCGCTCTCGGAGTCCGGTGCCAACTGGATCATCAGTAGTTATGTCCTCGCATTCGGCGGGCTGATGTTGCTCGGCGGCCGTCTCGGCGACGCGTTCGGGCGAAAGCGGATGTTCGTCATCGGTGTGGTGGCCTTCACCGTCACCTCGCTGCTGTGCGGTGTCGCATGGAACGAGGCCAGTCTCATCGTCGGGCGCGCCTTGCAGGGGGCCTCGGCGGCGATCGCCGCGCCGACGGCGATGGCGCTGGTCGCGACCACCTTCGCACCCGGAAAGGCGCGCAGTCAGGCGTTCGCCATCTATGCGGCGATGACCGGCGTCGGCTCGGTCGCCGGACTCATTCTCGGTGGCGTCCTCACCCAGGTGTCGTGGCGGCTGGTGTTCCTCATCAACGTGCCCATCGGGGTGCTCGTCGCCGTCGGTGCGGTCGCGGTACTGCGCGAGTCGCAGGGTGAGCGGTTGTCGCTCGACATTCCCGGCGCGATCCTCGGCACACTCGGTTGCACCTTGCTGGTGCTGGCGGTCAACGAGGGACCCGACGGGTGGGCGCGCCCGCTGGTGGTGGGATCGTTCATTCTCGGTGGCCTCGCCCTGACCGCCTTCGTCATCGTCGAACGACAGGCCGCCAATCCGATCCTGCCGTTTGTGTTGTTCGACAATCGCAGCCGTGTCGCCGCGCTCGTCGCGATCTTCTTCGCCAGCATGATCATGATGTGCATGGCGGTGTTCATCTCGCTGTATCTGCAGGGCATTCTCAAGTACTCGCCGATCCAGAGCGGGATGGCCGTGGTGCCCTTCGCGTTCGGCCTCGGCATCGCGGCCGCGATCGCCTCGAAGCTGGCGCTGATCATCCAGCCTCGGTGGCTGGTGTTGCTCGGTGGCGCGATCATCCTGGCCGGCTGCCTGTACGCATCGTCGATCGCCACCGGCAGTCCCGGATACTTCCCGAGCATCGGCCTGCCCGTGGTGGTGATCGGTTTCGGTGTCGGCTTCGCCGTCATCCCGCTCACCCTGTCGGTCGTCGCCGGAGTGGGCCCCACCGAGATCGGCCCGCTGACCGCGCTCGCCCAGGTGGCGCAGAACCTCGGTGGTGCGATCGGTCTGGTGGCCGTGGGCGCCGCAGTCACCTCGCGGGCGCTGTCGGAGGGTGGCACCACCCGGCCCGTCGAGGAGATGAACCCGACCGAACTCGCCGCGCAGGCCAGCGGCTACGGTCTCGCCTTCGCCTGCTGCGCCGGGATCGCAGTGCTCGCCGCCGTGGTGGTGCTGTTCATGCGGTTCACCCCGGAGGAAGTGGCCGAAGGTCAGGCGGCGCAGGAAGCCGCCAACGCCAACCTCGACGTCGACGAGCGCACCCAGCACTGAGGCCGCTGGCCCGGCGGCGGAGTGCTGCGGTCAGTCGGTGATAACCACGATCTGCTCGGAGCCCTCGATCTCGACCCGCTGGCCCGCGTCGGACAACACGGCGGCGAGACCGTCGATGTCTCGCACGTTTCGGCGAGTGTGCACCAGGGCGCGGGCCATCAGCCCTTTGTAGTGCTTGTTGAAGTGGCTGACCACTTTCCGGCTGCCGTCGGCGGCCTCGGTCACCACGGTGGCGGTGACGGCGTCGCGAACCGGGCCAAGTTGCTGATACACCCCGGACCGTAGGTCGACGATGAAGTCGTCCACAGCGGCGAGACTGTTCGACAACTCCGGCTTCCAGACCGACGCCAGCGTCGACATGCCGGGCAACTTGGAGCCGCCCGACAGTCGGTACGCCGGAATCATGTCGCCGGCACGGACCACGCCGAACAATGCCGAGCCGATGGCGAGGCGTTCGCCGGCTTTGGTCTTCTGTGCGCGGGTCATGGCACCGTGGTCGAGTGCGTCGTAGAGCACCCCCGTGTAGCGCTCGATCGCCGGTCGGGTGGGGGCGAGCCACAGATCCGCGTTGCGGTCCACCTCCGCCAGCTGGGTACGGCCCAACCCGAGGGCGGCTCGGCTGGCGTCGAGATCTGCCGACAACTCGACGAGCGACTCGGCGATGCGTTTGCGGATGGGATTGAGCTCCGGAAACACCAGGGTGTCCAGGTCGAGCGGCGCACCACGCCCACCGTCGGATTTGGTCTCGGAGGGAGGCAGGATGACGAGCACCGCAACACCATAACGAGCCGCAGATCGGCACGTCTAAGCTGGTCACCTGTGATCACTCGCATGTCCACGCTGTTCCTGCGCACACTCCGTGATGACCCGGCCGACGCGGAGGTCCCCAGCCACAAACTCCTCGTCCGGGCCGGCTATGTCCGCCGAGCGGCGCCCGGGGTGTACAGCTGGCTGCCGCTGGGTCTGCGGGTGCTGCGCGCTGTCGAGCAGGTGGTGCGCGAGGAGATGGACGCGATCGGGGCGCAGGAGATCCTGCTGCCGGCGCTGCTGCCGCGCGACCCTTACGAATCCACCGGGCGATGGACCGAGTACGGCGACAACCTGTTCCGGCTCAAGGACCGCAAGGGCGCCGACATGCTTCTCGGACCCACCCACGAGGAGCTGTTCGCCCAGCTGGTCAAGGGGGAGTACTCCTCCTACAAGGATCTGCCGGTGATCCTGTATCAGGTGCAGACGAAGTACCGCGACGAGGAGCGGCCGCGTGCCGGAATCCTGCGTGGGCGCGAATTCGTCATGAAGGACGCCTATTCGTTCGACCTCGATGACGACGGGTTGAAGCGGGCCTACTCCGCCCACCGCGAGGCCTATCAGAAGATCTTCCGTCGCCTCGAGGTCGAGTATGTGATCGTCGCGGCCACCTCCGGGGCGATGGGCGGCAGCGCGTCCGAGGAGTTCCTCGCCGAGAGCGAGGTGGGCGAGGACACCTTCGTCCGGTGCATCGAGTCCGGGTACGCCGCCAATGTGGAAGCGGTGGTCACCCCGGCTCCCGAACCGATCCCGTTCGACGGTCTGCCGGAGGCCGAGATCTACAACACCCCGGACACCCCGACCATCGACTCACTCGTGCAGTGGGCCAACGCCACTCTGGACGGCACGTTCGGCGGACACGACACTTTGAAGAACGTGTTGGTCAAGGTGCGCCAACCGGGCGGCGACTGGGAGATCACCGGTATCGGTGTGCCCGGCGACCGTGAGGTCGACATGAAGCGTCTCGAGGCGGCGCTCGAACCGGCCGAGGTGGAGATCCTCTCCGACGAGGATTTCGCCGCGAACCCGTTTCTCGTGAAGGGATACATAGGACCGAAGGCACTGGCGGCCAACGGCGTCCGTTTCCTGGTCGACCCGCGGGTGGTGGACGGCACCTCCTGGATCACCGGCGCCGACCAGCCTGGCAAGCACTTCGTGAACCTCGTCGCCGGACGCGACTTCACCCCGGACGGCACGATCGAGGCAGCCGAGGTCCGCGACGGGGACCCGTCTCCGGACGGCAAGGGGCCGCTGGTCTCGGCCAAGGGCATCGAGATCGGCCACATCTTCCAGCTCGGTCAGAAGTACACCGATGCCTTCGAGGTGGATGTGCTGGGCGAGAGCGGAAAACCGGTGCGCCTCACCATGGGCTCTTACGGCGTCGGGGTCTCGCGCCTGGTCGCCGTGATCGCCGAACAGTGCCACGACGAAAAGGGTCTGCGGTGGCCTCGGTCGGTGGCACCCTTCGCGGTCCACCTCGTGATCGCAAACAAGGACGAGGCCGCCATCGCCGGCGCCCACCAGTTGGCCGAGGATCTCGACGCGGCAGGGTTGTCGGTGCTGCTCGACGATCGCAAGGCCTCGCCGGGCGTGAAGTTCAAGGACGCCGAACTGCTCGGGATGCCCGTGGTCGTCGTGGTTGGCCGCGGATATGCCAACGGCACCATCGAGATCCGCGACCGCTTCACCGGGGAGGCCACCGAGGTGCCGGTCGACGACGCCGTGGTACGGGTGACCGAGGCTGCCCGATAGGCGGTGGGCACGGTCGCGGGGTCAGGTGATCGCCGACGACGGATCGATCCGCGCACGCGATCGGCATCCGCGCACCTCGCGACATGCGCGGCTGCGCGTCGTGGTTGGCCCGAGCCTTCAATCGGCTCAGCCGGCGCGTCCGGGGAACGGGACGGTGACCGGTGATTCACGCAGTGCCACACGCCAATTGGCCGCGCGCACCGATGATTCGGTGAGTCCGTCGAGTCCCATGCGGCGCGCCGTGGCATCCTCGCTCTGCTCGATGAGCGCGCGATAGGCGACCGTGCAGTCGACTTCGGCGGCGAGGAGCGCCTGGACCGCCGTCACCGAATCATCGACATCCACGGGCAGTGTGTAGCCGGCGGCCGCTTGCGGTGCCGTCGCGCCGGCCGCAGTCAGCGCAGTCACCAGTTCGTTGCGTCGAACTCGATGGGCGGCAACGTATTCCGCCACCATCGAACGCCGTGCAGTGGAAACGTAGGCGGTCGACACGCCGTAGGTGAAGATCGCGGCGTCCTCGGCATCGACGGCGGCAGCAAGTGCGTCAGTCGGGGCGGTCATGCGAGCTGTACCTCCACCATGCTCGTCACCGAGGCGCTGATCGCGCCGGCGAGTCCGGCCGGGTAACCGGTCAATGACACCGTCGCGTCCGCGGAGGTGCGTGCCGATTGCTGTAGCAGCCCGCGCATCCCGGCAACCGTGGAGACGGTCGGAACAGGCGCCGACGGAGCCGGGGCCGTCCCCGACGTCGGAGTCCCCGGCGTCGACCCCGATCCTGCAGCTCCCGCCGTGCCGAGGCGTGCGGCGGTGCGTTCGTCGAGTCGGGTGATCTCCTCGCGCAGGGCCTGGGCGTGCTCACCGCGTTGGTTCGCGACCACCCCGAGGGCATTGCTGTACTCCGGCACCTGCGGAGCCAATGCCTGCGCGGCAGCCTGATCGGCCAGCGCAGCATCGGCGAGCGGTGCCAGGGCGGCGGCGGTGATCTGATCGGCAGTCGGGCCTCGGTCGCAGGCCACCACCATGGATGTCGCGACACCTCCGGCTACGACGACCAGACTGCCGCGCAGGACCGAACGGCGGGGGAGGGGTGTGGTCACGCGAGACATGATGCCAGCAGACTTCCCGCTTTAGAGCACGAGCCGGTCGGCTGGTCGTCGGTGCCATCACGATGGTCTACGATGGGCCACTGCACACGAGCGGTCCATCACCGCCGTGACCATCAGTCCACAGCATCGTCGCGACAACTGAAGACGAGGAGGCGCTTGTGCCGCTCACCGCCGAACAGGTGCACCGACTCGTCGAATCGGTCGTCACCGCCGAGGGCTTCGACCTCGAGGATGTACATGTCACCGGCTCCACCGGCCGGACCGACGTCAGCATCGTCGTCGACCGCGATGGTGGCGGCGAACTCGACGTCCTCGCCGACCTCAGTCGACAGATCTCCGACGTTCTCGACGCGGCGCCCGAGACCGCTGACGCCGCCTACGTGCTCGAGGTCACCTCGCCCGGTGTGGACCGCCCCCTCACCCTGCGCCGGCATTGGCGGCGCGCCACCGGCCGCAAGGTGTCGGTTGACTACGTCGATGCCGCCGGTGCCCCGGCGCACCTCGATGGTCGGGTCGGATCGGTCGATGAGGACGCGGTGGAGATCGTCGTCAACAACCGTGGTCGCCTGAGTGCCATGCGGGTGATGCTGGAGTCGGTGACCAACGCCGTGGTGGGCGTGGACTTCTCCCGCCCGAGTTCCGCCGAACTAGAGCTGTGTGGCCTCGAGGCCGACGAAATCGCGCGGCGTCGCCAGGCGCCCTGAGCGGACACACCACCACCGACGCATTCACAAATCGCGTGTAACTGCGCACAATCAAATCGGACAACAGAACGCCCGAACGCAAGCGGACAGCCCAAGCAAGTGGACAGCCCAAGCAATTGAACAGCCCAGACAAGTGAACAGCCCAGACAAGTGAATAGGAGCCACAAATGAATAGGAGAACTGCCAGATGAACATCGACATCAATGCGCTGCGGATGATCGAGGCCGACAAGGGCATCTCCATCGAGACGGTGATCACCGCGATCGAGACCGCCTTGTTGACGGCCTACCGGCACACCGACGGCTTCGCGCCGCACGCCCGCATCGACGTGAATCGCAAGACCGGTGCGGTGCGGGTGCTCGCGCAGGAGCTCGACGACAACGGCGATGTGGTCCACGAGTGGGACGACACCCCGGAGGGTTTCGGCCGGATCGCCGCCACCACCGCACGTCAGGTGATCCTGCAGCGCCTCCGCGACGCGGAGAACGAGAAGAACTTCGGCGACTTCGCCACCCACGAGGGTGAGATCGTCGGTGGCGTCGTGCAGGCGGACGCCCGCGCCAACGCCCGCGGGATGATCGTGGTGCAGATCGGCAGCGACGCGAACAGCGCCGAGGGGGTCATCCCGACCGCCGAGCAGGTGCCGGGCGAGACGTACGAGCACGGCGACCGCATCAAGTGCTACGTCGTGGGCGTTTCTCGTGGACCGCGTGGGCCGCAGATCACCTTGTCGCGCACGCACCCGAATCTCGTGCGCAAGTTGTTCTCGCTCGAGGTCCCGGAAATCGAGGACGGATCGGTGGAGATCGTCGCTGTCGCCCGGGAGGCCGGACATCGCTCGAAGATCGCGGTGCACACCGGGGTGAGCGGACTCAACGCCAAGGGCGCGTGCATCGGACCGATGGGGCAGCGTGTGCGCAACGTGATGAGCGAACTGGCCGGCGAGAAGATCGACATCATCGACTACGACACCGATCCGGGGGTGTTCGTCGGGAATGCATTGTCGCCGGCGAAGGTTGTGTCGGTGGAGGTCGTCGACCTCGCCGCCAAGGCCGCACGAGTCGTGGTACCCGACTATCAGTTGTCTCTGGCGATCGGCAAGGAAGGCCAGAACGCTCGACTCGCTGCCCGGCTGACCGGCTGGCGGATCGACATTCGGTCCGACGCCGATCCGGCGCCACCGGCCGCGCACAGCGGCCGTCCGGGCCTGTCGCACGCCGACTGAGCAGCCGGTTGCCCGAGAACACCTACGGCGCGCTAGACTGATCGATGGTTCAGCGAAGACTGTTGACGCCACCCCCGGATCGAAGCGAGCAGGACGGTTTCGCCCACCTCGGGCCGGTCCGGATGTGTGTCGGCTGTCGCAAGCGCGCCGAAGCAGCCGATCTGGTCCGGGTTGCCGTCCGACAGGACGACAACACGCCACAACTGGTTGTGGACGTCGCGCGAACCGTGCCGGGACGAGGTGCCTGGTTGCACCCGCGGAGGGACTGTGTGACCGCCGCGGTGCGACGCAAGGCGTTTCCCTCGGCGCTACGGGCTCCCGGTCTGACCGTGGACCCCGACGACCTCGCCGAAGCGATCGGCGAGATCACCGAAGAAGATGGCCGTAGCGGCCGGAACAGGTAGCAGAAGACTATGAGCACACCGTGAAGTACCCACGATGAGCGCGTATCGGACGTAAACCGAGGTCGTAGCGGGCAGCCCGTTCGACCTCACAAGTGAGGAGAGCAGTGGCAGGCAAGGCCCGCGTGCATGAACTGGCCAAAGAACTCGGCGTGACGAGCAAGCAGGTGCTCGAGCGACTGAAGGAGCAAGGCGAGTTCGTCAAATCTGCGTCGTCGACGGTGGAGGCCCCAGTGGCCCGTCGACTCCGCGAATCATTCCCCAAGTCCTCCGGGTCCAAGGAAGGCGCCAAGTCGGCGCCCAAGCCCGGCGGTGCACCCAAGCCCGGCGCCAACGGCTCCGGCGCCAAACCCGGACCGGCACGGCCCGGCCCCAAGCCCGGCGCACCGACCCCGGGCCCGTCCCCGGCCGCGGCGGCCGACGCCACCCCGGCCCCGTCGTCGACTCCGTCTCCGTCTCCGGCCCCGGCCCCCACGCCGTCCCCGGCGAAGCCGAAGCCCGCCCCGGCTCCCAAGCCGGAAGCTCCGGCCGCGAAAGACGCCGGCAGCGCTCCCGCGGCCCGACCCGGCCCGCGTCCCGGTCCCAAGCCCGGCCCGCGCGCACCGCGTGTCGGCAACAACCCGTACTCATCCGCGCCGGCGCCCGCTCCACGGCCGCAGGGTCCTCGTCCCGGTCCGGGGCAGGGTGGCCCGCGTCCCGGCGGCGGTCGGCCCGGAGCCGGTGGACGCCCAGGTCAGGGAGGCGGTCGTCCCGCTCCCGGTCAGGGCGGACCCCGTCCCAGCCCCGGTAGCATGCCCCCACGTCCGAGCCCGGGCGCGATGCCGAGCCGTGCCGCGCGTCCGGACGCCGGACGTCCCGGTCGCGGCGGACCCGGCGGTGGCGGCGGCCGTGGTGGCGGCTTCCGTGGCGGACCCGGCGGTGGCGGCGGCGCGCCCGGCGGTTTCCGCGGACGCCCAGGTGGCGGCGGCGGTCGCGGTCGCGGCGGTGCCGCGGGTGCGTTCGGTCGTCCCGGCGGTGCCCCGCGCAGAGGACGCAAGTCGAAGCGGGCAAAACGCGCCGAGTACGAGAACATGCAGGCTCCGGCCGTCGGTGGCGTTCGGCTGCCGCGCGGCAACGGCGAGACCATCCGTCTCGCTCGTGGTGCCTCGCTGTCGGACTTCGCCGACAAGATCGATGCCAACCCGGCATCGCTGGTCCAGGCGTTGTTCAACCTCGGCGAGATGGTCACGGCGACCGAGTCGGTCAACGACGAGACGCTGGAGCTGCTCGGCTCGGAGATGAACTACACCGTCCAGGTCGTCAGCCCCGAAGACGAGGATCGCGAGCTCCTGGAGAGCTTCGATCTGTCCTACGGCGAGGACGAGGGCGGCGAAGAGGATCTCGAGCAGCGTCCGCCGGTGGTCACCGTCATGGGTCACGTCGACCACGGCAAGACCCGACTCCTCGACACCGTGCGCAAGGCCAATGTCCGTGAGGCGGAGGCCGGTGGCATCACCCAGCACATCGGCGCTTACCAGGTGAACACCCACCTCAACGGGGACGATCGTCTGATCACGTTCATCGACACCCCGGGTCACGAGGCGTTCACCGCCATGCGTGCCCGTGGCGCGAAGGCCACCGACATTGCGATCCTCGTGGTCGCGGCCGACGACGGCGTCATGCCGCAGACGGTGGAGGCGGTCAACCACGCGCAGGCGGCGGATGTGCCGATCGTGGTGGCGGTCAACAAGATCGACAAGGAGGGCGCCGACCCGGCGAAGATCCGTGGTCAGCTCACCGAGTACGGCCTGATCCCCGAGGAGTACGGCGGCGAGACGATGTTCGTCGACATCTCCGCCAAGCAGGGCGACAACATCGACGCGCTGCTCGAAGCGGTCCTGCTGACCGCGGATGCCTCGCTGGATCTGCGGGCCAACCCGGACATGGACGCCCAGGGTGTCGCGATCGAGGCACACCTCGACCGTGGTCGCGGACCGGTGGCGACCGTGCTCGTGCAGCGCGGCACCCTCAAGGTCGGCGACTCGATCGTCGCGGGTGACGCCTACGGACGTGTCCGCCGCATGGTCGACGAGCACGGCGACGACGTCGCCGAGGCGCTACCGTCGCGTCCGGTTCAGGTCATCGGATTCACGTCGGTGCCCGGCGCGGGCGACAACCTGCTCGTCGTCGAAGAGGACCGCACCGCCCGGCAGATCGCCGACCGGCGCAACGCGCGCAAGCGCAATGCGCTGGCCGCGCGCAGCCGTAAGCGGATCAGTCTGGAAGACCTGGATTCGGCGCTCAAGGAGACCAGCCAGCTCAACCTCATCCTCAAGGGCGACAACTCGGGTACCGTCGAGGCGCTCGAAGAGGCGTTGCTGGGGATCGACATTGGCGATGAGGTCTCGCTGCGGGTAATCGACCGCGGTGTCGGTGGTGTCACCGAGACCAACGTCAACCTCGCGGCAGCGTCGGACGCGATCATCATCGGGTTCAACGTGCGTGCGGAGGGCAAGGCCACCGAGCTGGCCAACCGCGAGGGCGTCGACATCCGGTACTACTCGGTCATCTACCAGGCCATCGACGAGATCGAGAGCGCGCTCAAGGGCATGCTCAAGCCGATCTACGAAGAGGTGGAGCTCGGCCGCGCCGAGATCCGGGCCATCTTCAAGTCGTCGAAGGTCGGCAACATCGCCGGCTGTCTGGTCCAGTCGGGCATCATGCGGCGTAATGCCAAGGCCCGCCTGCTCCGCGACAACGTGGTGATCGCCGAGAACCTGTCGATCGCCTCACTGCGGCGCGAGAAGGATGACGCGACCGAGGTCCGCGAAGGCTACGAATGTGGTCTCACGCTCACCTACAGCGACATCAAGGTCGACGACGTCATCGAGAGTTACGAATTGCAGGAAAAGCCGCGCGACTGAGTCCGCCGCGACAACCCACCTCCCCTTCGGTCTGCGTGCCGCTGCGCGCGCAGACCGAAGGGGAGTAGTTTCCCAGTGGAAAGGACGACAGATGGCTGATTCGGCACGAGCCGCCCGTTTGGCGAAGCGCATCTCGTCGATCGTCGCATCGGCGATCGGCACCGAGATCAAGGATCCGCGGCTCGCACACGTGACCATCACCGACGCACGTGTCACCAACGATCTGCACGATGCGACGATCTTCTACACCGTGATGGGCGAATCCATAGACGCCGAACCGGACTACGACGCCGCTGCAGCCGGCTTGGCCAAGGCCACCGGCATTCTGCGATCCAAAGTCGGTGCGGGCACCGGCGTTCGGTTCACCCCGACGCTGACCTTCGCGCTCGACACCGTGCCCGATGCGGCGCGTCAAATGGAGGAACTGGTGGCGCGCGCCCGCGCCAACGATGAGCTGGTGGCGCGTCAGGCGGCGACCGCGACCCCCGCGGGTGAGGCCGACCCCTACCGCAGCCGCGACGACGAGCCCGGCGACGAGGACGGTTCGCCGGAGTGACGGCCGCGACCAGCACGGCGGTCGCCGGTGCTCTCACCGGGGTATCCGCCGTGACAATCCTCTGCCACGTGCGCCCGGACGCGGACACCATCGGCAGCGGGCTGGCGCTGGGGTTGGCACTGACCCGCCTCGGCACCGAGGTGGAGGTCGCGTTTCCCGACACCGTGGCATTGCCGGCGGTATTGGGCGAGCTTCCCGGTAGCAAGCTGCTCGTGCCGGCGGCCGAGGTGGTGGGGCATCCGGTGGTGGTGTCGGTGGACGCAGCCAGCCTGGGGCGGCTCGATGAGCTGGCGCCGGTGTTCTCGGCTGCGGAGTGCTCGGTGACAATCGATCACCATGCCTCCAACAACGGGTTCGGCGACCACGACCTGATCGATCCGGCGGCAGACTGTACCGCTGTGTTGGTGTTGGCGGTGCTCGACGAACTCGGTGTCGAACTCGACGTCGACATCGCCACCTGCCTCTACGCGGGCATCGTCACCGACACCGGCTCGTTCCGCTGGGCCCGGCCCGAGTCGTTCCGGGTGGCCGCACGGCTGCTCGACGCCGGAGTCGACGGACGGGCGTGGAGCCGCGCACTGATCGACAGTCACCCGTTCGCCTGGTTCTCCCTGGTGTCGCAGGTGCTCGCGACCGCGCGTCTCGACCCGCACGCCTGCAACGGCGAGGGGATCGTCTATGCGGTGGTGGGTCACGACGTACTCTCCGCGATGAGCTGGGAGGAATCCGAGAGCGTCATCGACATCGTGCGCACGGCCGTCGAGGCCGAGGTCGCCGCAGTCTTCAAAGAGACCGCGCCCGGAGAATGGGCCGTGTCGCTGCGATCCAAACGCGCCGTGGACCTCGTTCCCATCGTCGCGGCACGCGGTGGTGGTGGCCATCGGCACGCATCGGGATACAGCGACACCGGCACCGCCGACGCCGTCGTCGCGCGACTGGTGGAGTCCCTCTGAGAGAGTCGGACGTCACGAGCGTGCCGCCGTCGACGCCGAGCGGTGGGCGCATCGCGGTGCTCACCGTGTCGGCGCTGGCGGTACTCATCGCGCCGCCGCTGTATCTGCTTCTCGACCTCGCCGTGGTCGGTCGCCTCGGCGGCAACGAACTGGCTGCGCTCGGCGTGGGAACGTTGGTGCTGTCGGTGATCAGCACCCAGCTCACCTTTCTCTCCTACGGAACCACCGCGCGGTCGGCCCGTCGATTCGGCGCAGGCAACCGATCGGGTGCGATATCCGAAGGGGTACAGGCGAGCTGGATCGCGCTCGGAGTCGGTGTTGCGCTGGTGGCGGTGATGTACCCACTGGCGCCGGTGGTGATGCGGGTGCTCGTCGGTACCGGCTCGGCGGATTCGCAACAGGTCGTCGCCGACGGGGCCGGCTGGCTGCGGATCGCCATGTTCGGCGTTCCGCTGATCCTGTTGTCGATGGCCGGCAACGGCTGGATGCGTGGGGTGCAGGACACCCGGCGACCGGTTGTCTACGTCGTGGTCGGGCTGTCGGTGGCGGCGGTGTTGGTGGTCGGTCTGACCCACGGTGTCGGCCCGTTTCCCCGGATGGGCCTGCCTGGGAGCGCCGTGGCGAACCTGGTGGGACAGGGCCTGACGGGGCTGCTGTTCGCCATCCGGGTGGTTCGTGCGGTCCGTCGGTCGGACACGCCACGGATCGCCCCGGATCGACGGGTGATCGGGGCGCAACTGGTGATGGCGCGGGATCTGGTGCTGCGCAGTCTGTCCTTCCAGGTGTGTTTCCTCTCTGCTGCCGCGGTGGCAGCACGGTTCGGCGTTCACGCCGTCGCGGCCCACCAGGTGGTGCTGCAACTGTGGGAGTTCATGTCGCTGTTTCTCGACTCGCTCGCCATCGCCGCGCAGTCGCTGGTGGGGGCTGCGCTGGGTGCGGGAGCCGTCGGCTCCGCGGTGGGTACGGCGCGTCGCGTGACCGTGGCGTCGGTGGCCGCGGCCGGCGCAGCGGCGGCGGTCTTCGCGCTCGGCGCGGCACTGATCCCGCGGCTGTTCACCTCGGACCCGGCGATCCTCGACGCGATCGAGACGCCGTGGTGGTTCTTCGTCGCGATGTTGCCCATCGCGGGCGTCGTGTTCGCGCTCGACGGGGTGCTCCTCGGGGCGGGTGACGCCCGATTCCTGCGCACTGCCACGCTGGCCGCTGCGCTCGGCGGATTCCTGCCACTGATCTGGTTGTCGCTGGTGTTCGATTGGGGTCTCGCCGGCATCTGGAGCGGCCTGGTGGTGTTCATGGTTCTCCGGTTGGTCGCCGTCGCCCATCGTGTGCGATCGGGTCATTGGCGCCGCACGGGCATGCAGACCTGACCAAAGGGTAAGTTCGTGCCGCGGCTTCGGTTACCCTTACCTCATGTCGATCCGATTCCTCGTCGCCGTCGTGTGCGGCGTGTTCGCGATGTGTCTGTCCACCGGCGCCGCTCCGGCCGGCGCCGCGCCGGCTGCGACGACGCACGTCCTGATCGTCCCGGGGCAGTACCTCGGGGCCCTGCCGTATCAGCCGATGGCCCAGAACCTGACGGCGCGCGGATATCCCACCACGGTCCTCGACCTCCCGGGCGCCGACATGACCGCCGAGGCGAAGCAGATCGGCGCCGCGGTGGACAGACTTCACCGCGAGCATCCCGGGGTCCGGGTCGCCTTGGTCGGTCACAGCATCGGCGGTGTCAGCTCCCGCCTGTATCTCAAGGAGATGGGTGGACACCAGAAGGTGTCCACCTACCTCGCGTTCGGCAGCCCGCAGTACGGCTCGCCGGGCGCCTGTGGCCAACCGGCCGCCCCCGAGGTGTGCCCTGGAACCCCATTCTTGACAGCTTTGAACGAAGGCGACGACACCCCGGGCTCCACGCAGTACTACGGCGTCCGCAGCGCCCGCGAGTGGGTCGACGGCCACCTCGACGGAGGTCAGTGCCGGGTCACTCCGATCCCGGCCAACGAGTCGCTGCCGGCGCTCGGGCTCGAGCACACCTTCGAACCGTTCGACCCCAAGATCTGGGACGTCACGGTCGCGGCCATCACGGGACGCTGCGTCGGCGAGTACGTCACCGAGCCCGACGGTGTGCTCACCTACGAGAAGTCCGCACTCCCCGGGGCGCCGGTCCGCTGACCGAGGCGCGGCGGTCGGGCTGCTCCGAGGTGACCGCGGCCACATCGTTAGGCTGAACGGATGGCGACGTTGTGGGCGATCAGTGACCTCCATGTCGCGCATCGGGGCAACGAGCACATCGTCGACCAGATCCGGCCGCAGAGCAGTGATGACTGGCTGATCGTCGCGGGCGATGTCGCCGAACGCACCGATGACATCATCGACACGTTGCGGCGGCTGCGAACGAGGTTTCACACCGTGGTGTGGGTGCCGGGCAACCACGAGCTCTACACCACCGCGAAGGACCCGCTGCAGATCTTCGGCGTCGCGCGCTACGACTATCTGGTGCAGGCCTGCCGAGACATCGGTGTCGTGACGCCGGAGGACATCTACCCGTTGTTCGACCCCGGCGACGGATCGCCGGGCGTTCGGGTGGTGCCGATGTTCCTGCTCTACGACTACACCTTCCGTCCCGAGGGCACCACCACCACGCTGACCGCGCTGGCGTTGGCCCGCGAACGAAACGTCGTCGCCACTGACGAGTTCTTGCTCTCGCCGGAGCCGTTCCCCACCCGCGATGCGTGGGGTCGGGCGCGCATCGAGTCGACGCGCCGGCGCCTCGATGCACTGGATACCGCCGAACCCACTGTGCTGATCAACCATTGGCCGTTGCGTCGGGAACCCACCGACGCCCTGATGTACCCGGAGTTCGCGCTCTGGTGCGGAAGCGAACTCACTGCCGACTGGCACACCCGGTACAACGCAGCGTGCTGCGTGTACGGCCATCTGCACATCCCGCGGACCACCTGGTACGACGGCGTACGCTTCGAAGAGGTGTCGGTCGGGTATCCGCGCGAATGGAAGCGCCGCGGGCTACCGGATCCCTTGCTGCGGCCGATCATCCCGGACCCAGGGCTCACCGAGGACGACCTGCCCGGTCACGGCGCACGGTTCGAACTGCCGCCGGACTACGAGCAACGGGCCGCCGAGTTCGCGCGCCGCATCGCCGAGCGGCGCGAGCGTCGGGCCGCACGACCCACCACACGTCCCCAGGAGGGCGACAGATGATCGAACAGCTCGTGCCGAGCGGTGTCGCCGCGGCCGAGGCGTTCGAGGACCCACCGGGCATCGAACCGCTGCCCGCCGAACGGTCCCTGATCGAACGGGCCGTGGAGAAGCGGCGGCGCGAGTTCACCACCGCGCGGTACTGTGCGCGACAGGCCATGGGGCAGTTGGGAATCGAACCCGCTCCCATAATGCGCGGTGAGCGCGGGATGCCGGTCTGGCCCGACCGGGTCGTGGGAAGTCTGACCCACTGCGACGGATATCGGGCGGCCGTGGTCGCCTACGCGCTGCAGGTCCGGTCTCTCGGTATCGACGCCGAACCACACGATCGCCTGCCCGCCGGAGTTCTCGAGCACACCAGCCTGGAGGCCGAACGTGCGGTGCTCGCCACCCGCCCGGCCGGAGTGCACTGGGATCGGTTGCTGTTCTGCGCCAAGGAGGCCACCTACAAGGCGTGGTTCCCGCTGACGCAGCGGTGGCTCGGTTTCGAGGACGCCCACATCACGTTTGACCAGACGTCCGAACGGGCCGGCACGTTCACTTCGGCAATCCTCATCGATCCAGCCGCGGTCGATGGTGGGGCGCCGCTGGTGGAACTCCGCGGACGATGGTTGATCGACCAGGGACTCATCACGACGACGATTGCGCACCTCTGACATGGCCGATGCATCGATTGAGAACGCCGGCCTGATCGTCGTCGACAAAGACCCCGGCATGACCAGCCACGATGTCGTGTCGAGATGCCGAAAGCTGTTCAACACCAGGCGGGTCGGACACGCCGGCACGCTCGACCCGATGGCCACCGGCGTGCTGGTGGTGGGTATCGAACGGGCCACCAAGCTGCTGGGACTGCTTTCGCTGACCACCAAGTCCTACGTGGCGACCATGCGGCTCGGTGCGGCCACCGACACCGACGATCGTGAGGGCGAGACGATCTCGCGTGTTGATGCGGCACATCTGACCGACAACGAGATCGCCGCCGGCATCGCGGCCCTGACCGGTGACATCGAACAGGTTCCGGCCCGGGTCAGTGCGATCAAGGTCGACGGCAGACGCGCACACAGCCTGGTGCGTACCGGCGCGGAGTTCGATCTCGCGGCCCGGCCGGTGACGGTCAGCAGGTTCGACATCGTCGGCATCCGGCGAACCGACGACGGCTTCGTCGATGTGGACGTCGAGGTCGATTGTTCGGCCGGCACCTACATCCGCTCGCTGGCTCGCGATCTCGGTTCCGCACTGGAGGTCGGCGGCCACCTGACGGCGCTGCGCCGCACGGCCGTCGGGCCGTTCACTCTCGAGAACGCTCGCACGCTGGAGATGCTGAGCGAAGGCCCCGGTCTGTCGCTGACGATCGATGAGGCTGCGAAACTGTCCTTCCCGCACCGCGACATCGATGCCGACGAAGCGGAGTCGATCAGTCAGGGGCGATGGTTGACCCCGATCGGCCGCAAGGAGACCTACGTGGTGATCGACCCGGACGGTCGGGCTATCGCACTCGTACAGGAGAAGGGGCGCCGCGCCAGTTCGGTGATGGTGGTGCGGCCGGCGACGCTACGCTGACCCCGGGGTCAGCGACCGCCCCACGATCATGGCGGCGTCACCAAAAAGATCGCCCGGGCGGCGATGTCACCGAGGTCGATCTGCTCGCTGCCGTCCACCGAGATCGAAATCGTGCCGGCGAACGGTCGTTTCTCCACGACCGTGACCACGCGGTCCAGGGCGACCCCGACCTCGTCGAAGTAGCGCAGCATCTCCGGGTCGTCGTCGGAGATCCGTGCCACCGTGCCCGATTCGTCGACCTCGAGCTCGGAGAGCAGCCTGGCGTCCGGGCTGGGCACCGAACCGTCGAGGGCCGGGATCGGATCGCCGTGCGGATCCCGACTGGGGAAGCCGAGTTTCGCGTCCAACCGGGACATCAGCCGGTCCGATACCGCGTGCTCGAGCACCTCGGCTTCGTCGTGCACCTCATCCCAGCCGTAGCCGAGTTCGCGCACCAGGAAGGTCTCGATGAGTCGATGTCGGCGGACCATCAGCACCGCCGCGGACTGCCCCTCGTCGGTGAGGGTGACCGACCCGTACCGTTCGTGCGACACCAGACCCTGATCGGCGAGTTTGCGAATGGCCTCCGATGCAGTCGATGCCGACACCCCGAGACGTTCGGCGAGCATCTTGGTGGTGACCTTCACGTCTGCCCACTCCTGAAGCGTCCAGATGACTTTCAGGTAGTCCTGGGTGACATTGGACAGTTCGGTCACCGGTCGCTCGGCCGACGTGGTTCGGGCGTCGACATCTCCGCCCGATGCGGGCATGTCGGCTCGGGCCGCGCGGGACTGGGGCATTCTTCGAGCTTAGGGTGTGCCCGCCCGGCCGGCGACAGCAGCCGTCGCGTCGTCGGCAGTTCCCGCTGCGTTCAACCATCCGAGGTCCGGTGAAACACGCTGTTCACCACCGACGGCCGGATGTGGTTTGTCGTCGCGGCGGGCCGTAGGCTGGTGCGCGTGTTGCGTTGGCGAGGTCTCGAGGACATCCCCGCGGACTGGGGTAGATGCGTGGTCACGATCGGTGTGTTCGACGGAGTGCACCGCGGCCATGCCCAGTTGATCCATGCCGCGACCACAGCGGCGAAAGAACGCGGCGTGCCCGCCGTGCTGATGACCTTCGACCCGCACCCGGCCGAGGTGGTGCGGCCCGGCACGCATCCGCCGCAGCTCACCACGCTGACCCGGCGGGCGGAGCTGGCCGAACAGCTCGGCATCGACGTCTTCTGCGTCATGCCGTTCACGCCGGAACTGGCGTCGCGTTCCCCCAAGGACTTCGCCCACGACATCCTGGTCGAGACCCTGCACGCGGCTGATGTCGTGGTCGGCGACAATTTCACCTTCGGTAAGAAGGCGGCCGGCGACGTCACCAAACTCGCCGAGCTCGGGCAGATGTTCGGGTTCGAGGTGCAGGCCATCTCGTTGTTCGGTGAGCATGCGGTGACCTTCTCGTCGACCTACATCCGTTCGTGTGTCGCGGCCGGCGACGTCGAGGCCGCTGCCGAGGCGCTCGGGCGTCCGCACCGGGTGGAAGGCGTTGTGGTGCGCGGCGACGGACGCGGTCGAGAGCTCGGATTTCCGACCGCCAACGTCGCCCCGCCGATGTACGCGGCCATTCCCGCCGATGGGGTGTATGCCGCGTGGTTCTCGGTGTTGGGGGTCGGACCCGTCGTCGGACAGGTCGAGCCGGGACAGCGGTATCAGGCCGCGGTGTCGGTGGGGACCAACCCGACCTTCTCGGGTCGGACCCGGACGGTCGAGGCGTTCGTCCTCGACAAGAGCGCCGACCTCTACGGGCAGCACGTCGCGATCGACTTCGTGGGCCGACTGCGCGGGATGGAGAACTACCCCGACGTGGCAGACCTGATCACCGCCATCGCCACCGACGTCGAGGACACCCGCCGGGTGCTGGCCGAGCGGGGTTGACCGTCGGCGATTTTGGCCGCGTTCGTTTGCGCTGGTAAAATTGTCGATCGGCGTTGCTGCGGTCCGCGGTGGCGCGCCGACTGTCGCGGTACCGGGGTAGGTGTCCGGCGGTAACCGAAGAACGCGGGACTGAGAATCCAGGAGTATCTCCATGGCACTGACTGCCGCCGAAAAGAAGGACGTCCTCGCCGAGTACGGGCTGCACGAGACCGACACCGGTTCGCCCGAGGCGCAGGTCGCGTTGCTCACCAAGCGCATCACCGATCTGACCGAGCACCTCAAGACGCACAAGCACGATCACCACAGCCGTCGTGGTCTGCTGCTGCTGGTGGGTCGCCGTCGCCGTCTGTTGAAGTACGTCGCGAAGGTCGACATCAACCGCTACCGTTCGCTGATCGAGCGTCTGGGTCTGCGTCGCTGATCGACGATTCTCCGATGATCGGCCGCCTCCGCATCCCGGGGGCGGCCGAGTCGTTTCTGCAGGCCAGCCCGTAATGATAGGCTGGCCACTGATCGTTGCCGTGAAGTCCTGCTGGACGTGACACTCGAGCAGATCGGTCCTCGGTAGTGGCCGCCGGAACCTGTTCCGACCTGATTCCGGCCGCTTCGATCGAAGGCCGTCTGCGCTACTTCAGGATGCGCTCCGGATGCGCATCCGCACGACCGGCACTTCTCTCATGGCTCCGTTCCGGGTCGACTCTGCTGTCGCAGACGTCGCCACCTCTGTGGTGCACGCGCACCGCAATGTGTGGTGGGTTCGGCGAAGAGCTGATCCGCATCCGACCAACCGGCCGCCGGTCACCGGTGGCTACACGAAGGGATTCTTCCGACCACATGTCAGATGTGACCACCCCCGGCGTCGACACCGACGCCGACTATGACGACACGATCACCGAAGCGACCGCCGTCATCGACAACGGGAGCTTCGGCACCCGCACCATCCGTTTCGAGACCGGCCGCCTTGCCTTGCAGGCCGCCGGCTCCGTCACCGCCTACCTCGACGACGAGACCATGCTGCTCTCGACGACCGCGGCATCCAAGCAGCCGAAGGAACACTTCGACTTCTTCCCGCTGACCGTCGACGTCGAGGAGCGCATGTACGCTGCGGGCCGCATCCCCGGCTCGTTCTTCCGTCGCGAGGGACGCCCCTCCACCGACGCGATCCTGACCTGCCGCCTCATCGACCGTCCGCTGCGTCCGTCGTTCGTCGACGGCCTGCGCAACGAGATCCAGGTCGTCGTGACGGTCATGTCGCTCGATCCCAAGGACCTCTACGACGTCGTCGCGATCAACGCGGCATCGGCGTCCACCCAGCTCGCCGGACTGCCGTTCTCGGGGCCGGTCGGCGGCGTGCGCGTCGCGTTGATCCCGACCGAGGAGAACAAGGCCGGTCAATGGGTTGCGTTCCCGACCGTCGAACAGCTCGAGGGTGCCGTGTTCGACATGGTCGTCGCGGGGCGGATCGTCTCCGGTGAAGGAGACAGCGCCGACGTCGCGATCATGATGGTCGAGGCCGAAGCCACCGAGAACGTCATCGACATCATCGCCGGCGGTGCGCAGGCACCGACCGAGGCGATTGTCGCCGAGGGACTCGAGGCCGCCAAGCCGTTCATCGCACGCCTCTGCGAGGCACAGAAGTCGCTCGCAGCCGAGGCGGCCAAGGAGACCGGCGAGTTCCCGCTGTTCCCGCCGTATGCGCAGGACGCCTACGACGCCGTCGCCGCCGCCGGTTCGGATCGTCTCTCGGAGATCCTCACCATCGCGGGCAAGCAGGAGCGCGACGACAAGACCGACGAGCTCAAGGCGGACATCCTCGCCCAGCTCGGCGAGCAGTTCGAGGGCCGCGAAAAGGAGATCGGTGCGGCCTACCGCTCGCTCACCAAGAAGCTGGTGCGTCAGCGCATCCTGACCGACCACTTCCGGATCGACGGCCGTGGCATCACCGACATCCGGTCGTTGTCGGCCGAGGTCGCGGTGATCCCGCGCGCACACGGTAGTGCCCTGTTCGAGCGCGGTGAGACCCAGATCCTGGGCGTGACCACCCTCGACATGGTCAAGATGGCGCAGCAGATCGACTCGCTCGGACCCGAGACGTCCAAGCGTTACATGCACCACTACAACTTCCCGCCGTATTCGACCGGTGAGACCGGTCGTGTCGGTTCGCCGAAGCGTCGCGAGATCGGCCACGGTGCCCTCGCCGAGCGTGCCCTGGTGCCGGTGATCCCGAGCGTCGAGGAGTTCCCCTACGCCATCCGTCAGGTCTCGGAGGCGTTGGGCTCCAACGGTTCCACCTCGATGGGTTCGGTTTGTGCGTCGACCATGGCGCTGCTGAACGCCGGCGTGCCGCTGAAGGCTCCGGTCGCCGGTATCGCGATGGGTCTGGTGTCCGACACCGTCGACGGCGAAACCCGCTATGTGGCGCTGACCGACATCCTCGGTGCCGAGGATGCCTTCGGCGACATGGACTTCAAGGTGGCCGGCACGAAGGATTTCGTGACCGCGCTGCAGCTCGACACCAAGCTCGACGGGATCCCGTCGAAGGTGCTTGCGGGTGCCCTCGGCCAGGCCAAGGACGCCCGGCTGACCATCCTCGACGTGATGGCCGAGGCCATCGACGAGCCGGACGAGATGAGCCCGTATGCACCGCGCATCACGACCATCAAGATCCCGATGGACAAGATCGGTGAGCTGATCGGCCCGAAGGGCAAGACGATCAACGGCATCACCGAGGACACCGGCGCCAACATCTCCATCGAGGATGACGGCACCGTGTTCATCGGCGCCTCCGACGGCGAGTCCGCGCAGGCCGCGATCGACAAGGTCAACTCCATCGCCAACCCGCAGCTGCCCAAGGTGGGCGAGCGGTTTTTGGGCACGGTCGTCAAGACCACCGCCTTCGGTGCGTTCGTGTCGCTGCTGCCGGGTCGCGACGGCCTGGTGCACATCTCGAAGCTCGGCAAGGGCAAGCGGATCAACAAGGTCGAGGACGTCGTCAACGTTGGCTCCAAGCTCCGTGTGGAGATCGCCGACATCGACGACCGCGGCAAGATCAGCCTGGTGCCGGTCGACGACGAAGCCAAGGCCGACACGGCCACGAGCGACGAGAAGGCAGACGCCACCGCCGACGCCTGATCATCGGACACACTGCGTGACCCGTCACCCGATTCCGGGCGACGGGTCACGCCCGTCTCACGGCTAATCTAAGCAATGAGATTCGTCGAGTCAGGGAGGGAATACGCCGTGTCCGATCCGGATGGCGCATCGGGCAACAAGCTCACCGTCGCACGTCGACGCGATCGAAGTGGTTCCGGCCCGGGAATCGTCGACGATCTGCTGGTCACCCGGCCGATCATCGGTTCAGCAGACATGCCCGTTCGTGAGGCAGCGGCGTTGATGACCGAGCGAGGCCAGGATCATCTTGTGATCCCGCTGACCGGAGGCACGTACGGATTGCTCACCGACGCCGACATTCGGGCCGGGGTCGTCGCGGTCGGTCGAGACATCGACACGCCGGTCGGTGAACTGGTCGCCGGGCCGGTTCCGGTGGTGCCTCAGGGCACCGCTGCGGTGGACGCGCTCACCGTGTTGTTCGACCGTGATCTGACGGCCATGCCGGTGGTGGATCCCGCCGGCGCAGTGGTCGGGGTGGTGGCCGCGGTCGACTTCATCGCGGCCCCGGCAGGACCGGGAATGTCACTGCGTGCGCAGGTGTCCCGGGCAGGCAATATCGGCGATCTGACGGCCCGTGCACGTCGTATCCCGTATCTGATGGCCGACATGGTGCGACGGGAACAACCCGTTCACGAGGTGACCGCGATCGGCGCGCTGATCCACGACGCCGTGGTCCGGCGGGCGCTGGACCTGGTACTCGAGCGGCACCCGGAACTCGACCCCGGCGCGCTCACCTGGCTGTCCTTGGGCAGCAACGCCCGGCGTGAGCCGGTTCTCACCTCCGACATCGACTCCGCCGTGGCACTCGACGACGCCGTCCCCGATGAGCAGATCGATTCCTACCGAATCGCATTCGGTGAGGTCAACGAGGTACTCCTGGGTGCAGGGCGCCGGATCGACGAGAACGGTGCCATCGCCTCCAAGCCCTTGTTTGCTCGCACCCGGTCGCAGTGGCGATCTGCTGCGCAGGGCTGGGTGCAGGCGCCGCTGGAGAACAAGGGCATGATCTTCACCTCGTTGCTGCTGGACAGTCGGCCGATCTGGGGAGTGTTGGGCGCAGACGCGCTCGGTGGGTTGTTCGCCGAGCTCCGCAACCATCCCGGCACAGTGGGATTGCTGCTGGCCGAAGCATTGTCGTACAAGGCCCGGTTGCGGTCTATGCGCGATGTGTTGACCCGTCGGGCCGATACCTTCGAGATCAAGGAGCACGCTCTCACCCCGCTGGTGAACATTGCGCGTTGGGCGGCGCTCAGCGTGGGAGCCACCGAACTCGACACCCGTGCGCGGCTGCGTGCGGCGGCAGGCAGCACGATGCTCAGCGAAGCGCAGGCGTCCGAACTCGTCGAGGTGTTCGACGTGCTGCAACGGGTGCGCCTCACCTACCAGGTGGCGCAGTTCGATCGTGGCGAGCCGGTGGGCGACACCCTGGACATGAAACGACTCTCGCCGCTCGATCGCAGCCTCGTTGCGCAGGCGGTTCGCGAGATCGCCGGTGTACAGCGCAAGATGACCAACATGAGCCACTATCTACCGGTCGCCGACTGAGCTGTCATGTGCCTGATCCTGTTCGGCTGGAACGTCCTGCCCGACACGCCACTGGTGGTCGCGGCCAACCGGGACGAGTTCCACGCGCGACGCACCCGGGCGTTGTCGCGATGGCCGGACGCACCGATCATCGGAGGTCGTGACGGGGAGGCGGGCGGCACCTGGATGGGCGTCAACGCCGAGACCCCTTCCCGCGTGGCCATGGTCACCAATGTTCGCGACGGAATACCCGCTACCGGTCCGAGATCGCGTGGGGAACTGCCGGTGCAGTTCCTGCTCGGTGCGATGAGTCCGGCAGAGTTCGCCGGCGAACTCCTCACCCGTGCACAGGGTTATGCGCCGGTGAACGTGTTGATCGGCGATGCCGAGGAGTTCTGGTGGGCGACGAACTGGCCGCGGCCCCGGCTACAGCAGGTTCCCGACGGCGTTCACGGATTGTCCAACGGTTTGCTAGACAGTCACTGGCCCAAGGTCGACCGTGGGCGGGATGCGTTGTCGGAGTTACTGCTCGATGATCCGGAGTCCGTCGATCCGTATCTCGAGTTGCTTGCCGACCGCGATCGCCCGGCCGACGACGCTCTGCCCAGCACAGGAGTGCCAATCGAGCGCGAACGTGACCTCTCGCCGATGTTCATCGACGTGCGCGGCTACGGCACGCGCGCGTCGACCGTGTTGCGAGTGGGCGCCGATGGCCACGGCGACATCACCGAGCGGCGGTTCACCTACCGTGCACGCCGACGCGGGACCACGACGATCCGCTTCTGAGGCATCCCGATTCGGCGCCATCCGATTACTGCTGCCCGAGGTCGCTGCAACAAATCGCTGGTCGAGTGTCGAACGTCGGTGCACAATTCGCTGGTCGGGTGTTGAACGTCGGTGCACAATTCGCTGGTCGGGTGTTGAACGTCAGTGGCGCCGATTCGCTGGTCGGGTGTTGAACGTCGGTGGCGCCG
>NZ_JAPKFM010000021.1:0-98968 GCF_026262595.1 Gordonia aquimaris | reverse complement strand
CGCGTCGGCCAGCTTACGGACCGCCTCGGCGGCGATGCGTACGTTTTCGGCGGCCATCGTCGCCGAGATCTCGCCCATCCCGTCACCGGTGTTCTTGGAGTGCACACCACGTTTGTCGAGGGCCTGGCGGCGGCGTTCACGTACCGCATCCGGGTGATGCCGGAAGATGATCCGATCGCACATGTCGCGCAGCCGGTGCGCCGACCAGGCGGTGGTGTGGGCGTCGAGGTTGGCGGCGATCTCGGCATCGACCGCAGCCGCATACGGCTGCCCATCGACCAGTTCGGTGCGGGAGATGATCTTGACGATCAACTCGGCGGTGATCCGACCATCGCGCAACCGCTGCGCCACCTGAGGCAGGCGATCCCGGAGCGCGACGGCCTGATGCAGGAACTGCTCAGCGGCGCCCTGACTGATGGCTTGGCTCACCGCGATCCGGGCGGCGCAGTCGGCGAACCCGTCATGCAGCAACAGGGCGTGATCATCGGATTCAGCACCGACCAGGCGGGTGTGGAGTTCGGCGGCGATCTGATAGCGATGCCACGCCGTAAACGCCTCACCGCGTACATCGGAGATCAAGGCGCCGAGCAGATCGTTGGTGTCTCGCGACCCGACAGCCTCGGCCGGCAGGCCGCCGGTGAACAGCGCAGGCAACTCCGGCCACGGCGACGGGTCACTCCACCACGACGCAACCGACCAACCCGGACCCGACACCAGCAACACCTTCCAGAGACACCTATGGGGCAGCGCGAGACCACAACCCACATATCTCCGAAAGAAACAGACCGCTCAATCACCGGCCCGACCTGGCTCACATCACTTCGTCGATCTCGCTGACACCAACCTACGACACCCCACCGACAAGAACGTTCCGGCAGGTCAGCGCCCGTTCAACAGCGGAAGCCGAGTCATCTGAACTGTCGACGCCGGTGACAGAACCATACCCACGGGTGTAGACAGATCACATCGGTCGAGCGAGCGCATCCGGGGAATCGAGGCATCGATGACAGAACCGAGCGTGATCCCGAACCGTGCCCGCATTCGATTCTCCGCCGAACGCTCGCCCACCGACCGCAACACGGTCATCGCGGTGGTGATCATCATCGTGCTGGGCCTGCTGCTGGTGGCGGTGACCTGCCTGCCCTCGTCTGCTCCTGGAGTCGTCCCGTGGGAGTTCGGGTACCCGCCGACCGAGCAGGCGCAACTCGACGAGCTGCGCGGCACCCTCGCACCCGACCTCGGGCTCATCCTCGGTTACGTCCTGTCGCTGGGCGGGCTGGCGTTGCTGGGACGTCTGCTGGCCTTCACCGCGCCCTACCGGACGGTGTCCACGGTCGCCGGGGTGGGCATCGTCGCGGCCGGTCTGTTCGACCTCGCCGAAAACCTGGCGCTGGCCACCGATTGGACGCTTGGGAACCTCGCCGCATCGGCGGTGTTCGCGACGGCCAAATTCGCGCTGCTGATCCCTGCCTCGGTGATCGCCTTGTGGTCGCTCGTCGGACTGGTGAAGGCCATCGTGGCGCGCCGCTGGGTGCGCAGACACGGTGCGCAGGCGTGGGCGCCGACACCGAGAACCGACCGCTGGGCCGACGAACCCCGCTGGGACCGCGCCTATCTGACCCCTACCACCGACACGGGAGACACGACCGCGATCTGCTTGTCGGGTGGCGGGGTGCGGTCGGCCTCGGTCGCGTTGGGAGCGATGCAGAGCCTCACCGGACGCGAGACCGGCGGTCTCGAACCCGACTACGTGGTGTCGGTGTCCGGTGGTGGTTACACCGCGGGTGCCTACCTGCAGGCCATGCGCCGCAACGCGCCGCGGACCGGGTCGTGGCCGAAAGACATGCAGGCCAGGTACGACGCGGACGACGTGCAACAGGTCGGTCTCGCCGACCTGTTCGGGGAGGGCAGCGAGGAGTACGACCACATCCGGCGCCGTGCCAGCTACATCGCCGACAGTCCGGCCGAGATGATTGCGGCACTGGCCATCATCGCCAAGAACATGTTGTTGTCGCTCACGATCCTGTTCACCCCGGCGGTCATCGCCGGAGTAGTCGCCGGGATCGTCTACGCCACCATCCCCATGGCGGCGATCGTGCCGGTACCCGATGAGAACACCGCGGATTCGCCGGCCGATCCGAATCAGGCGAGTCTGTTCGCCAATTCCACTGCGACGCTGTGGGTCCTGGGAGTCCTGGGCGCGATCTGCTTCACCCTTCTGGTCGCCGCCGGCTACACCGAGGCGCGGTCGGTCAGTGATCGCGGTGAGCGGTGGCGGGAGCGACTGTCGGGTGTCGCCGTGTGTTTCGCGGTAGCCGTGGCGATCATCGCGGTGATGACGGTCGGTGCACCAGGCCTGATGCGGCTGGCCGATTCGGTGCTGTCGTCGTCGCCGGCCGGAATCGCCTGGAGCGCGTCGGCAGTCGCGCTGCTCAACTATGTGGCGCTGCTCGCCGCGATCCTGTGGCGCAACCGGGGACTCGTTGGCAAGCTCGTCGCCGGGATCCGGGGCAAGCCGGACGCGCCGCGCAAGGGAGTTCCCCGCGGCGCGGTGCAACTGCTGCTCGTGCTGGCGACTTTGGCGGTGGTGATCGCGACGTGGTTTGCCACTTTCGGGGGCGTCGGAGCGTGGACGTTCGACACCTTTGTCGCCCATCCGGTCGATCAAGGAGCGCAGACCCGCGACATGCTGTCCGGCGAAGATGTTTCTGCCGGCGGCGCAGATCACAGCGGCGTGTGGTGGGTCCTGTCGATAGCGGTCATCCTGGCGATCACACTGTCGCTCTACGACGTGACCTCGTCGAGTCTGCAGCCGTTTTATCGGCGTCGGCTGGCCCGTGCGTTCGCTGTCCGCCGGGTCCGCAGCGCCGACGGCGAGGGTATGACCGCCGAGGCGTATCCGAGTAGCGAATCCACCGAACTCGCGGACTTCGACACCCCCGACGCCACACCGCACTTCGTGTTCGCTGCCGCGGCCACGATCTCCGGTCAGGAGAAGCCGGCCGCAGGTCTCAATGCGGTGCCGTTCACCTTCGGCACCGATTGGGTGGGTGGCCCGGACGTCGGTTGGGTGTCCACCAGCGCGGTGCAGCAACTGGCCCCACCGCGCATCCGACGAGACCTGACCGTGCAGGCCGCGGTCGCGGTGAGCGGGGCGGCGTTCGCCTCCGCGATGGGCCGGATGGGCTCGGGATATCAGAAACTGTTCGCCATCTCCGGTGCGCGCCTGGGGACCTGGCTGCCGAACCCGTCCTTCCTGGCCGCGTCGACGCACCAGCAGAACAACTGGTCCTGGCCACACGGGCTGCCGCGCTACCGCGGCGCCGGCTACCTGTATCGAGAGGTGCTGGGCCTCAACTCTGCCCGCGGACGACTCCTCCAGATTTCCGATGGCGGACACTATGAGAACCTGGGCCTCGTCGAGGCGTTACGGCGCCGCTGCACCACCATCGTGTGTATCGACGCCAGCGGTGACACCCCACCGAATCTGAGTACCTTGGCCGACGCGATCCGCTTGGCCCGTGCCGAACTAGGCGTCACGTTCTCCTTTCCCGAACAGGGTGGCGGAGACGACCACACCGCGGAGAATCTGGCTCCCGGGACTGGAACAGCCTTCGACCCCGACGACGACTTCGCTGCGTTGAACGCGCGCATCACGAGTCAGTGCGTGGTCACCGCGACCTTCACCTATCCGCCGAAGGACGGTGTGTCACGGACCGGTCGGCTGATCCTGGCGAAGGCGGTCCTCTGGCAGAACTGCCCGGACTGGTTGATGACGTATGCCAACACCCATTCGATCTTCCCGCATGACAGCACGTCGGATCAGTGGTTCGACGAGGGACAGTTCGCCGCCTACACCCAACTGGGGCGCCTCATCGGCGCCGAGGCGCTACGCGTGGTGGGCAGCGCAGGCGCCCCGCCGGTCAGTACTCTTCGGCGCCGATAAGTGCCGCGGTGTCGTCGACCTCGTGGTCGGCGGCAGCCTGCGTACGGACGAACGCGACGGCGGCCACGGCGATCACACAGTAGAGTGCGGCAAACCAGAACGGCGCGGACACCGAGCCGAACCAGTCGGCAAGGTGGGCCACCAGCACAGCGGAGACGGCCGCGCCCATCCACCGCAGGAAGCTGTAGCCGGCGCTGGACACCGACCGCGGGGTGGAACCCTCACCCGAGGACATCGCGACACCAGTGAACAGGGTGTTCAACACACCCGAGGGAAGGCCGGACAGGATGACCGCGATCCCGATCAGCGCCACCTGGTCGGTGAGCACGCCGATGGCGGCGAGCGCCATCACGATGGCATACACCGAGATCGCGCTGATGACACCGCCCTTCTGGCCGATCCGTTCGGCCAGCCACGGCGCGATGAACACGCCGGCCAGCGCGGTCAGCAGGCCCCAACCGAAGAAGATCAGGCCGGCGTAGATCGGTCGCAGCCCCATCGCGATCGGCGCCCAAGCGATGACGGTGAACAGTGCCCCGGTGTAGAACGCGGACCCGATCGAGGTGATCAGCAGCGTGCGGTTGCGCAGCGCCTTCAGCGGGTCGACGATCCGGACCGGCGTGCGCGTGGTGCGCGGGCCATCCGATGGCAACATGACCGCGCACAGGATCGCGCCGGCCAGCATCAGCAGCGCGGTGCCGGCGAAGGGTGCGCGCCAACTCCATTCGCCGAGAACGGCTCCCAACAGCGGACCGACGGCCAGGCCGACGCCGAGCGCGGCTTCGTACAGCATGATCGCGCCGTGCTGGCTCCCCTTGGCCGCGGACACGATGAACGCGAGCGCGGTCGCGATGAACAGCGCATTGCCCAGTCCCCAGAGCACCCGGTAGGCGATGAGTTGATCGATCCCGCTCGCAAACGATGAGATCCCGGCGGCGATCACGATCAACGTGAGACCGACGGTGAGGGTGCGTTTGGGGCCGAATCGGTAAGCAGCCCAACCGGTCAGCAACATCGCGACACATTGGATACCGACGTAGACGCCGAACAGCAGGGTCAGCTTCTCCGGTGGCGCATTCAACGCTTCGGCAATGCTGTTGAGGATGGGGTCGACAAGGCCGATGCCCATGAAGGCGATGACCGCGCCGAATGCGGTCACCCAGACTGTGCGCGGCTGTTGGCGGAAGGTCTCCAGCAGTGATGGTTCGTGGTGTTCGGCCGGCTGGGGGACGGGCCGGTTCTCGGTGACGGTCATGGTTACCTCGGGATCATTCGGCGGTGATGTCGGCCGCTTCCGGATTCGGGAGCGACTCGAGCTGATGACGCAACGCCTCGAGGGCGGGTGCGGCGGCGGTGAGTGCGGCGCGGTCGTCGTCGCTGAGTTCGGCGAGGGCCGCGGTCAGGATGGTGTCGCGGCGGCCGCGGACCCGGTCGAGCAGATCGCGTCCGTGGTCGGTGAGCCCGACCAGAACGGCGCGGCGGTCTGCCGGGTCGGGGGTTCGTTCGACCAGACCGTTCTTGGTGAGCCCGTCGATCAGCGCTGTCGCGGTGGGCATCCGGATCGATTCGCGCTCGGCGAGTTCGCCCATTCGCATCGGCCCGTGGTCGAGCAGCACCGCCAGAGCGGATGCCTGCGCGGCCGAGTACTCGGCGATGGGTGTGCGTCGCCGCAGGGTCAGGTAGAGCCGGGTCACCGTCGGCCGCAGGGCCGATGCCAATTGGAACGTCTCGTCATCAGACACACGACCAGGCTAATACTTAGGTTTACGAAATAAAAGCACACACTATTGTGAGATCCATGACAAGCGCGAAGAAGAAGCGATTCTCCCAACTCCCGCCGGAGTCACGAGCGCTGATCATCGTCGGCGCCATCGTCCAGTTCGCGCTGCAGGGTGCGGCCCTGCGCGACCTGAAGCGGCGACCGGCCGAGCAGGTGAAGGGCCCGAAGCCACTCTGGGTGGCGTTGAGCTTTCTCAACTACTTCGGGCCGATCGCCTACTTCGTGGTGGGGCGCAAGTCGCAGAGCTGAGTGCTCCTGTTCAGACGCCGATGGGTGTGCCGCCGTCACGCCACACGGCGACCACTGCGGGCCGCGGTTGGGTGTCGCCGCCGTCGGGCCAGTGTGATGCCGGGTTGTCGGCGGAGTGGTCGTCGAGCTCACCCGGATGCTGCACGCACACCATCACCCGGTCGCTGCCGATGATCGGACCACATGTCTCGGCTCCTTCCGGGACGGTGAGGAACTGCTTGGTCTGTCCGCGCTGCGCACCGTCGAGGGCGATGGCGAACAAGCCGTCGTTGCTGTCGAGTGCGTTGCCGTCGGTAGAAATCCACAGGTTGCCGTGCGGGTCGAAGGCCACGTTGTCGGGGCAGGAGATCGCGCTGACCTTGGTCTTGTCATAGCCGCCGTAGTACGTGTCGGCGGCGGCCGGGTCACCACAGACCAGCAGCAGATTCCAGGTGAGATCGGTGCCGGTGTGGTTGTCGGTGATCTCGATGACCTGACCGTTCTTGTTCTCGTTGCGCGGGTTCGCCTCATCGGCCGGCGCTTCGCCGTCGGTGCCGCGTTCGTCATTGTTGGTCAACGCGCAGTACACCTTTCCGGTGCGGGGGTTGGTCTCGATGTCCTCGGGTCGGTCCATCTTGGTGGCCCCGGCCTGATCGGCGGCCAGCCGGGTGAACACCGCCACCTCCTCCGGGGTCATCCCGTCGACATGGGAGCGGGCCGAACCGTCGGCGTTGACCGTCAGTAGCGGATGCCAGGTGCCGGTGCCCGCGAAGGACTCGCCCTCGGGTAGTTCGCCGCTGCCATCGACGGCGTCGGGGTTGTCGCCGGTGAACGACGCGACGTAGAGGGTGCCTTCGTCGAGGATGCCCATGTTGTGGGCGCGCGCGGTCGCCGACACCCCGGTCTTCATCTTGCGGCTCGACACGAACTTGTAGATGTACTCGAATCGCTCGTCGTCGCCGGTGTAGGCCACCACGGTGCCCTCGTCGGGACCCGACGACACCACGTGGATCGTGGCACCCTCGTGTTTGAGCCGGCCGAGCGCGGAGTGCTTGATCGGGGTGGAGTTCGGATCGTGCGGATCCACCTCCACGACGTAGCCGAACCGGTTGGCCTCGTTCGGTTCCTGCGCGAGATCGAAGCGGGGGTCGAACCGACCCCACTGGTGGTAGTCGGAGTCGTCGTCAAACGAGTAGCGTTCGAGCCGCTCGGCGGCGGTCGCGTCGGTCACCGCGCTCGCGTTGCTGAAGTAGCCGTCGAAGTTCTCCTCACCCGACAGCATGGTGCCCCACGGGGTGATCCCGCCGGCACAGTTGGCGAAGGTGCCGAGCACCGTCTCGCCGGTCGGGTCGGCCGAGGTCTTGACGAAATCGGTGCCGGCGGCGGGGCCGGTCAGCCGCATCGGCGTCGTCGCCGTGATTCGGCGGTTGCGCGGGCCGACGATGGTGGTCACCGCTCCCGTGCCCGTCTCGGTGGACACCTCCACGACGGTGATGCCGTGGGCGGCCATCGAGATCCGGGCCTGCTCCTCGGTGGGTTCGCCGCTCTGGTAGCCGGTGAACATGAACTCCTCGGTGGTGTACTCCTGGTTGCACACCAGGTAGTAGTGGCCCGACACACCGTCGACCGGGATCAGGCCCGCGAAGTCGTTGTTGTAGCCGAACTGCATCGCCTGGGCCTCGGGTGTCTGGCGGTTGAAGTCGAAGGCCGGCGCACCCGGGAGCACCGGATCGCCCCATGCGATGACCACCTCCTGCCGGTATCCCTCGGGGATGACGACGGCATCCTCGGTGTTGGGTGCCACGGTGGCGAAGTTCATCCCGGGCGGGGGAGTGTCGTCGACCGCCGACGAGCTCGCCACCGCGGAGTCGGAGGTGTCGTCGGCGCCACAGGCCGCGAGTAGCGACGTTGCGCCGATCGCGACCGCCGCGCCGGCCGACGAGCGCAGCACGGTACGTCGAGAAGCACTCGCCCGCAGGATATCCCGGAAGTATTCGTTGTCGCTGGTATTGCCCGGATCGTGCCAGCATGCCTCGCCGCACTTGTATTGGCAGGTCACGTGGGCACGTTTCGACCGGCCGGGTCGGTCGGTCGAGGTGAACAGCTGCAACGGGATACGCACGGAAACTTCCCCTCCGGGTCGCTCTCTACAAGTGGGCTGGATCGAGAACTGTGAGGACGTTAGGGAGGTAAAGAGAACCGTCGGAAAGGTGTCCGTGAACCCAGGGCGAACACCACGTGCGCATCGGAATGTTCGCATCGGAGTGTTTGGGTGCCGCCGTGGCGCGGGTACCCGGTCTGCATCCGACAGGAAGGACGGAATAGATGAGCACGTATGTGACCGCGAACCCGACGACCGGAGTGACCGAGCGGGAGTTCCCCGGCCTGTCCGACGACGACGTCCGTGCGGTGGCGCAACGCGCCGACGCCGGATTCCGCCAGTGGCGTGACACCCCTGTGCAGAAGCGGGCCGAGGTGCTGGCTAGGACTGCGGAGATCTACGAGAAGCGGGCCGACGAACTGTCGTCGGCGATCACCACGGAGATGGGTAAACCCAAGGCGCAGGCCGACGGTGAGGTGCAGCTGGCCGCAGACATCTACCGCTGGTATGCCGAACACGGACCCGATCTGCTCGAGACGGAGACACTCGATCCCCAGGGTGCCGACGAGTCGATCGTGCAGCGTCGACCGGTCGGTCCACTGGTCGGGGTGATGCCGTGGAATTACCCCTACTACCAGGTGGTCCGTTTCGTCGCACCGAATCTCATGGTCGGCAACTCGATCATCCTCAAGCACGCCTCGATCTGTGCCGCCTCGGCGCAGCTGATGGCCGAGATCCTGCACGAGGCGGGCGCGCCCGACGACGTGTACATCAACGTCTTCGCCTCCAGCAGTCAGGTCGCGGACCTCATCGCCGACCCCGTTGTGCAGGGTGTGTCATTGACCGGCAGTGAGAAGGCGGGCGCATCGGTGGCTCAGACCGCTGCCGAACACCTCAAGAAGTCGGTGCTCGAACTCGGCGGCTCAGACCCGTTCATCCTCCTCGACACCGCAGACATGGCGCGGACGACGACGATCGCCGCGCAGGCACGGCTGTCCAATGCCGGTCAGGCCTGCAACTCGCCCAAGCGTTTCATCGTGCTCGACGAGCTCTACGAGGAGTTCGTGGAGGGGCTGGTCGGCCAATTCGAAGCGGTCACCGTCGGTGACCCTGCCGACCCGGACACCGACATGGGACCGCTGTCGTCGATCTCGGCACGTGACGGCGTGGCCGAGCAGGTCGACACCGCCGTGAAGCAGGGCGCCACGTTGCACACCGGCGGGAAGAAGCTCGACCGCGATGGTGCCTTCTACGCGCCGACGGTGCTCACCGGGATCACCAGCGAGATGGACGCCTACGCCGAGGAGATCTTCGGTCCGGTCGGCATGGTGTACCGGGTTTCGTCGATCGATGAGGCGGTGGAACTCGCCAACGATGTCGGTTTCGGGCTCAGTGGATCGGTGTGGAGCACCGACCTCGGCAAGGCGCAGCAGGTAGCCGATCGGCTCGAGGTCGGGATGGCCTACATCAACGAACACGGCACCACGCTGCCAGGTCTGCCGTTCGGCGGGGTGAAGCGCTCCGGCTACGGACGCGAACTCGGCCGTTGGGGCATGGGCGAGTTCGTCAACACCCGCCTACGTCGGACCTCGAGCAAGTAGCAACGCCCGAGGCAACTCAAAAGCGGCCGCCGACCCCGATCCTTCCGGAACTGCCCGAGCCGCCGAAGGATCCGGGGCTGCGGCCGCCGCTGCCGTAGCCACCGCCGAAACCACCGCCCCAGCCGCGGCCACCGCCGCCCATGGTGCCGCGCAGGAAGCTGTCGACGAGGATGCCGCCGAGCACGGCACCGCCGACGGAAGGCCCCGTCGGGTGCGGGGTTTGGTTCTGCTGCCACTGCACCACGTCACCCTGCGCGGCCATCAACGCCTGATCGGCGAGATAGCCTGCGCGTCGGGCACTCTGGGCGGCCTGCGCGGCGTCGGCGACCCCCGCGGCGGTGGCCTCGGCGAGCAGCCGCTGCGCCTCGGCGAGCCGGGTGCGCGCGATCGACTGGATGGCGCCGCGCCGCGTCGAGATGAAGTCGTTGGCGGCCGATACCTTGGCCTGCGCGGCCGTCACCGCCGAGTTCAGCAGTTCGGCCCGGCGCCGGCGCTCCGCCGAGGATGCGCGGGCGTCGTCGAGCGCGTCGTCGAGGTCGGCGTCGGCGTCGACGAGTGCGGTGAACGTACCGAGCGGGTCGTCGTGGAATTCCGCCCGTGCCGCCGACAACGCGGCGGTTGCTTTCTGCACCGCGGTGGCCAGCGCGGGCCCGCCGTCGCCGGTCAGCTCCGCCGCCTCGGCCAGCTCCCCGTCGACTTCGTCGATCAGAGCGGGCATCCGGGTGTGCGCGGCGGCGATGTTGGCCTCGGCGTTGTCGATCGCATCCAGCAACCGGTTGGCCTGTTCCAACGCACCTTCGGCCGAGCGGATCGCGGCCACGGCGGGCCCTTGCTCGCCGGCCGGCGCGGAGGCCGCCTCCCGTCCCTGGTCGGCGCTGTGCTCGGCGAACTCGATCTCCTCGCGCGCCAGATCGACGTTGTCGGCGATCGACACCAGCACCGTCTCGCCATGCCTGCCGATCAAGGCGTCCAGTTTGCTCTGCGACTGCTCCATGCGGGCACGCACCGCCACCAGCTTCTGGGTGAGTTCGGCCAACCGGGAATCGGCGTTGATCAGCAGATTGCGCATCGCGTCGAAGCTCTCCACCTGGGCATCGAGCGCCGCATCGACGTCGGTGCAGGTGGTGATGATCTGCACCAGCATCGCCCGCTGCTCGTCCGGGGTCTCCGGGATCGAGTCATCGAGGAGTTGACGCACCGTGAACGATTCGGCCAGTCCGCGTTTGGCCTCGGCCAACGCTTCGGTGAACGGGGCGGTCTCCACCTCCCCGAACTCGCCGACGGCCAGGGCCAGCTCTTCCTCGCTGGTGCGGATGGCGTTGTCGGTGTCGGTCAGCACCTCCCGTGACCAGGGGTCGAGCACATCGAGTGGCTGGGCGACCAGCTGGTCGCCAGTCAATTCCTGTTCCCGCATGGCTTCCACACCGGCCTCGATGCGTTGCTGCTTGCGGCGACGCCGATACAGCAGGAACCCGCCACCACCGACCACGGCGAGCCCACCGACGGCCAGTGCCGTGTAGAGCCCCGCGTTCGACGGTGTCATCGCGGAGTTGATCCCGTCGACGGCGGCCTGCCCGGCGCCCGCCCAGTCACTGTCCTTGAGGGCCGGCACGATGTCGCCGCGCGCGATGTCGTCGATGGCGTCCTGGTCGAGTCCGTCGACCGATTCGGGCGCGTTGAAGTAGTAGGCGCGGTCGTCGGTGGCGACGGCGAGCACTACGTCGCGGTCACCGAGATCGCTGATGGTCGCGGTCTGCGTCGCCCACTGCTCGGGGCCCACCCCGTCGAAGTCGCGCACGTACACAACCCACAGTTGCACTTCGTGA
The DNA here is from genome assembly GCF_026262595.1 of Gordonia aquimaris. Taxonomy (NCBI): domain Bacteria; kingdom Bacillati; phylum Actinomycetota; class Actinomycetes; order Mycobacteriales; family Gordoniaceae; genus Gordonia; species Gordonia aquimaris. The sequence continues at coordinate 87,486 of NZ_JAPKFM010000021.1, read as the reverse complement.
TCGGTGTAGAGCTGATCGATCGATGCCTGGAGCTCGGTGCGCTGGGTGGTGGTGAGCACGTTGGCCGAGTCCACGACCTGCGTGGGCAGTCGTGATGGCGGTTCGGCGTGGGAGGAGCCGGCGAGCACGCCGGGTGCGACGAGAGCGACGAGACCGAGGACGACGAGGGTCAGGCCCAGCCGACGGAGCAGCGTGGCGGAGGCAAGCATGCGTCCTAATCTATCCGCCACGTCCGACGCCGCGGGCGTGGCGGATGTCCCGGCCGTGTCAGCGCCGGCTCACCCCGGTCAGCTGTTGTTGCCCTCGCGCCACTTGCATACGGCCTCGAGCACCGACAGATCGTAGTCGGGACCGCCGGCGCCGACGGTGATCAGCGAGATGCCCGCTGCCACCAATTCGTCGGCCTCACGCAGCGCATCGTCGACGGTCCGGGCCTGTAGGCCGGCGGAGTGCTCGATCTGGGCGGGATCGCGGCCCACGGTTGCACAGTGCTCGTCGAGGATGCCGGACTTGCGTTCGTAGGTCGGCACATCGACGAAGTAGTGCCAGATGTTCGCGTACTCGGCAACGTGGCGCAACGTCTTCTTCTCGCCACCGCCACCGATCAGGACCGGGATGTCGCGGGTGGGTTTCGGGTTCAACTTGCCCAATCGGTCGGTGATTCGCGGCAGCGACTCGCCGAGGTCGTTCAACCTGCTGCCTGCGGTACCGAACTCGTAGCCGTACTCGTCGTAGTCCTTCTGGAACCATCCGGAGCCGATGCCCAGAATGAGACGCCCGTCCGACATGTGGTCGACGGTGCGCGCCATATCCGCCAGCAGCTCCGGATTGCGGTAGGAGTTGCAGGTCACCAGCGCCCCGATTTCCACCCGGCTGGTCTGCTCGGCCCAGGCACCCAACATGGTCCAGCATTCGAAGTGCTCGCCGTCGGGATCGCCGTAGAGCGGGTAGAAGTGATCCCAGTTGAAGGCGATGTCGACGCCCATGTCCTCGGCACGGCGCACGGCGTCGCGGATCATCGAGTACTCGGGGGCGTGCTGGGGCTGCAGCTGAACACCGACGCGGACAGGGAAATCGCGAGCTGTGAAGGTCATGAAAACCAGTCTGCCGAAGGATCTATGCCGCGTCACTGTCCGAATTGCGCCGCGGTGGTAAGCAGGACGGGTGACGATGCGACCGCAGGCCCCTGACCTTTCCGAACTGCGTCGGCGCACCAGTGTGAAGTGGCGTGCCTACCCCGCCGATGTGCTGCCGATGTTCGTGGCGGAGATGGATTTCGAGCTGGCGCCCGTGGTCGCCGACGCGATGGTGGAGCAGATTCGTGCCTCCGATGTGGGCTACGCGGGTGGTGCGGGTTCGGTCGGGGATGCATTCGCCGGGTTCGCGCAGCGACGTTGGGGCTGGGACGTCGCGCCCGCTGACGTCCGCCTCACCACCGACGTCAGCGTGGTGATCGTGGAGGCGCTGCGGGTAGCCATTTCCCCAGGTGACCGGGTGATCATCACACCGCCGGTCTATCCGCCGTTCTTCGAACTCATCCCCGAGGCCGGTGGGCAGGTGTGCGAGGTGCCGTTGCGATGCGACGAGAACCGCAGCTGGTCGCTCGACCTCGCTGGGATCGAGAGTGAACTCGCGGCCGGGGCGCGTGCGGTTCTGCTGTGCCACCCACACAACCCCCTCGGCCTGATCCATCCGGTCGACGACTTGGTCGCGCTGGCCGATCTCGCGAGGCAACACGGTGCCGTGGTGATCAGCGACGAGATCCACGCGCCGCTGGTCCACCCCGGCCGCGACTTCACGCCATTCCTCGCGACGGGGGAGGCCGCACGGCAGGTGGGTGTCGCGGCGCATTCGGCGAGCAAGGGTTTCAACATCGCAGGCGCGAAGTGTGCGTTGATGATCGCCGCTTCCGGCACCATGCGCTCGATGCTCGATCGCCAACCCGAAGAGGTGGGCGTGCGTACCAGCATCATCGGCCGTGCGGGTACCGCAGCGGGGTTCGCGAAGGGCGACGCCTGGCTCGACGCGACACTCGAGGTCCTCGTCTCGAACATCGGGCTGCTCTCCGATTGGCTCGAGGCCGAGTTGCCCGAGGTGAGGCTGCATCGGCCGGCTGCGTCGTACCTCGCGTGGCTCGACTTCCGAGCCACCGACCTCGGCGACGACCCGGCCGCCGCGATCCTGGAGAAGGGTCGGGTGGCCCTGCACTCCGGTCCGGCGTTCGGTCTGGCGGGCCGCGGTTTCGCCCGGCTCAACGTCGGGTGTTCGCCAGAGCTGCTCCGTGCGGGTCTGGAGGGGATCCAGCGCGCCGTCCGCTGAGCCCACAACACCTCGTTTGACGCCCTGACCTGGTATCTCGGCTCGTTGCAACGTTCCGTACGTGGCTGCAACGTAGGTGCAACGCGGTCGCTCCTACGCTGTGCACCAGATCACATCGACCCCGCTGCGTGGGGCGGGTGACAACCCCCAGGACACCTCAACCGGAACAACATGAGGAGCTGTAGATGACCGTCTTCGCGAAGCCCGGAACCGACGGATCGGTGATGAGCTATGAGTCCCGCTACGACAACTGGATCGGCGGCCAGTGGACCCCGCCGGTCAAGGGACAGTACTTTGAGAACCCGTCGCCGGTGGACGGCAAGACGTTCTGCGAGGTCGCCCGCTCGACTGCGGAGGACATCGACCTGGCACTGGACGCCGCGCACAAGGCTGCGCCGCAGTGGGGCAAGGCGTCGGTCGCCGAGCGCTCGCTGGTCCTGCTGCGCATCGCCGATCGGATGGAAGAGAACCTCGAGAAGCTCGCCGTCGCCGAAACCTGGGACAACGGCAAGGCTGTCCGGGAGACCCTGGCCGCCGACATTCCGTTGGCCATCGACCACTTCCGCTACTTCGCCGGCGCGCTACGTGCCCAGGAGGGCTCGATTTCCGAGGTCGACGAGGACACCGTCGCCTACCACTTCCACGAGCCGCTCGGCGTTGTCGGACAGATCATCCCGTGGAACTTCCCCATCCTGATGGCCGTCTGGAAGTTGGCCCCCGCCCTCGCCGCCGGCAACGCCATCGTGCTCAAGCCGGCCGAGCAGACCCCCGCATCGATCCTCTACTTGATGAGCCTGATCGCGGATCTGCTGCCCGCCGGTGTGCTCAACGTGGTCAACGGTTTCGGCGTGGAGGCCGGCAAGCCGCTCGCATCGAGCAACCGCATTCGCAAGATCGCCTTCACCGGCGAGACCACCACCGGCCGCCTGATCATGCAGTACGCCTCGGAGAACCTGATCCCGGTCACCCTCGAACTGGGCGGCAAGAGCCCGAATATCTTCTTCGACGACGTTATGAGCGCCGACGACGGTTTCCTGGACCGTGCGCTGGAAGGCTTCTCGATGTTCGCGCTCAACCAGGGCGAGGTCTGCACCTGCCCGAGCCGTGCACTCATCCAGGAGAACATCTACGACGACTTCATCGCGAAGGCTGTGGACCGGGTCGGCCAGATCAAGCAGGGCAATCCGCTCGACACCGAGACGATGATGGGCGCGCAGGCCTCCAATGACCAGTTCGAGAAGATCAGCTCCTACCTCGCCATCGGCAGGGAAGAGGGCGCCAAGGTACTCATCGGTGGTGAGCCCGCCGACCTCGGTGGCGACCTGTCAGGCGGCTACTACATCAAGCCGACCGTGTTCGACGGCCACAACAAGATGCGCATCTTCCAGGAGGAGATCTTCGGGCCGGTGCTCGCGGTGACGACGTTCAAGGACTACGCAGACGCCATCCACATCGCCAATGACACCCTCTACGGCCTCGGCGCCGGTGTGTGGAGCCGTGACGGCGCCACCGCCTACCGTGCTGGCCGCGAGATCCAGGCTGGTCGTGTGTGGACCAACACCTATCACGACTACCCGGCCCACGCCGCCTTCGGTGGCTACAAGCAGTCGGGGATCGGTCGCGAGAACCACCTGATGATGCTCGAGCACTACCAGCAGACCAAGAACCTGCTGGTCGGTTACGCGCAGAATGCCAAGGGCTTCTTCTGATCTGGATCTCACCACAACAGAAAGCAGAGGTGAAAACCCGTGTCGGACCAGCAGGTTCCTGATCGGGTCGTCGCCACAGACACCGCCGTGCAGCTCTTGACGAAACTATCGGAGCTGCACGGCGGTCTCATGATCCACCAGTCGGGTGGATGCTGTGACGGCTCGGCCCCGATGTGTTATCCGGTCGGTGAATACCGGGTCGGCCAGCGCGACGTCCTCGTCGGCGAGATTGAACTGACCGAACCCCTTCCCGCAGTGCGGGTGTGGATCAACGGCGATCAGTTCGAACTGTGGAAACACACGCAATTGATCCTCGACGTGGTTGACGGCCGCGGTGCCGGGTTCAGTCTGGAAGCGCCGGAAGGGGTTCGATTCCTCTCGCGCTCGAGGGCTTTCAGTCCGGAGGAGAACGAGGTGCTCGAGGCCCACCCGCCTCAGACGGGTGCCGCCGTCGGCGCGTGACGGCGGGCGCCGGCTACGGTTCGAACCCCACGAAGGTGGCGGCTTCGGAGACCGACTTGCGCTCGGACACCACGGCATTGGCCGGGAAGGTGTCATCCGGCCAGCCCAGCGCGATGCTCTTCATGATCACCTGGTCGTCGGGGATACCGGCATGTTCTCGCACGACGGGCGACTGCATGATGCCCTGACTGTTGATCACCGCCCCCAGCCCGCGAGACCAGGCTGCGTTCACCAGCGCGGTGGAGACCGCACCGCAATCGAACGGTGTGTCGTCGCTGCCGTCGAGAATGCGGTCGTAGGTCACGATCACACACACCGGGGCATCGAACTGACGGAATCCCCGCAGCACCCAGTCGTGGCGTAGCTCGGTGTTGTCGCGGGCGATACCCATCGCGCCGAACAGCTGCTTCGCAACCTGGACCTGGCGTTCACGGTGGGTGCCGGTGAACTTCTCCGCGCCCGTCCGGAACTCGCGCGAATGGGGTACGCCGGCCAGGTTGCGCTCGGTGTTTCCCGCTCGGATGCGATCGAGCGGTTCTCCGGTGATCACATGAAAATTCCAGGGCTGCGTGTTCATCGATGACGGGGCCCGCATCGCGAGCTCGAGGATCTCTTCGATCAGCTCCCGGGGTACCGGGTCGGGCGTGAACCCACGGATGCTGCGGCGCCCCAGAACCACTTCGTCGTAACCCATCGTCGATCTCTGCTCGGGTGAATCGACCATCACGGCAGTATTCCATGCTCCGCCTCGTCGAGCCACCAACCTCGGATCATGCCGGCCGGCCGGCCCGGTTCCATGTAGTGCTCGGTGCCGAAGCCGACCGGGAACATCTCGACCGGCATCGCCAGGAGTTGTTTGACGTCGCTCTGACTTGCGTGACAGGCGAGGGCCTCACGTTTGGTCATCACGTCGTCCCCGAGGTCCACGGCCCAATGCAATTCGGCTTCCGGTGTGCCGACCGGATTCCCGTCGTCACCGCGCAGATCCGGATCGAAACCCTCCATACCCATCTCTTTGGCGAGGGTGAACAACTGCCGCATCAGATCGCGGTTCATCGTCACCTCGAGGTATCGCGGCGTCCTCGCCGCGAGATCCGCTGCGGCGCGAGTGGTGTGGTGCAGCATGATGTGATCGGGGTGGCCATAACCGCCGTGCCAGTCGTAGCCGACGACGACGTCGGCGTTCTCCTCGTCCAGGATGTCGGCCAGACGACGGGCCGCTTCGCCGAGGTCGGCGCGCGAGAACACACCGTCGGTTTCGTTCTGTGCCCATCCGGTCATGCCGGAGTCGCCGTAACCCAGCCACGCAACTCGGGCCGTGCCCGTGATCGCTGCCGACGCCTCGGCTTCGCCTCGCCGGCGACTCACGACCGTCTCACCGGGCGCGAGATCGTCCGGCACATCGCCGGGATCCCCGTCGGTGCAATAGACGACCACCACACGGTGCCCCTCCCGTGATGCGCGGATCATGCTGCCCGCGGTGCCGGTTCCCTCGTCGTCGGGATGCGCGTGGACGAAGACGATTGTGCTCATGGCTCGTTTCTACAGTGCGGTGACCTCCGGCCAGGTTTTGGCGTCACCGTGGCCGGATCGATTGTGTGAGGGTCGCGTACCTCGTGGTCATCCACCGACGCCGGCGGCTGGACGCGTCGACCAAGTCCGCGACGAAAGGTTGTGTCGCGAACACGAGCAGATCGGTGACGCCGCGCTCTACGGTCGTCGCATGAGTACCACAGCAGTCATCACCGGAGCCGGTCGCGGCATCGGCCGTGCCCTCGCCCGACATCTTGCCGACGTGGGACATCAGGTCGTCGTGACCGATATCGACGGCGACGCTGCCGAACGTGTCGCCGCGGAGATCGGGTGCGGAGCGGTCGGATTCGCCCAGGATGTGCGCGACATCGCGTCGCACCGCATGATCGCCGAGGAAGCCGCAACGCGCGGCACGCTGAAGGTGTGGGTCAACAATGCCGGAGTTCTCTTCGCCGGAGACGCCTGGAAGCAGTCGGACGAGGAGATCGCGACCATCCTCGAGGTCAACGTGCGTGGCGTCATGGCGGGTTCCGCAGCAGCGGTCGCGCAGATGGGCGCCGGTGGAGGGGCGATCCTCAATGTGGCTTCGATCTCGGCGCTCACACCCGTACCGGGCCTGGCCCTCTATGCCGCAACCAAAGCGGCGGTGCTGTCTTACACCACGTCGCTGCAGGGGGACCTGGCCCATGCCGGGATGCCCATCCGGGCCCGGGCACTGTGTCCGGACGTCGTCGGCACCCAGATGGTGACCTCGCATGCCACTGACCCGGGCGCGGCGATGCTGTTCTCCGGCCCGAAGCCCCTCGACGAAGATGCCGTTGCGCGTGCAGGGATGGCCCTGATCGACAGTCGCCAGCTCTTCCGGGTACTGCCGCGTTGGCGCGGCGTTCTGGTGCGTGGCGTCGATGTCGCACCGAGCATCGGACTGCCGATGCTGAGGGTGATGCGGAAGCTCGGCGATCGTCGTCAGGCACGCGCCTGACGACGATCCCGGGGGAGCACCGCTGAGCCCAGCCAGTGGCAGGCGGTGAGGGCGATCTCCAGGTTGAGACGATCGTCGTCGAGGGGACGACCACGTGCGTCGATCGCCTTGTCCACGCGGTACTTCACCGTGTTCTTGTGTAAGTGGATCACCTCGGCCGCGGCGACGTAGCTACTGCCGGCCTTCAGGAACGCCAACAGCGTTGCCCGCATCAGGGCCGTGTTCTCATCGTCGGCGGCCAGGCCACCGAGTGTCGATGCGACGAGGTCTCTGGTGGCTTCGAGGTCGCGGGCCAGGAGCGAACACAGCTGAACCCCGGCGTCATCGAAGTCGGTGACCAGGAGGTCACCGGCAATCGATGCGACGACGTGCGCGCGCTGTGCTTCCTGGTGAGTCCTACGGAAACCGACCGTCGCCGAGTGCGGCCGACCGAAGGCCACACCAACGCCAGGGCCGGCATCGGTGATCAGGCGAGTGACGGCGTCACGGTCGATTCGATGACAGTCACGGCTGCGGCCCAGCGGAATCCAGCCCCACGCCAGGCTGCGATCCTGAGGCAGGAACAGCGCGGGACCGTCGGCGTCGACGGCTTCGCCGATGGCCGCAACCAACGACTCCATCCGACGCAGTTCGCTCGGCACGCCGTGCTCGTCGGAGGTCCAGATGACGACGCCTAGGTGGTGCTGCCGAAGGCGGTAGCCGATGGCCGATTCCGCAGTTCCGAGGTCGTGATCGCGGCCGGTGAGAATCGTGGTGAGCATTGCGGTCCGGACGGTGTTGCGATTGGCGAGCCAGCGTTCGCGTTCGGCCTCGTACTCCGCGACGACTTGTTCGGCGATCCGGTCGACGTAGGCGAACGTGGTGGTGCGGAAGGCCTGCGACGCCGCGAAGGCGACGTCCCGATCGCGTTCGGTGGCCGCGACCTCGGCGACCGCCCAATCGAGCACCCGGTTCTGCCCGATGCGATATGCCCGCAGCAGTGCGTTCGCCGAGATCGCACGCTGCGCCAAGCGATGGGCATACTCGATCGCAGCCGGTGGTGGGCGCACATCGTCGACGTGGATGTCGTGCTGGGCGACGTGGAGGAATGTCTCCACATTGCTCTCCGTGCTCGCGCGTAACAGTTCCAGGATGACGTCGTCGCCGCGCAACTCCGGGATCGAGTCGGCGATCTCGGCGTGCAGCGCCCGACCGAGACTCGGCAGTTCGGCTCCCACGGTCTTGGCCACCTCGGCGACCCGTAACGCCGCCAGACGTCGCTGCTCCGGGCTCAGTTCGCCACCCATCGGGTCGTCCTCTCTCCGCATTCTGGTTTGTTCGCAGAACCCAAGACCGTTGCGTCACTCCTGGCTGCCGCCACCTGATGCCTGGTCTCGATGTGAACCCTGCCACAACGATCCGCGGAAAGTTCGTGTCGTGAGCACAATCTTTCGCCTTGCGCTGCTCCATACGCTCGTCGCATCCAACACCCCCGAACGAAGGAATCCAATGGCACCCGATCTCACCGGGCAGACCGCGATCGTCACCGGCGCAGCGCACGGAATCGGACTGGAGATCGCCCGTCAGCTGTCGTCGGCCGGCGCGAGCGTCGTCGTCGCCGACATCGATGAAGCCGCTGCGAAGGAGGCCGCCGGACAACTGACGAACGCGACCGCCATCGCCTGCGATGTCCGCGACGAGGAGCAGGTCAAGAGCCTGGTCGAGTCGACCGTCGCGACCTACGGTGGCCTGCAGGTGATGATCCCGAACGCCGGCATCGCGTCGGTGGCGCCCATCGTGGAGATGGATCTGGCGGCGTGGCGCAAGGTCACCTCGATCAACTTCGACGGGGTCTTCCTTGCCATCCGCTATGCGGCGCCGGCCATCATCGCCAGTGGGGGCGGCAGCATCGTCACCATCGGCTCGGTGACCGCATTGGCCGGCACCCCGCTGGTGTCCTCGTATGCGGCTGCGAAAGCGGGCGTCGTCAATTTGACCAAGACTGCGGCGACCGAGCTCCGCGCATTCGGGGTACGCGTGAACGCTGTTCTGCCCGGGTTCGTGGCCACGCACCTCGTCACCGATCAGGTGCAGGGCTTCGAGACTGCGCTGGGACTGCCGGCGCACGGCTTCGACGCACTGATCGAACAAAAGCAGGGTAGGTACGGCACGGTCGAGGAGATCGCCAAGGCTGTGCTGTTCCTGGCCGGTGACGAGTCGTCGTTCTGCTCCGGATCGGGCCTTGTGCTCGACGGCGGCCTCGACGCCGGATTGTTCTGAGGTGACGACGATGGAACTGCACTATCTGCCCTGGCACCGTCCCGCCGAGCAGTCCGACCGACCGTGCGTTCGCGACGGCCACACCGAATTGACCTATGCGCAGTTCGCCGAGCGGGTCGACGGTGCCGCCGAACAGTTCGCGGATCATGGTGTCGGTCCAGGCTCGGTGGTGGCAGTGATGTTGCCGAACCGCGTCGAATTGCTCGTGTGCCTCGCCGCCGCATGGCGTCTCGGTGCTGCTGCGACGCCGGTCAATCCGGTGTTCACCGCATCGGAGGCGACCTATCAGATCGCCGATGCGGATGCGGCACTCGTGGTACGCGCCAGCGCGGGTGCGCCCGATGGTGGTCGATGGAGCGTGCTCGTCGACGATCTGCGGACAGCCCCGACGAGGTCCGTGCCGGCCCCGGTCACCGCTGTCGGCGACCTGGCGTTGCTGGTCTACACAAGCGGATCGACGGGCCGTCCCAAAGGTGTCGAACTCACCCACCGCAACATCGCCGCGATGGCCGGCTCGATGGTGGAGGCTCTGCGGCTCACCGAGGACGACCATTGCCTGCTGGTGCTGCCGCTGTTTCACGTCAACGCGATCTGCGTCAGCTACCTGGCCACTATGATCGCCGGTGCGCAGCTGTCGGTTCTCGCCAGATTCCATCCGGTGGAGTTTCTCGGTGCGATCGAACGCCTCCGGCCGACCTTCTTCTCCGCGGTACCGACGATTTACGCACACCTCGTCGCACTGCCGTCTGACGTCGCCGCCGACACTTCCTCGGTACGGTTCGCGATCTGCGGGGCGGCACCGGCGTCCGAAGAACTGCTCCGCGCAACCGAACAGCGGTTCGGCTTCCCGCTGATCGAAGGCTATGGCCTCACCGAGGGCACCTGCGCGTCGACGGCGAACCCCGTCGACGGACCACGTAAAGCCGGCACCGTCGGTACGGCCTTGCCCGGCCAGGTGGTGGCCATCATGGACAACGACGGCTCTCTACTGCCCTCCGGGCGGCGTGGTGAGGTTGTGATCAAGGGGCCCAACGTGATGCAGGGGTACCGCAATAGGCCCGATGCCACCGTGGACGCACTCGGTGACGGATGGCTGCACACCGGCGACGTCGGGATCCTGGACGACGATGGCTACCTCCGGTTGGTCGACCGGATCAAGGACATGATCATCCGAGGCGGGGAAAACGTGTACCCCAAAGAGATCGAATCCGTTCTGTACGGCCATCCAGCTGTGCTGGAGGCGGCCGTTGTGGGTGCGCCGCACCCGATCTATGGCGAGGTCCCCGTCGCCTACGTCGCGCTCCACCCGGAGCGATCGGTCACCGAGACCGAACTTCGCGACATGTGCACACAGCATCTGACCAAGATCAAGGTGCCGGTCTCGATAACCATCACGGGCGCCTTACCCAAGAACCCGGTCGGCAAGATCGACAAGCCCGGGCTGCGGGCCGGCCTTGCCCAAAAGCCCGCACAGCAAGGAGTTTGACATGGGGTTCATCAAACCTTCTCCACAGCCGATGGAACCCTCGGATTTCGTGCGACTTCCGCTGCGCGACCGCATGAGGATTCTGAGTACCCACTGGGTCGACGACGGGTTCGGTACGCCACGCGTCCTGCACGTCGTGTACATCGCGAAGATGCTGGGACTGTACTTCGCTGTCGGGCTGGCGATCACCGCGTGGACCACGCAGTACGTGCACTTCACCGACCCGGCGAGCTGGTTCGACAACATCGTCGTCTACCAGAAGCTCGCCGTCTGGTTGATGCTCCTGGAGGTGCTAGGGCTCGCAGGTGCTTTCGGCCCGCTGTGCGGCCACTTCACCCCCATGCTGGGAAATGTCCGGTACTGGATTCGGCCCGGCACCGTTCGGATGGCGCCGTGGGGACGGCACGTGCCCGGCACCGGCGGCGACACCCGCACCGTCATCGATGTCGTCCTGTTCCTCGCAGTCGTGGCGAGCCTGGTCTATCCGTTGGTGGTCACCGCGCAGCCGGTGCAGTTCCTACCGGCCGGCACGGGTCCGCAGGAGCTGGTGCCGCCGGTGGCGTTCATCCCGATCCTGGTCACCATGACGTTGATGGGATTGCGCGACAAGGTCGTCTTCCTGGCGGCTCGCTCTGAGCAGTATCTGCCGATAATGTTGTTCTCCGCCATCTTCGGGGCGATGGTCCTCGGAGATGGGGCGGACGCGGCCAACTTCGTGGATCTGGTCGTGGTCTTCAAGATCATCATCTGTGTCGTCTGGATCGGAGCAGGGGTCTCCAAGCTCGGCGAGCACTTCATCAACGTCGTGCCACCGATGGTCTCAAACAGTCCGGGACAGTTCCGCTTCGTCAAGCGGCTCTTCTACCGCGACAGCCCCGACGACATCCGGCCCAGCAAGGTTGCCTGGTTCATGGCCCACATCGCCGGTACCACCGTCGAGATCGCGATTCCGCTGGTCCTGCTGCTTACCACCAACACCACGATCGCGGTCATCGGCGCGGTGATCATCGTGGCATTCCACATCTACATCACCTCGACCTTCCCGCTAGCGGTGCCGCTGGAATGGAATGTGTACTTCGGCTATATCGCCCTGGTGCTGTGGGTCGGGTTCGACGCCTCGGTCTACAACATCTGGAACTTCTCGCAGCCCTGGCTGCTGATACCGGTCTTCGCGATCCTCTGCTTCGGTCCGGTGCTCGGCAACCTGCGGCCCGACCTCGTCTCGTTCCTTCCGTCGATGCGGCAGTACGCGGGCAACTGGGCGTCGGCGATCTGGTCGATGAAGCCGGGTGTGGAAGAGCGGCTCAACGAACTCCCCCTGGTAGAGAACCAGATCGACCAGCTGCAGCGGATGCTTCCCACACCGTATGAGCGGCACGACGCGGAAATGACTCTGCAGAAGGCCGTCGCCTGGCGCTCGATGCACAGCCAGGGACGCGGCTTGTTGTCGGTCCTCTACGAGCACCTCGAGGACATCGACACGCGGACGACCCGGGAAGGCGAGTTCATGTGCAACACCATCCTGGGCTGGAACTTCGGCGACGGACACCTGCACGACGAACGGCTCATCGCGGCGATCCAGCGGCGTCTGAACCTCGCGCCCGGCGACCTTGTGGTCGCCTACTGCGAGTCGCAGGCCACACCGTGGAGCAATCCGGCGCAGGAGTATCGCGTCATAGACGCCGCACTCGGCGTCGTGGAACGCGGTACCTGGAATGTGAGCGATTGCGTGAAGGAACAGCCGTGGCTGCCGAACGGTCCGGTGCGGCTTCAGGTTACGTGGACGGCAGACGGCTTCTGCCGACAGGAAACCCTGACCCACGGCAAGGGTGCGGTGGCATGACGAACGCAGTCGTCGTCGGCAGCGGACCCAATGGGCTCGCTGCCGGCATCCGGCTGGCTCAGGCCGGCGTCGACGTCACGGTGTTCGAGGCGCATGACCGTCCCGGCGGTGGTACGCGGACCAGCGAACCGACCGTCCCCGGAGTACTGCACGACGACTGTGCCGCCTTCCACCCGACCGGCGTCGCGTCACCGTTCTTCAGGTCGTTGAATCTGGAGCGGCACGGATTGCGTTGGCGTTGGCCGGAGTTCGATCTGGCCCATCCGCTCGACAACGGACACGCAGGCCTCGCCACGCGGGATCGCGCGGAGACCGCACGTTCACTCGGGGTAGATGCCCGCTCCTGGGACCGGCTCTTCTCGGGCGCGACGACACACTTCGACGAGCTGATCGGGGAGGTGTTCCGGCCTCTGGCGCACCTTCCGCGACATCCGGTCACGCTCGGGCGGTTCGGATTACATGCGGTGCAACCCGCGACGTGGACAGCCTGCCGGTTCACCGACGATCCGGCGCGGGCACTGTTCACCGGTGTCGCCGCGCATGCGTTCGGCCGGCTCGACACCCCGCTCAGCAGTTCGGTGGGCCTGATGCTGACCGCCGCCGCGCACGCCGTCGGCTGGCCCGTCGCCGAGGGTGGGAGCGAACGCATCACCGATGCACTGCTCGCGGAGCTGGCGGCGCTGGGCGGCAAGGTGATCACCGGCATCCGGGTCACCTCGCTGGACCAGTTGCGTGACCTGACCGGCCGGCGACCCGATGCGGTCGTGCTCGACACGTCCCCGCACGCCGCGGCGCGGATCGTCGGTGATGAGATGCCCGATCGGGTTCGGCGGGCAGTGGGCCGTTACCGATACGGCCCGGCCGCGTTCAAGGTCGACATCGCGATCGACGGTCACATCCCGTGGACCAACGGTGACTGCGCCCGGGCGGGCACGCTCCATCTCGGTGGGACCGCTCGCGAGATCGTGGCGGCAGAACGCGACACGGTCCGCGGCCGAATGTCGAAGCGCCCCTTCGTGCTGGTGGGTCAGCAGTACATCGCTGACAGCAGCCGATCCAACGGCTCGATCAATCCTATCTATGCGTATGCGCACGTTCCGCATGGCTATGCCGGCGATGCGACGGAGGCCATCATCGGCCAGATCGAGCGCTTCGCGCCGGGGTTCCGGGAGCGGATCATCGCGACGTCGACTCGTGGTCCGGCAGCGCTGGAGAAGTACAACGCCAACTACGTCGGCGGCGACATCAGCGCCGGTGCGAACACCGCCCGGCAGATCGCCTTTCGGCCGCGGATGACGACGAACCCGTACGCTCTAGGCGTTCGCGGAGTCGTCCTGTGCTCGTCGGCGACACCACCGGGGGCGGGCGTGCACGGAATGGGTGGCTTCCACGCTGCACAGGCGGTGCTGGCCCGGATGTGACTGCCGTGTTCGGCCGTCATCCGGCCAAGCCTTCCTCGCAGTCCTTTCCGGTGTCTGACCTGCGTCGACGAATGTTGTCGGTGGGTGCGGTTAGTTTGGTGTCATGACTTCGAGCGCGCCGGCGTTGGCCCAGATGGCCGATGATGAGCGGCATTGCGCTACCGAGTTGGTCGAGGTGCTTCATCATTGCAACGCGGTGCGCGCGGCCGCCGATTATCGGATGTTGCAGGCGGGTTGGCGGCGGCGTTGGGTGAGCAGTCGACGTCGCTGGCCACTTTGGAACGTTTGGCCAAGCGTGCGGCGGCCGGGGAGGATCCCCGCGCCCAGTACGGGCCGACCGGGTTGGAGATGGCGATCGCCGAGGTCGGTGCGGCGTTGACGGTGCCCCCGGCCCGGGCGCGGGAGTTGATCGAGGCCGGCAGCGTGTTACGGCATCAGTTGCCGTTCACCGGCGCCACCCTCGTCGCCGGACGGATCGACCTACCGCGGTTTCTGGTGGTGGTACGGCGCACCGTGTTGGCCGATCCCGCGAAGTTCGCCGTGTTGGATACCGAGATCGCTGCGGCCATCGAGTCACGCGAACCGATGTCGATGACCCGGTTCACCACGATGATCGACAAGATCATCGCGAAGATCGATCCGGCCGCGGTGCGGCGTCGCCGTGAGCAGGTCGACACCGACCGCAACATCAGTGTGCGCCCCGACCGCCACACCCCGGGCCAATCGCGTATCGGGGGTGTGTTGCCCGCCGAGCAGGCCGCGGCCATCGATGCCCGACTCCAAGCGATGGCCGCCTCGGTGCATCCCGACGATCCACGCACCGCCGCTCAACGCCGCGCCGACGCGTTGGTCGCTTTGGCCGATGGTGCCGCCCGTCTGGACTGCCGGTGCGAAGTCTGCACCACCACCGCCGGCGCCGACGATGACAGCGCCGCCGGCGAGGAACGCGACGGACCCGACGCATCACCCGACACCGGCAGCGACGCCACCGGCACCGACGCCTCCGACGTGACCGCGTCTGACACCAACGTGAATGGTGCGGCCGAGGTCCGCGACAAGCAGGGCGAGGCTGTTACCGATGCCGAGAACGGTGCCGACGCCGAGACCGTCACGTCGGACTGTGCGCCGCGTCCAACGTTTCACATCGTGGTCAACCTGAGCACCCTGCTCGGTCACGATGATGATCCGGCCTTCCTCGACGGGCACGGTGTCATCGATGCCGACACCGCCCGCGCATTGTTGGCCGAGGCCAAACGCTGCTACGTCACACCCGACACCACCAACCTCGCACAAACCGACCGCTACGCGCCGTCGAAAAAACTTGCCGACCTCATCCGGGCCGGCGAGCTGTGTTGCAGCTTTCCCGGCTGCAACAACCGCGCCTATCACGCCGATGTCGACCATTCGGTCCCACACGCCGAGGGTGGCGCCACCGATGCACGAAACCTTAAGCCGCTGTGCCGTTTTCACCACCGCATCAAAACCTTCGCCACCGGGTGGCGCGACTACCAAGACCCACTGGGCACGGTGTTCTTCCAATCACCGACCGGCCACACCTACCTGGGCAACGCGTTCACCGGCCGCGACCTGTTCACCTCGCTCACCCGCAGCACCCGACCACCCGATGACCCCGCCCGACAACGCATCGACACCCTCCGCGAGCAACGCTCGAAATCGGTCAAACGCGCCGACACCCGCGCCATGGAACGCTGGAACACACAGAACCCACCACCGTACTGATCGGGGGTCATTCCTGCCCGAATACGGCCAGGCCCAGACCCGCCGCCACCAGCACCGCGACGTATGTGGCTACACCCACCCATCCGAACGCGGAGAACGCCAGCCCGCCCAGCGCACCCACCACCGAACTCCCGAGGTAGTAGTGGAACAGGTAGAGCGACGATGCCTCGGCACGGTGATCGGTGGCGCGCGCCGACACCCAGCTGCTGGCCACCGAGTGCGCGGCGAAGAAGGCCGCGGTGAACACGAACATGCCGACCAGCACGATTGGGAGATTGTCGGGCACGGTCAGGCCGAGACCGACCAGCATGCTCGACACCGCGGCGATCAGTACCGGCCGTCGTCCCCATCGGTCGGCGAACCGGCCTGCGATCGTCGCGGAGAAGGTGCCCGCCAGGTACATCACGAACACGGTTGCGACCACTGCCTCGCTGAGCCCGAAGGGGCCACGCAGCAGGCGGTAGCCCAAAAAGTTGTAGACGGTGACGAATCCGCCCATCAGCACGAAACCGAGGAGGAACAGTGGGAGCAGTCCCGGGTTGCGCAGATGGCCGAGCAGGTTACCGATCGTGGTGGCCGGTGAGATACGTTGCGGGGCAAAGAACTGCGACGCCGGGACGGTCCGCCAGAAGATGATGGCGAAGGCCAGCGACACCAGGCAGGCGATCTCTAGGGCCCACTGCCATGTCACCACGTCGACGGCGAAGCCCGGGATCAGGCGACCGGTCAAGCCGCCGATGGTGGTTCCGGCGATGTAGCGACCCATTGCGGTGCCGAGCGACCCGCCGTCGATCTCCTCGGCGAGGTAGGCCATCGCCACTGCCGGCACCCCAGCGCACAGCACGCCCTGGAGTCCGCGGCCGACCAACAGCAGTTCAATGGTCGGCGCCCACGGCAGCAGGATGCCGACGATCGATGCGGCCAGCGCGGAGATCGCCATGATGCGCACCCGACCGAAGCGCTCCGACAAGACGCTGGCCGGGATGATCGCGACGGCCAGGAAACCGGTCGTCAGCGATACCGACAATGCCGCGGAGGTGGGGGAGACACCGAAATGATCCGACAACTGCGGCAATAGGGCCTGCACATAGTAGAGCGCCATGAATGTCGTCATGCCGGCGGCGAACAACGCGATGGTGGCACGGCGATACCCGGGTGTGCCCGGGGTGTATCCGGTCCTCGCGGCTGTAGAGGCTGTGGTCGTCATCGCTACTCAGGCAAGCACCACATCGCAGATGCGCAAAATGAAGCATGTGCCAGTCTCTTATGCAGATGGGAATAATTGCAGGTAGATTGAGTCTGATGCACGATGAACTGGACTGGTTTATCGCCATCGCAGAGGCGGAGAACCTGACTGCGGCTGGCGAACAGGTTCACGTTTCGCAGCCGACGCTGTCTCGTTTCGTCGCGCGCCTCGAGCTCGACCTCGGAGTTCCGCTGTTCGATCGGCACGGACGGCGACTCGTCCTCAACCGCTTCGGGCGCGTCTACCTCGAGCGCTCCCGGCGCGCCCGGGTCCAACTCGACACCGCGCGACGGGAGATCGAGGACATGACTCGGCCCGCGCAGGGACCGATCCGCTTGGCCTTTCTGCATTCCTTCGGCGTTGCGCTGGTCCCCGATCTGATCAAGGGTTTCCGAGACGCCAATCCCGGGGCCCGGTTCACCCTCACCCAGGATGCGGCGGCCACGGTGGTCGATCACGTGGCCCGTGGCGAGGCGGATCTCGCGATCGTTTCACCCCGGCCGATGCGTACCGACATGGCATGGCTCGCGATAGCACAGCAGAATCTCGCCCTGGTGGTTCCGCGGGGCCATCGCTTCGCCGGGCGTTCGGTCATCGGGCTCGCCGAGGCCGCCGACGAGGAGTTCATCGTGATGCAGCGCGGATACGGGATGCGGCGCATCGTCGACGAGCTCTGTGCCGCAGCCGATATCGCGCCGACCATCGCCTTCGAATCCGCCGAACTGACCACCATCACGGGTCTGGTGGGTGCCGGTTTGGGGATCGGGGTGGTGCCCGTCGATGACACTGCGCTCCGACCGGGCGTGGAGCTGATCCCGCTGGCCGACGAGTCTCGCGAGATCGGGCTGACGTGGTTTCGTCCGAGACCGTTGCCGGATGCGGCGGACCGATTCCGGGACTTCGTGGTCGACCGAGCGCGCGCCGACTGAGCGCGGACAAACCAAGCGCCGCCGACCTGCGCTTTCACTGCCGCGGGCCGGTGCGCGGCGGGGACTCGCCACTGATCGAAGCCGACGATGGTGACACCGAGAACTTTGCCGTGACCTGGGCGTTCGCAAGGTCCGCCGACCGGGGGATCCGGTGGTGGAGGTGATGGCCACCGATCGGTGGGCCGTGACGTGCGGGGGGATCTGTAAGGAAGGTTAGGTGAGGTGGCGTCGCTGACTGGAGTCGTGGGCGCTGGGTCGGGACGGTTTCGGGTCAGGACGCTTTCTCGAGGTGGACCTGGTAGCCGAGTTGTTTGAGTTGGTGGACCGCGCGGCGTGTGGCTTGCTGGGCGTGGGCATGTTGGTAGTGGTTTTCGCCGAGGTCGTGGTAGTTGGTGTGGGTGGTGAGCATGTGCCAGACGGCGACGAGGATTTCGCGTTCGGTGGCGACGAGGGCGCGACTGAAGCCGCGGCGTGATCGCAGGCGTCGGTAGCGGGCGGCAATGTGGGTGTGGGCGTTGCTGCGGGCGATCGACATTGATGCGATACCCAGAGCGCCTTTGAGGTAGCAGTCTCCCCGGCCTGGTTTTGGCGTTGGTTTTGCGGGCTGCGGATTGGTGCTGTCCAGGTGCCACGCCGGCCCATGACGCGAGGTGGTCGGCGGTGGGGAACACGCTCATGTCGCCGCCGGTTTCGGCGATGATGATATCGGCGACCACGGTGGAGACCCCGGGAATGGTGCATAGCAGGTCACGGGCTAGGCGAAAAGGGGCGATCGCCTCCTCGATTCGGTCGTCGAGGGTGGTGATCGTGGCGGCCAGTTCATCGATGCGTTGCAGGTGCAGCCCGATCATGAACGCGTCGTGATCGCTGAACCGGCCGGTCAGCGCATCGACGAGCTGCTCGTGTTTGCGATACATCTGTGGCACGGCCAGGTTGACCAGTACGAGAGGATCGCGTTCCCCGGCGACCAGGGCGTCAAGCATGCGTCGCGCGGAGACACCGTCGAGGTCGGACACGACCACCGACAGTTTGATACCCGGTGATTCCAGCCGCTTTTCCAGTCGGGTCATCTCCCGGACCCGTTCGCGGGCCACGATGGTGCGGGTGCGTGTCAGATCACGCAGTTCCCGAATCGGCGGGGGCGGCACGAACGAGGCGCGCACCAAGCCGTGCGCGGCCAGATCGGCCAGCCAAGTCGCGTCGTTGACGTCGGTCTTGCGGCCGGGCACGTTCTTGACCGCACGCGCGTTGGCCAGGATCAGCTCGACCCCTTCGCTGGTGAGTTCTTCGAGGAGGAAATAGTAGGGTTCCAGTAGTCGCTTGTGGCCTCCATCACGATGCAGGTCACCCGCTCGGCCACCAGATACTGGCGTAACTGCAGGATCTCGCGGGTCATCGACCCGCAATCGATCACTTCGTTGGTCGTTTTGCGGCTACCTGAGCCCTGGACCCGCACACACACTTTCGCCGATTTCTTACCGATGTCGATGCCCGCGCATCGCGCATGGAGCACTTCCATGATGTTCTCCCGTTGTTCGCGACCGGGCCGGTCTGACCCGCAGAAGGCGTGCGTCACGGGAGAGCGACAAACTCAACGAAGTCTGTAAGGCGTGCTCTACGGCGACAATCCGCGGTTCCCGCGGCAGGCTCTCCGACCCAAGCTCGATAACAGGCTCGCCACGTGGGCAGGCGCTAGAGATCAACGGGTTCACAACGTGACACACCCACCAGTATCGCCCGTCCACCCGACTCAACCACGGCAAACCTTCGCATCTCCGCGTCACCGGCGAAGCCGGCCCCATAGCTCGATACGCCCTCGGCTAGCGCCTCGGGCTACTCGATCGGCGGCAGGGGACTGTGGCGGGCGCGCACCGGGTGTTTCGCACCACAGCGGGGCCGGGGATTTGCAACTCTACCCTCCCCGAAGGGTAGAGTTCCGAGCTGCGTCCGGCGGTCTGCCCGCCGGCATCTTTCTCGCCGACCGCAACGGTGCGGTCGGTGCCCAGCATCGTCAGGTGACGCGATCACCGTGTGCCGCCGTGCGCGGCCGAAGGAGACGTCCATGTCGTCGACCACCACTGTGGTCTCGCCCCAGCAGGAGCAGTCGGTCCTGGCCGCACTGCGGTCCCCGCGCCGACTGCGCACCGAGGTGCTCGCCGGACTCGTCGTCGCGCTGGCGCTGATCCCGGAGGCCATCTCGTTCTCCATCATCGCCGGCGTCGACCCCCGGGTGGGCCTGTTCGCGTCGTTCACCATGGCGGTCACCATCGCCATCGTCGGCGGCCGACCCGCGATGATCTCGGCGGCGACCGGCGCGGTGGCGCTGGTCGTGGCGCCGCTCGTGGACAGCCATGGCCTCGACTACCTGATCGCCGCGGTGATCCTCGCCGGCGTCTTCCAGATGCTGCTCGGCGGGCTCGGCGTGGCCAAGCTGATGCGGTTCATCCCGCGCAGCGTCATGGTCGGCTTCGTCAACGCCTTGGCCATCCTCATCTTCAGTGCGCAGCTGCCGCACCTGATCGGGGTGCCGTGGCTGGTGTATCCGATGGTCGCCATCGGCATCGCCATCATCGTGTTCATGCCGCGGATGACCACGGTGATCCCGGCGCCGCTGGTGGCGATCGTGCTGCTCACCGCGGTCACCATCGCCGCCAGTCTCTCGGTCCCCAACGTCGGCGACGAAGGCGAACTGCCTGACAGCCTGCCCGCCTGGCTCATCCCCGATGTCCCGTTCACGTGGGACACCCTCACCATCATCGCGCCGTACGCGTTCACCATGGCGCTGGTCGGACTGCTGGAATCGTTGATGACGGCGAAGTTCGTCGACGACATCACCGACACCCACTCCGACAAGTCCCGGGAAGCCGTCGGGCAGGGTGTGGCCAACATCGTCACCGGATTCTTCGGCGGCATGGGCGGGTGCGCGATGATCGGCCAGACGATGATCAACGTGAAGTCCTCCGGCGCACGCACGCGCATCTCGACCTTCCTGGCCGGTGTGTTCCTGCTGATCCTGGTCGTCGGCCTCGGGGATGTGGTGGCGCTGATCCCGATGGCGGCGCTCGTCGCGGTGATGATCATGGTGTCGGTGGGCACCTTCGACTGGCACAGCATCAACCCGAAGACGTTGCGCCGCATGCCCAAGAGTGAGATCACCGTGATGCTCGCGACCGTGGTGGTGACTGTGGTGACCCACAACCTGGCCTACGGTGTGATCGTCGGCGTGATCACCGCGATGGTGCTGTTCGCCCGCCGGGTCGCGCATCTGACCGAGGTCGTCGACGTCGCGCACCCTGACGACGACACACGCGTCTACGCAGTACGCGGCGAATTGTTCTTCGCCTCCAGCAACGACCTGGTCTATCAGTTCGACTACGTCGGCGACCCGCGCAACGTCGTCATCGACATGAGCGACTCCCACATCTGGGACGCCTCCACCGTCGCCACCCTCGACGCCATCACCACCAAGTACGCGGCGAAGGGCAAGACGGCGACGATCGTGGGCCTCAACGACAGCAGCGCACAGCGTCACGAACGGCTCAGTGGTCATCTGTCCGGGGCACACTGACACCATGACGGGGACCGAGAAACCGGACACGCCGGCGGCCGCCGACGATCTGCTCCAGATCGGGGAGGTGGCCCATCGCACCGAACTGTCCATCAAGACGATCCGGCACTACGACGAGGTGGGACTCGTCGTCCCGTCGGCACGGTCGGCGGGCGGCTTCCGGCTCTACACGCCCGGCGACATCGACCGACTATTGGTGATCCGCCGGATGAAGCCTGCCGGGTTCAGTCTCGACGACATGCGCCGATTGCTCGATGCCGAAGCGGTCCTCGACGACCCGGAAGCGTCCGCCGACGGCAAGGCAGCCGCCGGTGCCGAACTCGCCGAATTCCATCAACGGGCACAGGAATCGTGCCGAAAGCTGGCGCGGCAGTTGGCCTACGCCGAGGAACTCACCGAGCAACTCGCGGCTCGGGCGGGCGCTCACTCATGACCGAGGTGTAGCCCACCCATCGGTACCTCGCTCATCGGTACCTCGGCGATCGCCACCGTGCCGCCGTCGGGATGCCGCCGCACGGTCAACGACCCGCCCTGGCCTTCCAGCCGCACCCGTCGCGACGCCAGCCCGATGTGTCCGCCGGCCACGCGATCCGACAGTGCTGCCTCGTCGATGCCGACACCGTCGTCGAGCACCACGAGCCGCCCGCGTCCGTCATCGATCTCGACGGTGAGGTCCACCCTCGTCGCCCCGGCATGCTTCACGACATTGGTGAGGAGCTCACGCGCGGTGGCGAACAGAAGCGGGTCGGCTGGTGAGCGGAGGTCGTCCGGCCAACCGACAGCGTCGACGGCGATCGTGAGTGTGGAGCGCTGCTCGACCGAGCGCGCGAGATCCGCCAGCGCCACGGCGAGGCCGGCCTGATCCAGCACGGCCGGATGCAGTTCGCCCAGGGTGGACCGCAGCAGCTGCGCAGCGGATCGCAGTGCCCCGTCGATCCGCGCTATGCTCTCGGCGTCGTACGGGCCCT
Organism: Gordonia aquimaris; assembly: GCF_026262595.1. Lineage (NCBI taxonomy): Bacteria > Bacillati > Actinomycetota > Actinomycetes > Mycobacteriales > Gordoniaceae > Gordonia > Gordonia aquimaris. Next base: position 65,021 of record NZ_JAPKFM010000021.1, on the reverse strand, counting down.
CGCCGAGCGAAGCCAGCTCCTGACGTGCCCCCAGCACGTACTGCAACGCGCCGTCGTGCAGATGTTCGGCAAGGTCGCGACGCTCACGCTGTTCGATCTGCATCACGTCGTCGAGTAGCCGACGACGTTGCGCGGCGAGCGATCCGATGGTCTCCACCCGGGAGCGCTGCAGCCGCGACAGCAGCACCGCGCCCAACGCGAGAACGACGATCACGAGGGTCTCGAGCGCGATCACCGACCATGGCCGCCCGTTGGGGATGCGGGCGATCACCTGAGCCGCGAAATAGACCACCACCGTGGGGATCACCACCGCCGCGCACACCAGTGGACGCATGCTGATCGCCGCGATCATCGGCACGATCGCGAAACCGGTCACCAGAACGTCTGCAGTCCAACTGATCTGATCCGAACCACTGGCCACCGCGGTGACCGCGACGAGCGCACACAGGTCGACGAGCAGGATCAGCCAGGAAAACCGGATAGCGAGCAGACCGACCCGTGGCGCCAGGATGGCACCCAACGCGCACCATCCGGCGTAGGCCGCGGCCAGTGCGACGCAGAGCGTTGTCGAATAGATCGGCGGCTCCACCGTCACCGACAGCACCACGAAGATCGCGAGCAGCAACCGCAGCAGCACCTGAATCCGGATGCCCTGCAGCGCATGCGCGACCAGGATCGTGTCGATTCGCTGCTCCTCGGCGAGCTCGGCGAGGCCGAGGCGCGGTGGCGGGCTACTCGAGGAGGCCACGGCGCATCGCCTCGGCGACCGCGGCAGCGCGATCGGAGACCCCCAACTTCTCGTACAGGCGCTGCGTGTGGGTCTTAACCGTCGCCGCACCGATGTAGAGCTCCGCGGCGACCTGCGGGATCGACTTGCCGCGGGCGAAACCGTCGAGCACCTGACGTTCCCGCTCGGAGAGCGCAGGCACGTCGGGCTGCGACCGCAACCGTATCTCGCCCACCAGACCGGCCGCGAGCTGCGGCGGAACCACCGTCTCGCCGTTCGCGACCCGGGTCACCGCGCCCACGATCTCGTCGCGGTCGGCATCCTTCGACAGGTACCCGCAGGCGCCCTCCTCGAGGGCGGTGAACACGATCGGGCCGTCGGTCACCGCTGACAACAACAGCACTCGGGTGCGCAGGCCGTCGCGAGTCACCGCGTGAGCCACATCCACTCCGGTGACCCCGGGCATCTGATAGTCCACGACCGCAACGTCGGGCTGCTCGCGGCGGATGAGGTCCAACCCACTCGCACCGTCGGCCGCCTCCCCGATGACGCGCACCCGCCCACTCTGGGTGAGCCCACGCGAGACTCCATCCCGGAAGAACGGGTGGTCGTCGATCACCACCGCGGTCACCAGCCGATCCATCGGCCCAGGATATGCGCCGAAGCCCTGCGGGCGGACGATATCGCAGTAGGGTCGACCCCATGGCGGGTTGGTTCGATCGCACGATCGTCGAGACGGGTCGGCTGCCGCTGTTCTTCCTGCTGATCGCGTTCGTGCTCACCTTCCTGTTCATCCGGTTCAGCGTCCGGATGATTCGCGCCGAGGTGAGTTGGTGGCCGGGCAATGTGACGCCCGGCGGTGTGCACGTGCATCACGTGTTCTTCGGCATGATGCTGATGCTGCTGTCCGGGTTCGGATTCTTCGCCGTCGACCCGTTCCGCACGCCGGTGGCCGACTGTATTCTCGCGGCGCTGTTCGGAATCGGTGCGGCGCTGGTGCTCGACGAGTTCGCATTGCTGCTGCACCTGCGCGATGTGTACTGGTCGGAGGAGGGCCGTACCTCGATCGACGCGGTGTTCGTGGCGATCGCGATCGGATTGTTGTTCCTGATGGGCGTGCACCCCTTCGGCGCCAACGATGTGGTCGGCGAATTCCGCGACGCAACCGACAATTCAACCCGTGCCGGGGTGGTCCTGGCGGTGACGATCAACGTCTGCTTTGCAGTCATCACCCTGCTCAAGGGCAAGGTGTGGACCGGGTTGATCGGCTTGTTCTTCCCGTTCCTGTTGCTGTTCGGGGCAATCCGGGTGGCCCGACCCCGTTCCCCGTGGGCGCGGTGGCGATACGGCAACCGCCCACACAAACAGCAGAAGGCGGCCGACCGCGAAATGCGCTACCGGGAACCCATCGTGCGCGCGAAGATCGTCGCGCAGGAGGCGGTCGCCGGTCGGTTCGGGTTGCCGGAGCAGCCGGCGACACCGCCACGCGAACCACACGTCGACCCCGTTGTCGTCGATCGCGCACCCGGCCGGCTGATCACGGCAGTGCGCTGGCGCCGCACCCGTCGCGAACTGAAACGTGAACCGCCGTGGCGACTGCCGACGTTCATGGTGTCGGCGGCGATCGTGGCCGGTTTGATCGCGATCTCCATCGACGATTCGTTCGCCACCTACGTCCTCGACGCCGGCACCACGGCCACCCTGCTCGGCGTCATCGCCGGCGCGATGGCCACCCTCACCGGTCTGGTGTTCACCGCGGTCACCCTGGCGATGCAGTTCGGTGCCTCGCAGATCTCCATCCGGGTGATCCCGATGCTGCAGCAGGACCGGGTGATGCGCGCATCGGTCGGCCTGTTCCTGTCGACGTTCGCGTTCACCCTGATCGTGGCGGTCGATCTGACCACGGTGTCCGACGGGACCGACGCCCCGGCCGTGTCGACCTCGATCGCGATCGCGCTGGCGCTGGCCAGTGCGTTCATGTTCATCGTGCTGATCGGCAAGGTCGGCAGCATCCTCAACTCGACGCAGTTGTTGCGGTGGATCGAATCGCAGGGACGTCTTGCGGTGTATCGGCAGTATCCCGATCATCAGCCGTACCCGGCCGGAGAAGCCGTGGGCGGCACCACCGCCACCGACGACGACCCGCGACTGGTGACCCAGGTGGTGACCCTGCGCGATGCGCCGACGCAGGGACGTGTGCTGCTGGCGATCAACCTCGACCGCATCCAGCGGCTGGCCATCCGATGGGATGTCCGGGTCGACCTGCTGGTGGGGGTCGGCGACTATGTGCCACACAACGTCGGGGTGTTCGAGATCGTCGGCGACGATCGTCACGTGCGTCCCGCACAGCTGTTGTCGTGTCTGCTGTTCGGCGACACCCACCGTCCGTCAGTGAGTCCGGCCGCTGCGTTGCAGGCCATCTCCGACGTCGCGCTCAAGGCGCTGTCACCGTCGATCAACGACCCCAGCCGGGCGGTGCAGGCGATCGATCACGCCGAGGATCTGCTGCTGATGCTGGCCCCACGGGTGGCGGCCGAGGAGCAGCACCGCACGCTGACCCTCATCGGCGGGTATCGGCGCACCTGGGGCGACTATGTGGGTATCGCCACCGACCAGGTCCGGCACTTCGGTCGGAGCTCGATTCAGGTGCAACGACGGCTGCGCGCGCTCTACGACACCCTGTGCGAACAATGCGGTCCCGACCAACAAGCCGCGCTGCGGGAGCGGATGGCCGCGCTCGACGCGGAGGTCGACGCCGACTGGGCGACACCCCTGGATCGGCGCCTGGCGCAGGCCGCCGACCGGCAGGGCTACGGCTCGGAAGAAGGGCGGGTACGCCACCGCCGGTTGCAGATCAACACGACGTCGCAGGGTCAGGCGCCGGTCGACCCCGCCGCCCGGTAGCCGAACAGTCGGCTGAGGTCGGCTGCGGCAGCGGTGACTGTTGTCACGATCTCCTGTGCATCATCGGGATCGAGTCGGTAGCGCGGGCCGGAGACGCTGAGCGCCCACACGAGCTCGCCGGTGTGATCGCGCACCGGGGCGGCGAACGCCACCAGACCGACCTCGAGTTCTTCCACCGCCATCGCCCAGCCTCGGCGCTTGATCGTGCGGAGTTCGTCGACCAGTTCGTCGATGTCGACGATGGTGGATTCCGTGAAGCGCTCGAGCTCCCCGGAGAGCATGTCGCGGAGTTCGGTCTCGGGCAGCTCGGCCAGCAGCACCTTGCCCGAGGACGTCGCGTACGCCGGTGACGCCTGTCCGACCCAGGTCCGCAGCGCGACGCTCGACGAGCCGGCCGCCTCGATGACATTGATCGCCTGCGACTGGTTGAGGACCGCGAGGTTGGTGGTCTCGCCGGTCTGCGCCGCCACCGCGTCGCAGGTTTCCTGACCGCATTTGGTCATGTCGAGCGTCGCCATCGTCGAACCGGCCAGGCGGACGACCGTCAACCCGATGCGATACTTGCGTCCGTCCGGCACCTGTTCGACGAATCCGCGCGCCTCCAGCGACGAGAGGATGCGCGATACGGTGGACTTGTGGACGCCGAGTTCGAGAGCGATCTCGGTGACGCCGGCCGAGCCGACATTGCCGATGATCTCCATGACCTGTAGCGCCCGATCGACGGCACCTACGGGTCGGTCGGTCTCCGCACTCTCCTCAGCCATCGCAGCGCCCAGGGTACCTGTCCGGTTCGTCGGGTCCGGAGCCCCGCCGCGTACGGCCGCGAGATGCGCCCGCCCCGTCATGGCCGGGGGTCCCCGTCTGCCGCGCCAACGGGTGCGCCGTCCGCGGCCACTGTGATGTCGATGGTGGTGTCGATGCGCCGGCGGATCCGCCGGCGAGTGCGTGGTGGCCGCTCGAGCGTCACCGGATCGACCACGACGATCTCGCCGGTCCCGATCTTCTCCGCCTGCGCACGGATGTGCTGATCCACCTGGTCGTCGAGCTGTGAACGCGCCACGATCAACGGGTCGCGACGCAGGTCCAGGTAGAGCGACAGGCACATCCCGATCATCACCACCACGAACGGCAGAGCGGCGATGATGGCCATCTGCTTGATCCCGTTGAGGCCGTCATCGCCGCTCATGGCCAGCAGCAGCGCCGCCACCGCGCCGGTGAGCACGCCCCAGAAGATGGTCACCGATCGGGACGGTTCGTGGGCGCCACGCTCGGACAGCGTGCCCATCACCAAGGAGGCGGAGTCCGCACCCGAGACGAAGAAGATCGCCACCAGGATCATCACCAGCGCCGAGGCGATTCCCGTCAGCGGCAGATGATCGAGCACCTGAAAGAGGGTGTCCTCGGAAGCGGCGGTGGCCGCGTCGAAACCCATCACGCCGTCGGTTTGCTCCCGGATGGCGGTGCCGCCGAAGACGCAGAACCACACCAGCGACACGGTCGTCGGCACCACCATCACCCCGATCACGAACTCGCGGATGCTGCGGCCCTTGCTGATCTTCGCCAGGAACATGCCCACGAACGGCGTCCACGTCACCCACCACGCCCAGTAGAAGATGGTCCAGCCGGCCAACCAGCTTTCCCCGGCGGCGTCGACGGTCGCCGATGACCGTGCTGAGAACGCGGTGATGTCGTTGGCGTAGGCACCCAGGGTGGTGGGCATCAGGTTCAGGATGAACACCGTCGGACCCACCGCGAACACGAACACGGCCAGGACGATGGCCAACACCATGTTGATGTTGGACAGCCACTGGATACCCTTGGCGACGCCCGACACGGCCGACGCCACGAATGCGGCCGTCAACACGGCGATGATCGCGACCAACAACATGGTGCCCGGGTTGTCGGCCCAACCGACCTTGGCCAGACCCGAACCGATCTGCAGCGCACCGAGACCCAGAGATGCGACCGTCCCGAACAGGGTGGCGAAGATCGCGAGGATGTCGATGATCTTGCCGCCGGCCCCATTGGTCTGCTCGCCCAGCAGGGGAGCGAAGACGGCACTCATCAGCTGCTTGCGACCCAACCGGTAGGTGCTGTACGCCAGTGCCAGACCGACGACGGCGTACATGGCCCAGGGGTGAAATCCGCAGTGGAACATCGTCGTGGCCATCGCGGTGCGCACATCGCCTGCCGACATCCCCGGCGGCGCCTCGACGAAGTGATACAGCGGTCCGTAGGAGCCGAAGAACATCAGTCCGATGCCCATCCCGGCGCTGAACATCATCGCGATCCAGCTGATGGTGCGGTACTCCGGCCTCTCACCGTCCTTGCCGAGCGGGATCTTGCCGTACTTGCTCAGCGCGAGACACACCGCGAACACCACGAATCCGGTGGCGGACAGGATGAACAGCCAGCCGAGGCTGCCGGTGATCCACCCGAGAATGCCGGCGCTGACCGCGGACAGGTTGTCGGGTGCGGCCAGACCCCAGATCAGGAAGCCGACCACCAGTGCGGCGGTCACACCGAACACGGTGGGGTCGATGCGGGCTCGGGCAGGGGTGGTGAGGTGGTCGTTCATGCTGCCTCTCGGGTCACTTCCGGATTCGGGCCATCTCGGGGTCGACCACCGGGTCGGAGGTGACGACAGCCGTGTACTGCGTTGTCTGGTAGGAGATCTCGACCTGGCTACCGTCGGCCAGGTCCGTGGGCAGCCACGCGTATGCCAGGCAGGCGCCGACGGTCGCCGACCAGCCGGCGCTGGTGATGTAGCCGACGACCGCGCCGTTCACCGCCACCGGTTCCTTGCCGAGCACGACGGCGGCGTGGTCGGTGAACCGCAGGGTGCGCAGTCTGCTCGGCGCGCCGCGTTCGGCCAGTGCCGACTTCCCGAGGAAATCGTCCTTGGACATGCGGACGGCGAAGTCGAGGCCCGCGGCGGCCGGGGTGTGCTCGATGGTCATGTCGGTTCCGGCCGAGCGATACCCTTTCTCGATGCGCAGGCTGTTGAAGGCGATCCGGCCGGCCGCGATGATGCCGTGCGGTTCACCCGCCGCCATCACGGCGTCCCACAGCGCCCGGCCGTTGGCCGCCGAGGTGTAGATCTCCCAGCCGAGTTCACCCACATACGACACCCGCATCAGGGTCACCGGCACCGCGCCGACGGTGGTCGTCATCGCGCGGAAGTACCGCAGCCCGTCATTGGTCAGGTCGGCCGGGGTCAGCGGTGCCAGCACGTCGCGCGCCAGCGGTCCCCACAGTCCGAGGCAGCAGGTGGCCGTGGTGATGTCACGCAACGTCACCGAACCGTCCGCCGGGAGGTGGCGGGTGATCCAGTCGAAGTCCAGCGGGCCGTTGGCGCCCACCTGGAACAGGTTGTCGGTGAGGCGGGCGACGGTCAGATCCGAACGGACACCGCCCTTGTCGTCGAGCATCAGCGTGTAGGTCACCGAGCCCACGGATTTGTCCATGTTGTTGGTGGTGAGCTGCTGCAGCAGGGCCAGCGCGCCGGGCCCGGAGAGTTCGAATCGGGTCAGCGGAGTCATGTCGTACACGGCGACATGACTGCGGGTGTGCGCCGCCTCCGCGACCGCGATCGGCGACCAGTGCCGGGCGGCCCAGGGATCGCGCTGCGGGATCTGCAGACCGTCGGCGACCTTCTGCTCGAGCAGCGGCCGGTTGGCCTCGAACCAGGCGGGGCGTTCCCAGAGGCCGCTCTCCCAGAACTCGGCGCCGAGATTCACCTCGCGGTCGTGGAAGGGGCTGGTGCGGACGTTGCGCGGCGCCTTCCGCTGATCGTGCGGGTGGACGATGTCGTAGACCTCCACGAAGGACTGCGAACTGGTGGCCAGGATGACGTCGTCGCGCAGCGCCTCGTCCTCGAAGCGGTACAGGTCGGTCTCGTGCACGTCGATCCCGGGGGTTCCGTCGATCATCCACTCGGCCATGGTCTTCGCCACGCCGGCCGAATGGGTGACCCAGACCGCCTCGGCCACCCAGAATCCGGCAAGGTCGCGGTGTTCGCCCATGATCGAATGGCCGTCCGGGGTGAAGGAGAAGATGCCGTTGAAGCCCTCCTCCACCTTCCCGTTGCCGAGTTCGGGCAGCAGCGCGACGGTGTGCTGCCAGGCGTCGTCGAAGTCGTCAGGGGTGAACATGAGTTTCGAGGGCATCTCGTCGAGCGAGATCTTCGTCTCGTAGTCGAGGTTGCCCACATCCGACGGCATCGGGCGATGGCCGTAGTAGCCGATACCGACGCGGTCGCCGTGCTCGCGGTAGTACAGGTCGTGATCCTGATGTCGCAGGATCGGCAGCGACGCCTCGGCCAGAGCGGAGTTGACCCCGCGGCGGGAGTCGATGGCGGTGGTGATCGCGTACTGGTGGGCCATCGGCACCAGCGGGATGGTGAGCCCCACCCGGCGGCCGAACTCGCGACCCCAGAAACCGGTGCAGCACACCACGATGTCAGCGTCGACAACTCCGGTCGTGGTCCGCACGCCGCGGACCTCACCGTTGGCCTCGACGACGTCGATCACCTCCTGCTCGCCGCGGAACACCGCACCCCGCGACATGGCACGAGCTGCCTGGGCCTCTACTGCGCGCATCGCCTTGGCGAGACCGTCGTTGGGGGTGTGCAGTCCGCCGAGGACGAGATCGCGGTCGATCAGCGGGTACATGGCGGCGCACTCCGCGGCGTCGACGAGCCGATGCTCGACACCGCGCGCGGCCGCCCAGCCGGCCTTGCGGTGCAAGTCTTCCCAGCGCTCCGGGGTGGTGGCGAGTTCGAGCCCGCCCAGCGGGTTGAAGCACCAGCCGTCGGGGTGTTCGAGCGAGGAGAACTTCTCGATGGTGTACGAGGCGAGTTCGGTCATCGTCTTGGACGGGTTCGTCGCGAAGACGAGACCGGGTGCGTGCGAGGTGGAGCCGCCGGTGGCGAACAGCGGGCCGCGGTCGAGGACCGTGACATCGGTCCAACCGCGCGCGGTGAGCTCGTCGGCCAGGGAGGTGCCGACGATGCCGGCGCCGACGATCACGACTTTCGGTGCAGCCATGGGAATCTGTCTTTCTCGGGTGGGGTTCTGGGTCGGTAGCACGGGTGCGGGTCAGGTGAAGACGACGGTGCTGGTGCCGTTCATCAGCACCCGGTTCTCGCTGTGCCAGCGCACGGCACGCGACAGCGCCAACGCCTCGGCGTCGCTACCGGCAAAGGCCAGTCGCCGGGGGTCGTGGGTGTGGTCGATACGGATGACCTCCTGCTCGATGATGGGTCCCTCATCGAGGTCGGGGGTCACGTAGTGGGCGGTGGCGCCGACGTACTTCACCCCCCGCTGATGCGCCTGGTGATACGGCTTGGCGCCCTTGAAACCCGGCAAGAAGGAGTGGTGGATGTTGATGGCGCGGCCACGCAGGGCCGAACAGGTCTCGTCGGAGAGGATCTGCATGTAGCGCGCCAGCACCACCAGGTCCACGTCGTAGGTCGACACCAGATCGAGCATCGCGGTCTCGGCCTGCGCCTTGGTGTCCGGTGTCACCGGGATGTGATGGAACGGCAGCCCCGCGGATTCGGCCATCGGCGCGAGCTCGGTGTGGTTGGAGGCGACCGCGACGAGGTCGCCGCCGAGGGTGCCCGATCGCCACCGGAAGATCAGGTCGTTGAGGCAGTGCCCCAGCCGCGACACCATCACCAGGATCCGCTGCGGCGTCTGGTCGTCGATCGAGTACTCCGCGTCCAACCCACTGGCGAGATGGTCGAAGGCGGCTGACAGTTGCTCCGAGCCGGACTGGCGGGCCGACGCGAACTCGGTCCGCACGAACAGGGTGTGGGTGATCGGGTCGTCGAACTGCTGGTGGTCGAGCACCTCGCAGCCGTGGCTGTAGAGGAACGAGCTGATCGCGTGCATGACGCCGCCGCGGGACGGACACCGCAGGGTGAGGGTGAATCGGTCGGACATGGGTTCCTCTACGGGGGTGGGGATGGAAGGTGGATCAGAGGGTTGTGGCGACGTACTCGGTGGCGGCGTCGACGAGCCACCCCGCGAGATAGTCGGCGAAGGAGCTGCGGACGAAGATCGCGAATCCGCCCGGGACGCGGTGCATGATCACGCCGGCCTGCGCGAGTTGTGTCTGCACCACGTCGTCGTCGCCGAACGCGTTCGGGGACAGGTCGACCGCGCATCCGTGGGCGAGGATGGTCTCGGCGTGGGGCCCGCCGAGTACCAGTCGGGTGCGCTGACCCGACATGTCGGCCACGTACGCGCTGTCGCCGGCGCGATCGCCCAACGTTGCGGTCAACGCGTGAGGTGCGACGCCGGCCGTGTAGACCAAGAACTCGTCGGGCCCCAGCCAGAGTGTCGTCTCCGGGCCGGTGGACCGCATCCGGCAGACCCCGGGCAGCTCGAGTCGCGTGCTCGCCGCGGGCCCGGTGGGACGCACCACGGCCTGGGCAACCGGGGTCTCGGCCAGCAGGATCGCCGGGGCGAGGGCGGCGAACCGCTCCGACCAGTCGCGTAGCGGCGGGGTCGGCTCCAGATCGGGAATGGTGGTGTCAGCCATCGCGTCGCGCTCCTTCTGCATCGACGAAAACAGTTGAGGTGATCTCCACTTCGCACAGTGTGTCGCCGACCGGGACGTCGAGTCGGGTGCCGATCAGGTCGCGTCCACCCTTCACCAGCGCCAGCGCGAACGTCCGGCCCAGTTCCGCGCTGCGGTAGCTCGACGTCACATGACCGAGCATCGGCACCGGCGGAGGCGGCAACGTGCGGTCGGTCCGGTGGGAGATGATCTGCGATCCCTCCGGCAGCCAGGTGGTGCCGTCGGTCGGCAACAGGCCCACCAGATGTTTGCGGTCGGGCGCCGTCGCCGAGGCGCGTGCGAAGGACCGCTTGCCGACGAAGTCGGGCTTCTTCTTCGACACCGCCCAACTCATCCCCAGGTCGTGCGGGGTGACGGTGCCGTCGGTGTCCTGACCGATGATGGGGTAGCCCTTCTCGGCACGCAGTACATGCATCGTCTCGGTGCCATAGGGGGTGATGCCGTACGGTTCACCTGCCGCGATCAGCTGCCGCCACAGGGCATCAGCATAGTTCGCGCCGATGTTGACCTCGTAGGCGAGTTCACCCGAGAAACTGATGCGGCCGATGCGGACGGGCACCCCGCGGTAGGTGGTGTCGCGCCAGCCCATGAATTCGAAGGCCTCGGTCGAGACGTCGAGGTCGGCGAACACCGCCCCGACGACGTCGCGCGAACGGGGTCCCACCACCGGGAAGGTGGCCACCTGGTCGGTCAGCGAGGTCATCCACACGCGCAAATCCGGCCACTCGGTCTGGTGCCACTCCTCCATCCAGTCGAGGATGGCTGCGGCGTTTCCGGTGGTGGTGTAGACGGTGTAGCGGTCGGCGGCGGTCCGCATCACCGTACCGTCGTCCTTGACCATCCCGTCCGCGCCGCACATGACGCCGTAGCGCACCTTGCCGACCGGCAGCGTGCTCATCATGTTGGTGTAGAGCAGGTCGAGGAAGGCCGGGGCATCGGGCCCGGCGACGTCGATGACGCCGAGGGTTGAGCCATCGAGGACGCCGACACCCGTTCGGACCGCGGCACACTCGCGCAGCACGGCATCGTGCATGTCCTCGCCGCCGCGTGGATAGTACCGCGGTCGCTTCCACTGTCCGACATCTTCGAAGACGGCGCCGCGCTCGACATGCCAGTCGTGGATCGGCGTTCGTCGCACCGGGTCGTAGCCGTCTCCGCGGTCGCGGCCGGCGAGGGCGGCGAAGGTGACCGGAGTGTAGGGCGGACGGAACGTGGTGGTGCCGGCGTCGTTCACAGGGATGCCGAGCATCTGCGCGACGATCCCCGACGTCACGATGCCCGAGGTCTTGCCCTGGTCGTGACCGGTGCCGATGGTGGTGTAGCGCTTGACATGTTCCACCGACCGCATGCCCGCTCCCAGCGCCCGGGCGATGTCGGCGACGGTCGCGTCGCGCTGCAGGTCGACGAACGAGGTCGAGTCCGCCGTGTCGGGATCGGGCACATACCAGCAGACTGCGGGCGCCGCCGGTGTTCGTTCGGTGACCCGCGGGACTGCGCGGAACTCCGGCAGTGGTCGGCCGAGCCCGTTCAGGCTCGCGACCGCACCGCGTCGGCCGCTCGCCAGACATGCCGTCAAGGTCGTGAGACCGGCTGCAGCGCCAACGATCTCGGTGTTCGCCACGGTGGCGGTGGGCAGGAAGGCCGCGGCGTGGTCGTCGAAAGCGATCGTTCCCCGCAGCTGGCTCCACAGGTGCACCGCCGGGTTCCAGCCGCCGCTGACCAGGACGGTGTCACAGGCGATAGAAGTGCCGTCGCTCAGGTCGACCGCGGTGACCGCATCGGTGCCGTGCGCGCGGGTCACGGTGGTGTCGGCCAGGATCGGGACGCCGCGGCGCTGCGCCTTCTCGCGTAGGTCTGTGCTCACCGTCTCCCGGACGTCGACGATGGCGGGCACCGACATGCCGGCGTCGATCAGAGCGAAGGCGGCCGCATAGGCTGCGTCGCAGGCGGTGAACACCACCGCCGAACGCCCCACCCGCACCCCGTACCGCTTCAGGTACTCGGCGCCGGCACCGGCGAGCATGACGCCGGGCAGATCGTTGCCGCCGAACACGATCGGGCGTTCGTGGGCGCCGGTGGCGATGACGATTCGGCGGGCCCGGATGCGGTGCACACGTTGCCGCGAGATGTGTGTCGGCGCGGCAGTACCGAGGTGGTCGGTGCGGTGCTCGACGGCGAGCAGGAAACCGTCGTCGTAAGCGCCGAACGCGGTGGTGCGGGTCAGGCGCGTGACGCGATCATAGGAATCCAGTTCGGCGACGGCGTCGCTCACCCATCCGGCGCCGGGTGTCGCGCCGCCCGCCTCGCCTCGCTCATCGACGAGCAACACCCGCGCACCTGACCGCGCGGAGATCAGGGCCGACATGAGACCGGCGGCACCCGCCCCCACCACGAGGACATCGGGATGGTGGTGCAGGGCGTCGTAGCGTGCGTCGTCGACGGTGGTGCTCAGCTTGCCCCAGCCGGGGACGCCGTGCGCGACGAGTCCGGGACACAGGGCGACGGTGGTGGCGGGGATCATCGGCTCCACGAAGGGTGCGTCGACACCGACCTGTGCGGTCGCGTCCTCGGCCCATGCGCCGGTGATGCCGCGCGGTCGGCCGAGGTTGACACTGCTGGTGACGACCCGTACGCCGTTGGCGAGCAGCGCCGAGGCGAGGGTGTCGCCCGCGTAGCCGTGGTAGGTCACCCCGTCGAAGACGAAGTCGATGGGACGCGATCGGTCGATGCGTCCGCCGGTCCCGGTGCGGAAGGGTTGGGATTCGGCGTGGGTGGGGGTCGACGTGAGGTCGGTACCTTCTTCGCTGGTCGTGGTCCCGTTCTGCTGATTGAGTAGCCCCGAGCCGCTAGGCGAGGGGTGTATCGAAATCAGCCCACCGTCGGGCGTATCGAGAGTGCTTGCGGTGGGACTGGTCTCGATACGTTCCTCGCCTAGCGGCTCGGAACTACTCCTTGGATCGAGTAGCGGCGAACGGAGTGAGTCGTGTATCGAGATCGACCAGCGGTTGGGCCGGCGGGTCTCGCCATCCACGAACTCGTACGTCACCGTGTCGCGCTCGAGGGTGAACCACTGGCGGCAACCGGCGGTGTGACACCAGCGTTCGACCATCGCGCCCTTGGGATTCGGGCGGAAGAACAGGTAGTGCGCCCAGTCGGTGTCGTCGAGCTCAGCGGGCTGCTCGGGGTAGGAGATGCCGGCGGCGGCGCCGTAGTGGAACTCGGTCTCTTCGCGGGGCCCGCAGTGCGGGCACGGGATCATCTGCATGGTGGTGTCTCTGTACTCGAGGCGGTGGCGGGGATCAGTGGGCGACGGCGGCGGCGCCGTGCTCGTCGATGAGTCGACCGGTGACGAACCGGTCGAGGGCGAACGGTGCGTTGATGGCGTGTGGGCTGCCGGTGGCCACCGTGTGGGCCAGACACCAGCCGACCCCGGGTGTCGCTTTGAAACCTCCTGTGCCCCAGCCGCAGTTGAGGTACAGGTTCTCGTACGGGGTGGCGCCGACGATGGGTGAGGCGTCCGGGGTGACGTCGACGATGCCGCCCCAGGTGCGCAGCAGCCGGGCCCGACCGAACACGGGGAACAGTTCCACGGCTGCGGCCATCTGACGTTCGATGATGTGGAAGGCGCCGCGCTGACCGTAGCCGTTGTAGGAGTCGACGCCTGCGCCCATCACGAGTTCGCCCTTGTGTGCCTGGGAGACGTACACGTGCACCGCATTCGACATCACCACCGTCGGATGGATGGGTTCGAGCAGCTCGGAGACCAGCGCCTGCAGGGGGTGGCTCTGTACCGGTACCCGGAAGCCGAGCTGGTCGGTGAGGGTGGAGGTGTGGCCGGCCGCGCACAGGGCGACGGTCCCGGCACCGATCCGGCCGAGGTTGGTGTCGACCCCGACCACGCGGTCACCGTCGGTGACGAAACCGGTGACCTCACAGTTCTGGATGATGTCGACCCCGGCGTCACTGGCGCTGCGGGCGAAGCCCCACGCCACGTAGTCGTGTTTGGCGATCCCGCCGCGCGGCTGGAAGGTGGCGCCGAGCACCGGGTAGCGGATGTCGGCCGAGGTGTTGACGATCGGGCACACCTGTGCGACCTGCTTCGGGTCGAGCCATTCTGCATCGATCCCGTTGAGTCGGTTGGCCTCCACGCGCCGGATGCTGTCGCGTACGTCCTGCTCGGTGTGGGCGAGGTTGAGCACCCCTCGCTGGCTGAACAGGATCGGGTACCCGAGTTCGTCTTCGAGGCCCTCCCACAGTTTCAGGGAGTGCTCATAGATGCCGGCGCTCTCGTCCCACAGGTAGTTGGAGCGGATGAGGGTGGTGTTGCGGGCCATGTTGCCGCCGGCCAGCCAGCCGCGCTCCAGCACGGCGACATTCGTGATGCCATGGTTTCGGGCGAGGTAGTGGGCGGTGGCCAGTCCGTGACCGCCCCCGCCCACGATCACCACATCGTAGGTCGACTTGGGTTCGGCTGCCCGCCAAAGGAAGTCGGGGTGGTGGGGGAGGTGCGCGCCGGGTGGGAGCGCGGCGTCGGGTGCGGCGATCCGGGGGTCTGTGGGCATCGTCGGGTGTTCCTCAGTAGTCGATCACAACGGGGGACAGGGGTTCGGAGCAGCAGAGCAGGATCTTGCCCTGGTCGATCTCGCGGGGGCGGATTCCGCCCTGGTGGTTCATCACGACGTCGCCGGAGAGTTTGCGGACCTTGCAGGACCCACACAGGCCCACCCCGCATGACGATGGCAGGGTGACCCCGGCTGCCGCGGCGGCGGCCAGGATTGTGGTCCCCGGCGCGACCCTCACCCGTCGTGCGCGACGGGAGAAGTCCACGACCACGCCGTTGTCGGAGTCGTCCTCGGCGGCAGGCAGACTGAAGCCGAAGCTCTCTTCGTGGATGCGGGCCAGACTTGCCCCGGCCGCCATCAACGAGGTGCGTACCTCACTGCGGAATCGGCCCGGCCCGCAGAGGAAGACCTCTCGGTCGGCGAGGTCCGGGCAGACACGTTCGAGCATGGCGCGGTCGATACGGCCCCGATGGCCGGTCCAGTCGGGCAGCTCGTCGGCGACCATTCGGGTCGCGGCGAACGCCAGCGTCACGTTGGTGTGGGAGCGTGCGAGATCCTCCAGCTCCTCTTGGAACGGGATGTCGTCGACGCTGCGCGCGCTGTGCACGAATGTGATGTCGAGTGGCGACTCGCTGTCGGTCACCGAGCGCAACATCGACATCACCGGCGTGATCCCGCTACCGGCAGAGATGAACAGATATTTCTCGGCCGGGCGCGCGGTGTAGGTGAAGCGACCGAGGGGACCGGTGGCGGCGATCATCATGCCCTCCACCATGTTGTCGTGCAGCCAGTTGGAGACGTAGCCGCCGTTGACCCGCTTGACGGTGATGGACAGAGTGCCCGGACGGGTCGGAGGCGAGGAGATGCTGTAGCACCGCTGGATGGGGCGTCCGTCGATCTCCACCGACAACGACAGGAACTGGCCGGGTGCGAATGCGAAGGTGTGTGAGTCGTCGGAGGCTTCGGGCCCGGTGGAGAACTCCGGTGCACCGCCGGCGATGCGGAAGCTGAACGTGGTCATGTCGCGGGTGGTCTCCGCCCGGGACACGCACTGCAGGAAGATGTCGTCGGCCATGATGATCGGTCACGCACTCGCGGCGTCGGTGACGTGGGAGCTCGGCACGCCCAGACGATCGCGCAGGGTGGTGACGTACCAGTTGATGAATGCCTCCACCTGGAACTCCGACGGGCCGTAGGGACCGGGAACGTAGGCGGGACTGCTGATGCCCTGATGTGCGAGTGCGACGAGGTCGGCGTCCTGCCGGTTGGTGGTCTCCCACATGCCGGTGAGATGGTCGAGGTCATAGTCGACGCCCTCCTCGGCGTCGCGATGGACCAGCCAGGTGGTGCGGACCAGTGTCTTGTCCGCGGCGACGGGGATCACCGAGAACAGCAGTGCGTGATCGCTCGTCACGTGCAGCCACATGTTGGGTTGCAGGTGCATGGAGAGCCGGCCGAGCTGCGCTTCGGGGATGTCGGTCAACAGCCGGCCGCAGGCGGCGGTGCCGTCCAGGGTGAAGGACTCGCCGGCGAGATCGAGAGCTTCTCGCTCGATGTGGAAACCCGTTGGGCGGGTGTCGAGTTGCTCGATGCGGGGGTAGGGGAGACCCCGCCGATCCCAGATCTCGATCTGCGCCGCGGTGGCCCGCCGGTAGCGATCGAAGACCGGTGCGAGCCGGCTGGGGATGGCGTCGGTGCTGCTGTAGCCCCAGGTGGGGAAGAACACGTTGAGCAGTTCGGGATGTCCGCCGCAGTGGTAGCACTCGCGGTTGTTCTCCATGGCGAGTTTCCAGTTGCCGTTCTCGACGAGGTCGGTTTGTTTGGCCACCTTCGCTTCGGCGAGGCGGTGCGGTGCCAGGTACGGCTCGACGATGCCGGCCACCTCGTCGATGTCGTTGGGAGGTTCGTCGGCGAGGCAGATGAACACGAGTCCGGCGATCGTGCGGACGTGGACCGAACGCAGCGAGTAGCAGGACTTGTCGAAGCCGGGCGCCTGCGCGTCGGCGAACTCGAGGCGGCCGTCCATGCCATAGGTCCAGGAGTGATAGCTGCACACGATGGTGCCGGTGGAGCCGTTCGGTTCGGTGAGCAGACGCGCGCCGCGGTGACGGCACACATTGTGATGGGCTCGGACTCGGCCGTGGTCATCGCGCGCGACGATCACCGACCGTGAGCCGAAGGCGATGGTCACGTAGTCGCCGGGCTCGCTGATCTCGGCCTCTGTTGCGACGAAAAGCCAAGACTTGGAGAAGATCTCGTCGAGATCGAGATCGAAGAAGTCGTCGCTCACATAGAAGGGCGCGGCGAGGCTCTCGCCGTGCACGCGTTCGGTGAGCAGGGCGTGGGTGCCGGGTGCCGGGGCGCTGGTGGCGGTACGCGCAACGAATGGTGCGGTCATCAGCGGTGGATGCCTCTCTGCACAGGTCCTGAGGTGGAGGATCGGAGATGGGTTGCAGCACAAGATCACTGAGGGCAGGAATGGGTTCCGGCCGACAGTGGGCTCTGATCGGGGTGGTGATCGAGGAGAATGTTCAAATGTTGCGTGATACGCAACGATGCGCATCCTATGCAACAAGTGTGCGTTCCAGCTCTTGCGCTGTCAAGCCGTACATGCCACTGTTTTCTTCAGCCGCAGACGTGTGCGGGAGATCATCGCGGGACACCGCGACGCCGAAGGAGCAACCACCTCCCGGGAATCTCTCAGGCCCAGGTACCGCACGCCGAGGCAACTCTGGAGACGAATCCGACGACGATGCCGGATTGACCGAAGGTGGCCACCGCTGGTGGCGCAAACTCTCAGGTGAACGGACAGAGCAGGGAGGATCGGACCGGCACTCGCCCGTCCGGCGACAATCGGAGCACGCATATGTCTGCTTTCCACTCGAATCCGCGCCCCACCGACCTGTCCTCGGCGCTGCTGTCCGAACCGCTCGCCGACTTCGATCCCGAGATCGATGCCCTCATCGCGGCCGAGCTCGGCCGGCAGCGCGCCGGGCTGGAGATGATCGCCTCGGAAAATCACGCCCCACTGGCCGTCATGCAGGCGCAGGGCAGCGTGCTGACCAACAAGTACGCGGAGGGCTACCCCGGACGCCGCTATTACGGCGGCTGCGAGCACGTCGATCGGATCGAACACCTCGCCATGGAGCGGCTCAAGGCCCTGTTCGGCGCGGCCTTCGTCAATGTGCAACCCCATTCCGGGGCGCAGGCGAACGCCGCGGTGATGCACGCCCTGATGAATCCGGGCGACAAACTCCTGGGCTTGTCGCTCGCCGACGGCGGACATCTCACCCACGGCATGCGGATCAACTTCTCCGGCCGGCTCTACGACGTCGCGTCCTATGGGGTGTCGCAGGACACACATCGGATCGACATGGCCGAGGTGGCCGAACTCGCGCGTGAGCATCGGCCGGCGGTGATCGTCGCGGGCTGGTCGGCTCACCCCCGCCACCTCGATTTCGCGCGCTTCCGGCAGATCGCCGACGAGGTGGGCGCCTACCTGATGGTCGACATGGCCCATGTCGCGGGTCTGGTTGCGGCGGGTCTGCATCCGTCGCCGATACCGCATGCACACGTGGTCACCTCCACGACCCACAAGACGCTCGGCGGACCGCGTGGCGGGGTCATTCTGACCAACGATGCGGCACTGGCGAAGAAGATCGACAGCGCGGTGTTCCCCGGCCAGCAGGGCGGTCCGCTCGAGCACGTCATCGCCGCCAAGGCCACCGCATTCCGGATGGCCGCGACCGCGGAGTTCGCCGAGCGCCAGCAGCGGTGTCTGGTCGGTGCGCAGCTCATCGCCGAGCGACTCGGACGCGCCGACGCGGCCGCCGCCGGGATCTCCGTGGTGACCGGCGGCACCGACGTCCATCTGGTGCTCGTCGATCTGCGCGACTCGCCCCTCGACGGCCGGCAGGCCGAAGATCTCCTGGCGCAGGTGGGGATCACGGTGAACCGCAACGCGGTACCGCGCGACCCACGTCCGCCCATGGTCACCTCGGGGCTTCGTATCGGCACTCCGGCGCTCGCCGCCCGGGGGTTCGACCGGGACGCCTTCGCGGCCGCCGCCGAGATCATCGCGCGCGTGCTGATCGACGCCGCCGACGCCGACGTGTCGGGCCTGACTGACCGGGTCCGAGCCCTGGCCGAGGCACATCCCCTCTACGTGGAGATGGTGCCGGGACGCCTCGAGATGCCCGGGACATCCGAGGCGGCGACCAGCTACGCGGCAGTGACCAGCTACGTGACAGCGGGGGCGGCACGATGACCGTCAGCGTGTTCGATCTCTTCTCGATCGGTGTCGGACCGTCGAGTTCACACACCGTCGGCCCGATGCGGGCGGCGCAGCGGTTCGTCGGCGGCCTCGCCGCAGCCGGGGATCTGCTCGAGGTGGACCGACTCGAGGTGGAGCTGTTCGGCTCGCTGGCGGCCACCGGCGCCGGTCACGGCACGTTGAGCGCGATCCTGCTCGGTCTCGAAGCACACCGGCCGGAGACCATCACCGCCGACACCAAGTCGGAGCGGCTCGAGGCGATAGATCGCACCGGCCGAATCCGTCTCGGCGGGTTCGTCGACTTCGCCTACACCGAACGCGACATCCGGCTGCATCCCGGTCGGGTACTGCCCCGACATCCCAATGCGGTGGAGTTCCGAGCGCTGGGGCGCGACGGGAGATGTCTGGCCGACGAGTGCTACTACTCCGTCGGTGGCGGATTCGTGGTCGTCGACGGCGAACCGGACGATGCCACTGCGACGGGCGACGTGCCGCACCCGTACGGTTCGGCGGGCGAACTGCTCGCGGTCTGCGCCGAGCGCGGATGGTCGATCGCCGAGGTCGCCCAGCGCAATGAGACCGTCACCCGGTCGACCGACGACGTCCGCGACGGACTGCTGCACATCTGGACGGTGATGGACCAGTGCGTGCGGCGCGGGGTCACCACCGACGGCGAACTACCTGGTGGTCTCCGGGTCCGTCGGCGCGCGAAACAGTGGCGCGACGAGTTGATGCTCGAGGACCCGCTGCGATCGATGACCTACGCCGAGGACTGGGTCAACCTGGTGGCGCTGGCCGTCAACGAGGAGAACGCCGCCGGCGGGCGGGTGGTGACCGCACCCACCAACGGCGCCGCCGGGATCGTGCCGGCGGTCATGCATTACGCCCGGCGCTACACGCCGGCGGGTCGTGCCGATCCCGACGACGTGACGGTGCGTTTCCTGCTGACCGCGGGGGTGATCGGCGGTCTGATCAAGTCCGGTGCCTCCATTTCCGGTGCCGACGTCGGGTGTCAGGGCGAAGTGGGTTCGGCGGCTGCGATGGCTGCCGGCGGACTGGCCGAGATCCTCGGTGGCACACCGGCACAGGTGGAGAATGCCGCCGAGATCGCGATGGAGCACAGTCTCGGTTTGACCTGCGATCCGATCGGCGGACTGGTGCAGATCCCGTGCATCGAACGGAACGCGATATCAGCCGGCAAAGCCATCAATGCCGCACGGATGGCACTGCGGGGGAACGGAAGTCATCATGTAAGCCTCGATCAGGTGATCGCCACGATGCGTTCGACGGGTCATGACATGAACGCCAAGTACAAGGAGACGGCGACCGGCGGGCTGGCGATTCACGTGCCGCTCAGCGTGGTGGAGTGCTGAACGGTACCGACGAACCGAACGCGTCACGCAGAAAATCGCCCGCCTCGCGCAATGCCATGCGGGATTCGGGAGCCAGGCGAGGGAACATCTGGAACACGTGCCCTTGCCCGGGCCATTCCTGCAGTCGCACATCGGCGCCCGCCGCTCGCATGACCCGTGCGATGGCGCGCGCATCGTCGCCCATCACCTCGAGCCCACCGACCTGGATCAGCGTGGGCGGCAACGTCATCGCCTCATCGAGACTGATGCGCATCCGTGGATGATCCGGCGTGGCCGAACCTGTGTACAGCTGCAGGATACGTTGGGCCGAAACGGCATCGATGACGGGATCGCGGGTGCCCCGCAATTGGTTGGCAACCGCCAGGTCGAAGGTGGGGTCGTAGAGAGGGGAGAACAACACCAGCCCGCGAGGTTGGCCGACACCCCGCCGATGGTTGTCGGCGAGCAGGTCGAGCGCCAAATGACCTCCCGCCGAGTCGCCGCCGACGACGATCTGCTCTGGCCGGTAGCCCTGGGCGAGCAGCCAGTGGTACCCGCGGATCGCGTCGTCGCCGGCACTCGGGAACCGATACTCGGGACCGAGGCGGTAGTCCAGGCTGAACGCCGACAACCCGGTCTGCCGCGAGAGTCGGGCGACCAACCCACGGTGAGTGCGCGCCGAACAGACGACGTACCCGCTGCCGTGCAGGTAGTAGAGAATCCGTGTCTCGGCGGGTCGGTCCGGTCGCGCCGGGCCGCCGTGGGCGCCGACCCACTCGCCGCGCACCTGGCCGCTGGAGACGAACTGGTGCACACGCTCGGCCCGGGTGCCGGCCGGGACCGGAGACATCGCCACCAGGGTCCGGTTGACACCGGGGCGCATCGCCGAGATCAGTCGCGGGGATGGGCCGGAGCGCCCCATCCCGGCCACCATCAGAGGGTGGGCCACGCGGGCCAGATAGCCGTTGACGGCCCGGGAGCGGAGCGAGCCCGCACCTCTCGGGCGCCATTGCTGATCGGTTGTCCGTACACTCACAACTCGACGCTAACCCTGTGAGCAGTTTCCGAGGGCCATTTCAGGCTCATACGCTGCGCAATCATCACGATTGTGCTATCCGGATTTCGATACTGGGTACCCGCCGTGAGAAAATGGCTGACAATGCTTTCGCGTAAGCAGGGTGGTGCCGGGGAGAACGACTCGACCCGGGTGCGCCGTCAGCAATGGGGCTGACACGGACACCGCCACGTGGCCCACGGACCTCCCAGGTCAGCCCAACGATTCGGGAGGCATCGCCAGGCCGGTGGCGGCGTCGACATGGACAGACGTCACAGTGTCCGTCAATGGACACGAGGGTGAATGCGTGCGCAGCGTCGCGCACACAGTGAGGCGAACTTATGAAGCATGCTCCGGGCCCCATCGGGCTCTATGACCCGGTCAACGAGCACGACTCCTGCGGTGTCGCATTCGTCGTCGACATGCACGGCCGTCGCAGCCGCGACATCGTCGACAAGGCCATCACCGCATTGGTGAACCTGGAACATCGCGGTGCGGCGGGTGCCGAGCCGAACACCGGCGACGGCGCCGGCATCATGATCCAGGTTCCCGACCGCTTCCTGCGGGAAACCGTCGACTTCGAACTGCCCGCAGAGGGCTCGTATGCCACCGGCATCGCCTTCCTGCCGCAGGGCTCCGAGGACGCCCGCGTCGCCACCGAGGGCGTCGAGAAGATCGTCGAGGCCGAGGGGCTGACCCTGCTCGGCTGGCGCGAGGTGCCCACCAACGAGAACTCGCTGGGTGCGCTCGCGCGCGACGCGATGCCGACGTTCCGGCAGGTGTTCATCGCCGGCGCCGAGGGTATGGACCTGGAGCGCCGCGCGTTCGTCGTGCGCAAGCGGGTGCAAGCCGAGCTGGGCACCAAGGGTGCCGGCGCGGACGGCCCGGGCCGTGAGACCGTCTACTTCCCCAGCCTGTCGGGTCAGACCTTCGTCTACAAGGGCATGCTGACCACGCCGCAGCTGCGTGAGTTCTACCTGGACCTGCAGGACTCGCGTGTCGAGAGCGCGCTCGGACTCGTGCACTCGCGATTCTCCACCAACACCTTCCCGTCCTGGCCGCTGGCGCATCCGTTCCGGCGCGTCGCCCACAACGGCGAGATCAACACCGTCACCGGCAACGAGAACTGGATGCGGGCGCGCGAGGCGCTGATCGACGCGGGTGCATTCGGCGATTCGGATGTGGCCGACAAGATCTTCCCGACCTGCACCCCGGGTGCCTCGGATACCGCGCGGTTCGACGAGGTGCTCGAACTGCTGCACCTCGGTGGCCGCAGCCTGCCGCATGCCGTGCTGATGATGATCCCGGAGGCCTGGGAGCGGCACGAGTCGATGAAGCCGGCGCACCGTGCGTTCTACGAGTACCACTCGGCGCTCATGGAGCCCTGGGACGGACCGGCGTCGGTGTGCTTCACCGACGGCACTGTCGTCGGCGCCGTGCTCGACCGCAACGGTCTGCGGCCGAGCCGCATCTGGGTCACCAAGGACGGCCTCGTGGTGATGGCGTCGGAGGTCGGCGTCCTCGACATCGATCACGCCGACGTGGTGCAGAAGATGCGCCTGCAGCCGGGCCGCATGTTCCTGGTGGACACTGCCGCCGGCCGCATCGTCGACGACGAGGAGATCAAGGACGAACTCGCCGCCGAGCACCCCTACCAGGAGTGGCTCGACCAGGGCCTCGTGCACATCGACGACGTCGCGGCACTCCCGCACGTGCACATGGCGCACGAGCGCGTCGCCCTGCGCCAGCAGGTCTTCGGCTACACCACCGAGGAACTCAACCTGCTGGTGGCGCCGATGGCCAAGACCGGTGCCGAGGCGATCGGCTCGATGGGTACCGACACCCCGATCGCGGTGCTCTCGGCCCGTCCGCGCATGCTGTTCGACTACTTCCAGCAGATGTTCGCCCAGGTCACCAACCCGCCGCTGGACGCCATCCGCGAGGAGGTCGTCACCAGCGTCGGCGGCACCATCGGCCGTGAGGCCGACCTGTTGCACCCGGGACCGGAGTCCTGCCGGCAGATCGTGCTGCCCGAACCGGTGCTCGACAACGACACCCTGGCCAAACTGGTCAACGTCGGCGACAACGGCGACCTGCCGGACTTCCGCAGCGCACACATCCACGGCCTCTACGAGGTCTCCGAGGGTGGTGCAGGCCTGCGCCGTGCCCTCGACGAGATCCGCACCAAAGTCAGCGCCGCCATCGAAGACGGCGTGTCGATCATCGTGCTGTCGGATCGGGAGTCCGACGAGAAGCTCGCCCCGATCCCGTCGCTGCTGCTGACCTCGGCCGTGCACCATCACCTGGTGCGCGAGCGCAAGCGCACCCAGGTCGGGCTGGTGGTCGAGTCCGGTGACTGCCGCGAGGTCCACCACATCGCCGCGCTGGTCGGCTTCGGTGCCGCCGCGGTCAACCCGTACATGGCCTTCGAGTCCATCGAGGACATGGTCGAGCGGGGCGTACTCGGCGACATCGACTTCGCCACCGCCAAGAAGAACTACATCAAGGCCGGCGGCAAGGGTGTTCTCAAGGTGATGTCCAAGATGGGCATCTCCACCCTGGCCTCCTACACCGGTGCCCAGCTGTTCCAGGTCATCGGCCTCTCGCAGGAGACCGTCGACGAGTTCTTCACCGGACTCAACAGCCAACTCGGCGGCATCGGCCTCGACGAGATCGCCGACGATGTGGCCACCCGCCACCGGCTGGCCTTCACCGACCGGCCCAGCGAGCGAGCTCACCGCGAACTCGAGGTCGGCGGCGAATACCAGTGGCGCCGCGAAGGCGAGTATCACCTGTTCAACCCGGACACGGTGTTCAAGTTGCAGCACTCCACCCGCACCGGTCAGTACAAGGTGTTCAAGGAGTACACCAAGCTCGTCGACGACCAGTCGTCGAAGATGGCCTCGCTGCGCGGCCTGTTCGACTTCAACTTCGGTGACCGCGACCCGATCCCGATCGACAAGGTCGAACCGGCCAGCGAGATAGTCAAGCGCTTCTCCACCGGCGCGATGAGCTTCGGCTCCATCTCGGCCGAGGCGCACGAGACCCTCGCCATCGCGATGAACCGCCTGCGGGGGCGGTCCAACTCGGGCGAGGGCGGCGAGGATCCGCGCCGCTTCCACCACGATGAGAACGGCGACTGGCGACGCAGCGCGATCAAGCAGGTCGCGTCGGGCCGATTCGGGGTCACCTCGCACTATCTGACCAACTGCACCGACATCCAGATCAAGATGGCCCAGGGCGCCAAGCCCGGCGAGGGCGGACAGCTCCCGCCGCACAAGGTGTACCCGTGGGTCGCCGAGGTGCGCGGCTCCACGCCGGGCGTCGGCCTCATCTCGCCGCCGCCGCATCACGACATCTACTCGATCGAGGATCTCGCACAGCTGATCCACGACTTGAAGAACGCCAACCCGCAGGCCCGGATTCACGTGAAACTGGTCTCCGAGGTGGGTGTGGGCACCGTCGCCGCGGGCGTGTCCAAGGCGCACGCCGACGTGGTGCTCATCTCGGGCCACGACGGCGGCACCGGCGCGACCCCGCTGACGTCGATGAAGCATGCCGGCGCCCCCTGGGAGATCGGTCTGGCCGAGACCCAGCAGACGTTGCTGCTCAACGGACTTCGTGACCGCATCGTCGTCCAGGTGGACGGTCAGCTCAAGACCGGCCGCGACGTGGTGGTGGCCGCACTGCTCGGTGCCGAGGAGTACGGCTTCGCCACCGCACCGCTGGTGGTGTCGGGCTGCATCATGATGCGCGTGTGCCACCTCGACACCTGCCCGGTGGGTGTGGCGACGCAGAATCCGTTGCTGCGTGAACGGTTCACCGGCAAACCGGAGTTCGTGGAGAACTTCTTCATGTTCATCGCCGAGGAGGTGCGGGAACTGCTGGCACGTCTGGGCTTCCGCACCCTGCAGGAAGCGGTCGGACACGTCGAGGCGCTCGACACCACCAAGGCGCTGTCGCACTGGGGCTCGGCGAAGGCCGGCAAGCTCGATCTGTCGTCGGTGCTCGCGATGCCCGAGTCCCCGTTCATGAACCAGGACCTCTACTGCTCGGGTGTGCAGGATCATTCGCTGGACAAGGCACTCGACCAGCAACTGATCGCACAGAGCCGGGAAGCCATCGACAGCGGCACCCGGGTCTCGTTCAGCTCCAAGATCACCAACGTCAACCGGACCGTCGGCACCATGCTCGGCCACGAGGTCACCAAGGCCTATGGCGCGCATGGTCTTCCGGACGGCACCATCATGATCGACTTCACCGGATCGGCCGGCAACAGCTTCGGTGCGTTCGTGCCCAAGGGCATCACGCTGCGACTCGAGGGTGACGCCAACGACTTCGTCGGCAAGGGCCTGTCCGGTGGGCGACTGGTGGTCCGTCCGGCCCGCAATGCACCGGAAGGATTTGTCGCCGAGAACAACATCATCGCCGGCAACGTCATCGGATTCGGCGCCACCGGCGGCAAGATCTTCTTGCGCGGTGTAGTCGGCGAACGCTTCTGCGTTCGTAACTCCGGTGCGACCGCGATCGTCGAGGGTGTCGGCGACCACGGCTGCGAGTACATGACCGGCGGGCGCGTGGTGGTCCTCGGTGACACCGGCCGCAACTTCGCCGCCGGCATGTCGGGCGGCATCGCCTACGTATACGACCCGTACGGCAAGCTCGGCGACAACCTGAACACCGAACTCGTCGACCTCGAGGAGCTCGACGACGAGGACATCGCTTTCCTGTACGGCATCGTCGAAGAGCACCGCGCCGAGACCGATTCACCCGTCGCAGCCGCGGTACTCGCCGATTGGGAGAACAACAAGGACAAGTTCTCCAAGGTGATGCCGCGCGATTACAAGAAGGTGTTGCTCGCGATCGAGAACGCCGAGCGATCCGGACGAGACGTGAACGAAGCGATCATGGAGGCCGCACGTGGCTGACCCCAGAGGATTTCTCAAGCACACCGAGCGGGAGTTGCCCGACCGGCGGCCGGTCGAGCTGCGACTGCTGGACTGGAAAGAGGTATACACCGACTTCGACAAGAAGGAACTGCAGACGCAGGCAAGCCGCTGCATGGACTGCGGTATACCCTTCTGCCACAACGGCTGCCCGCTGGGGAACCTGATTCCCGAGTGGAACGACCTGGTCTACAACGACCGGTGGCGCGACGGAATCGAGCGGCTGCACGCGACCAACAACTTCCCGGAGTTCACCGGGCGGCTGTGCCCGGCGCCGTGTGAGGCGTCGTGCGTGCTGGGTATCAACCAGCCCGCCGTGACCATCAAGCAGGTGGAGGTCGAGCTCATCGACAACGCCTTCGAGAACGGTTGGGTCGCCCCGGTGCTGCCGACGGAGAAGACCGGCAAGTCGGTTGCCGTCATCGGCTCCGGCCCGGCCGGACTCGCCGCCGCCCAGCAGATGACCCGCGCCGGACACGACGTCACACTGTTCGAGCGGGCCGATCGCATCGGCGGGCTGCTGCGCTACGGCATCCCCGAGTTCAAGATGGAAAAGCGCCACATCGATCGCCGGCTGGCGCAGATGGAGGCAGAGGGCACCGTCTTCAAAACCGGTGTGAACGTGGGCGTCGACGTCACCGTCGAGCAGTTGCGCGCCGACTTCGACGCGGTGATCCTGGCCAACGGCTCCACCATCGGCCGTGATCTGCCGATCCCGGGCCGCGAACTCGACGGCATCCATCAGGCGATGGAGTTCCTCCCGCAGGCCAACCGGGTGCAGCTCGGCGACACCGTCGAGGGCCAGATCTCCGCCAAGGGCAAGAAGGTCGTCATCATCGGCGGCGGCGACACCGGCGCCGACTGCCTGGGTACCTCGCTGCGCCAAGGCGCCGAGATCGTGCACCAGTTCGAGATCATGCCCAAGCCGCCGATCGAGCGTGCCGAGTCCACGCCGTGGCCGACCTACCCGCTGATGTACCGCGTGTCGTCGGCGCACGAGGAGGGCGGCGAGCGCGTCTACTCGGTCAACACCGAGGAGTTCATCGGCAGCGACGGCAAGGTCACCGCCCTCAAGGCCCACGAGGTCGTCATGCGCGACGGTCGCTTCGAGAAGGTCGAGGGCAGCGAGTTCGAGCTGGAATGCGACCTGGTGCTGTTCGCGATGGGCTTTGTCGGGCCCGAACGCGGCGACCTGCTCGACAAGATGGGCGTCGAATACGACCAGCGCGGCAACATCAAGCGCGACGACGATTTCGCGGCCATCGGGCAGGACGGAGTCTTCGTGGCCGGTGACGCCGGGCGTGGCCAGTCGCTGATCGTGTGGGCGATCGCCGAAGGGCGCTCGGCGGCCGCGGCAGCCGACGCCTACCTGGCCGGCCGCTCGGACCTGCCGGCGCCGATCGTGCCCACCCAGGTGGCGCAGCGCTGAGCTCAGACGCATGAGAAGTGCCGCGGATGGGTATCCATCCGCGGCACTTCTCGATTGTGCGGCTTTACACTGAAGCGCCATCCGACGCCGCAGTCGACAATTTGACGACACCGCGCCCTGGGCCGCTCCTGATGTGGTGAACTGATGGCAAGGTGGTTAGATGTCCCCACCGCTGGGGGCACCTGCACGACCGACAGGATTGCCATGACCACTCTGCCCGCGGATGCGGTGGTGGATCGACGCACCAGGCCCAAGGACCGCAAGCAACGAATCCTCATCAAGGCGGCAGAACTCTTCCGCGCCTCGGGGTACGCCGCGGTCGCGATGAGCGACATCGCTGCGGGAGTCGGTATCGGGCCCAGCGCGCTGTACCGGCACTATCGCAACAAACAGGAACTCCTGCTCGCCGCGTTCGACCAGGCCTTGAGTCGTTACGAGGAGGCGGTACGTGGCGTCGATGACCCGTTCGAGGTCGCGCGCAACGTGGTCGGTATCGCGGCTCAATCCCAAACCCTCGACGCGCTCTGGAGCCGCGACAAGGGCCACGTCGGCCCCGTGGCACGAAGCGAGCTGCGGGTGCGCATCGTTGAGGTGTCCGAGACGATTGCCGCCGCCATCGCGAAGGACGCGCCGCCGGATGCGGTCCCTGCCGACGCCGCCGCATGGTCGATCCTGGCCATGGTGAATTGGCCGGGACATCGGCCGCTACCGGTGCCGCCCGGCGACCGGGACCGCGTGTTGTCTGCGGCAGTGCGCGCCGCGGTGGAATGCGCGCGTCGGCCTGACTCGTCACCCGACATGGCGCCTCGGGTCACCGACCTGCCGGTGCCGATGGATCCGGGCTCCGGACTGCTGCCCGTCGCACGCCGCGAGGCCGTGTTGAACGCGGCCATCACCATGTTCGCGGTGCACGGGTACAGCAACGTCAGCCTCGATGACATCGGCGACGTCGTCGGCATCGCCGGCCCGAGTGTCTACAATCACTTCAGCAGCAAGCGTGAACTCCTGGCATGCGGCCTCGACCGCGCCGTCGCGGCGATGTGGCTGGAGCTGGGACAGGTGTTGTCGCGCAGCGTGGACGCCGCCCAGGCGCTCGACGACCTGCTGGCCTGTTACGCGCGTTTCGCGCAGGCACACTGGGATCTCATCGCGGTCAGCCTTTCGCACTCCGTAGCCCTCGACGACGAGGCCCTACTGGCATTGGCGCGGGCCTACCAGGACTACGTCGGCGAGTGGCGCCGGCTGGTGCAGGCGTGCCGGCCCGAACTGCGGTCCGACGAAGCCCACGCCCTGGTGGAACTGGCGTTGGCAGTGATCAACGGTGTGGTACGCGTGGACAACCTACGTGGACCGGCCCTGCCTGGCCATGCACAACTACTGGCCAAGGCGGTGCTGAACGCACCGCTGCCCGTCTGAGAACTTCCGGTCGCGACGCGGGATCAGCGCGAGGCCAGCACTCTGGTCATCTGAGTCGGCACGGTGTCGGCGAGTCGCTGGAAGGCGAGTTGCGCGATCGGGTCGGCGAGGCGGGCCAGGCCGTTGAACTCCACATGCGCCCGATAGGTGATGACCGTCGAGGTGGCGTTCTCGGCGCGGAAGCTCAGGTCGTCGACCGATGTCGCGGTCTTGTTGCGGCCGGTGAACACGAGGTGATCGGGTGCATCCGCGGTCAATTCGTAGGTCAGCGTCGTCGACATACCGAACAACTTGCTCTCGTTGTGCCAGCGGGTGCCCTCGCTGACCGGGTCCGTGCCGATCTGCTCACACGTCTGGGTGCCCGGGTCCCATTCGACGGCGTTGGCGAAGTCGCGCAGGTAGGCGACGACCTCGTCGCGGGGACGCGGCACGGTGAAGGTGCGGGAGACATCGACCATGGTCACTCCTTGTTGCGCGATCGACGCGCGGCGTCGGTGGGGGTTGTCGTAGGAGTATTCGGCGCGACCCGAGACCGCGGATGGGTCAGTAGACTCGGGCCCGCGAGATTCGGGTTGCAGGGCCCCGGTTCCGGCGGCACCGGGCGGGTGAGGGAGGGACGACGATGCGGTTGCGCGCGTTGATGATCTGGTTGACCACAGCCGTGTCGGCGATCGGCGCCACCGTGGCCATCACGGCTCCGGCGGCCGGCGCACCGCAAGGCTGCCCGAAGCTCTACGTGCTGGCGATACCGGGTACCTGGGCCGACGGCACGAACCCCGGGATTCTGGGGGATGTCACCGCGGGCCTCGGTGCCGAGATCGCCGTGCAGTTCGTCGGCTACGACGCCACGGCATTCCCCTGGGAGAAGGCGGTGTACGGCAAGTCGAAGGCACAGGCCGTCGCCAACACCACCGGCTTGGCGCGGACCATGCTCAACCGCTGCCCGCGCACCCGCATTGCGGTTGTCGGCTA
The DNA here is from genome assembly GCF_026262595.1 of Gordonia aquimaris. NCBI lineage: Bacteria > Bacillati > Actinomycetota > Actinomycetes > Mycobacteriales > Gordoniaceae > Gordonia > Gordonia aquimaris. The sequence continues at coordinate 34,798 of NZ_JAPKFM010000021.1, read as the reverse complement.
CAGCCAGGGCGCCGACGCTGCCGGCGACTTCGCCTCCGAGGTCGGCACCGGGCGCGCGGCGATCCGCCCCAGCGCAGTCGCGGGTGTGGTGCTGATCTCCGATCCGCGCAGATCTGCACGCGACAACCTCGTCGGCCCGCCCCTGCGCGGGGAGGGCAGCGGGGGACCGCGGCTGGACGGCATGGGGTGGGTGTCGCCGCGTGCATTCACCATCTGCGAGCCCGGCGACCTCTACTGCAACGTGCCGCAGGATTACTTCCTCACCCGCATCGTCGGCTACCTCGCGGAGACCAGCGACCCCACGCCGAGCCAGATCGGGCAGTACCAGGCAGAAGCCGGGGCGATCATCACCGAACTCCTCACCCTGGGCGGGCCCGGAAAGATCGTCGAGGAACTCAGCAATGCGCGGGCCCGCGAGCAGATCACCTCGTTCAATCGCTTCCTGCAGTCGGGTGCGCACAGCAACTACGCCACATTTCAGGTCCGGCCGGGTGTGACGGCAGTCCAGTGGGCACACAACCATCTCGCCCGACTGGCGTGATCCGGGTATGAGATGGTCTGGCTCGTCCGCCGGTCATACCCAGCTGTGTTTCTGCTCACAGATTTTCGCCTGTCGCTACCGAATTCGTAACGATTCCGATGCGATGATCGACGTACAGACAGCAACGGCTTTACTTTGACGGCCCGGCGGCAGGGTCTGAGTGTGGCGAAGACAACGTCTGTTGAACGCGCTATATCGCTTGGGCCGAGCCCGTCGACCGACTAAAGTAAGCCGAGTTCGACACCATGAAGAGCGAGTCCACGGTAGTAAAGCAGGGAAGTGATTGGTCATGAGGTTGTCCAATACATCCTCCGGTCCACGCCGCCATGCCAGGCTGAGTTCGATCACCGGTCGATTCGGCCGTGCGCGATCCGCTCGTTCGTTTCCCGCCGAGGCGGAACGCCTGATCACCCCGGCCGAACTGCGCCGTCTGCAGGCCTGACGGACACCTCTGTCAGACGCGGGTCACCCGGCAGATCTGGCCACCGAGTTCCACCACGTCACCGCGCGTGAGCTGACGCCCACGCCGCGTCTCTACCTCGCCGTTGACCGACACGTCGCCGTCGGCGATCACTTCTTTCGCCTCGGCGCCCGAGTCGATGAGGTTGGCCAACTTCAGAAACTGGCCCAACCGGATCGACTCGTCGCGGATGGGCACCTCGTCGATATCGGATCCGTCCACGGTCCACATATTGCCCAACCTCGGCCAGATGGGCGAGCCCGCCCCGTAACGTTTAGCCATGACGTTGGACATCCCGCGGACTCCGGCGCCGGACGAGGTCGTCGCCGAACCCGTACACGAGCCATCGGCCGCCGAGCGGCGGTCGCGAGATCTGCTCGAGCGCATCCGTTCACCGCGGGGCTTCGGCCAAGCTGCGCCACGCATCGCCGGGACGGTGCTGGGCATCATGGCCGCCGTCTCCTTGCTGTCGAGCCTGTTCCCGTGGTTCCGCCGGCTCATCCACGTGCCGCGCGACTATCTCGACACCTTCGTCATCACCCTGCCGGACACCAGTTTCGCGTGGGCATTCGTGCTGGGGCTGATGGCGTTCGCCCTGTCCATGCGCAAGCGGATCGCCTGGTGGATCTGCGTGGTGTATCTGACGCTGTACGCGGTGGGCAACGCGATCTATCTGGTGCCCGCTCTCGCCGACGATCTGTCGGTGACCGGTACCGACCGGATCAACCTCTGGATCGGCATCATCGTGGATCTGGCCGCACTGGCCTATCTGATCCTCACCTATCGGCAGTTCTACACCCGCGTGCGTCGGGGCGCGTTGCTGCGGGCGCTCGGTGTGCTGGTGGCCGGACTCGTCATCGGCAGTCTGCTCGGCTGGGCGCTGGTGTGGATCTTCCCGCACACCCTGACCCGCGCTGACCGGCTGCCGTACGCGATCAATCGGGTGGTCGCCTTCGGCTCGGTTGATCAGGAACCCGCATTCGAAGGCCGGCACGCGCTGGCGCCGGTGAACGGACTGCTGGGCCTGTTCGGTGCGCTCGCGCTGATCGCCGCGGCGATGGTTTTGTTCCGCTCGGTCAGGCTGAAATCACTGATCACCGCCGACGACGAGCGACTGATCCGCGCCCAGATCGCCGCCTTCAATGACGATGACTCGCTCGCCTACTTCTCCACCCGCCGCGACAAGGCGGTGGTGTTCGCGCCGAACGGCCGCGCGGCGGTCACCTACCGGGTGGAGGTGGGCGTGGGGTTGGCCGGTGGAGACCCCATCGGCGACCCCGATTCGTGGGGCGAGGCCATCGCCGAGTTCCTCGCGCTGTGTGAGCGCTACGGGTGGCATCCGGCCGCGATGGGAACCAGCAGCCGCGGGGCTGCCGCCTACGACGCCGCCGGATTCGGGTCGCTGAACATCGGCGACGAGGCGATCATCCCGACCCGTGGCTTCAGCATCAACGGGCCGGCGATGAAAGCGGTCCGCCAAGCGGTCACACGTACCAAACGGGCCGGAATCACCATTCGCATCCGCCGGCACGCCGAGATCTCCACAGACTCGAACGACGGGAAGCCGTCGGAGATGGCGCAGATGATCGCGCGGGCCGATGCCTGGCGCGACACCGACGAGGAACGCGGATTCGCGATGGCGTTGGGCCGACTCGGCGATCCGCTCGACGGGGACTGTCTGCTCGTCGAAGCCGTGGAGAACGCCGGCACCGACCACGAGAAGGTGGTCGGCATGTTGTCCTTCGTGCCGTGGGGCCGCACCGGCGTCTCGCTGGATGTGATGCGCCGCGACCGTGGTGCGGTCAACGGTCTCGTCGAGACGATGGTGACCGAACTCGCCCGCGAGTCCGAGCAGTACGGCGTCACCGAGATCTCCCTCAACTTCGCGGCCTTCCGCGCGTTCTTCGAACACGGCGCCGACATCGGGGCCGGCCCGGTGATGCGCGCGACCTACTCGGTGCTTATGTTCGGCTCGAAGTTCTTCCAGATGGAGTCGCTGTACAAGTCCAATGCGAAGTACCGGCCGGAATGGCGGCCACGCTTTCTGTGCTACGAGGACAACCGAATGATGCCGCGGGTTGCGCTCGCCGCGATCGTCACCGAGGGTTTCGTCCGGCTGCCGCGATTCGGTCGTGCGCGGCACTACACCGAGGGCCGCTCGGCCATTCCCGCCGGTGTCGACCTCGACGAGCTGATCGCCGAATTGGCCGATGAGTCCGTCGTGGGTGCGATCGAGGTACATCGGCCCGAACAGGTGCGGGTGCGCCTGGCCAAGTTGGATCGGTTGACCGAGCGGGGGTTTGATCCGTACCCACCCGCCGATGCACCGACGCACACCATCGCGCAGGCCGTCGCGGCACCGGAAGGCACCACGGTGACCATCGCCGGACGTGTCACCCGACTGCGTGACTTCGGCAAGGTGGCCTTCGCCGACGTGCACGACTGGTCCGGGCAGGTGCAGCTGCTGGTCGAGGCGAACGCGGTGATTCCGGGCACGCCGGACTTCGGCTCCGACGTCGACCTCGGTGATCTGATCGAGGCCCGCGGTGTGGTGGGCCGGAGCCGGTCCGGTGAACTGTCGATCCTCATCGACGCGTGGCGGTTCAACGGCAAGTGCCTGCGGCCGTTGCCCGACAAGTGGAGCGGCCTCACCGATCCAGAGGCGCGCGTGCGGCAACGCTACGTGGATCTCGCCATCAATTCGCGCAGCCGCGAGTTGTTGAACACCCGCAGCGTGGTGGTGAAGTCGATGCGCGACTTCCTCGCGGCGCGTGGCTATCTCGAGGTGGAGACACCGATCCTGCAGCAGATCCACGGCGGGGCCAACGCGACACCGTTCCAGACGCACATCAATGCCTATGACCTCGACCTGTACCTGCGGATCGCACCGGAGCTGTACCTGAAGCGGCTCTGTGTGGGTGGGGTGGAGAAGGTGTTCGAGATCGGCCGCAACTTCCGCAACGAGGGTGTCGACTTCAGTCACAATCCGGAGTTCACCAGCCTGGAAGCCTATGAGGCACACAGCGATTACCGCAAGATGCTCGACCTCACCCGCGAGATGATCCAGCACGCCGCGACCGCCGCCTACGGTGAACCGGTGATCGTGCGCCGCGACGACGACGGTAACGAAGAACGCGTCGACATCTCCGGGCAGTGGCCGGTGCGCACCGTGCACGAGGTGGTCTCCGACGGTGCGGGTGAGGAGGTGACACCCGAGACAACGGTGGAGACGCTGCGGGCGATCTGCGATCGCCTCGACATCGCCTATCGGCCCGACTGGGACGCTGGCCAGGTGGTGCTGGAGCTCTACGAGCATCTCGGCGAAGATCGGACCACCTTCCCGACCTTCTACACCGACTTCCCGACATCGACGTCGCCGCTGACGCGAGCCCACCGGACGATCCCGGGTGTCGCCGAACGCTGGGACCTGGTGGCGTGGGGTGTCGAATTGGGTACCGCCTACACCGAGCTCACCGATCCCGTCGAGCAACGCAGTCGGTTGACCGCGCAGTCGGTGCTCGCCGCGGGTGGCGATCCGGAGGCGATGGAACTCGACGAGGACTTTCTGCAGGCCCTCGAGTACGCGATGCCGCCGACCGGTGGCCTCGGTGTCGGCGTGGATCGTGTGGTCATGCTCATCACCGGCCAGTCGATTCGGGAATCGTTGGCGTTCCCGTTGGCCAAGCCGCAGGGCTACTGACACCGATGCCCGACGGCCCGGATGGTGGCGACCGCGCGGGGATCGTCATCCCCGTCGGAGGCCATCGACTTCATGTGATCGACGAGGGCGAGGGCCTGTCGGTTCTGCTGATGGCCGCATTGGGCAGCAATTGGTTCGACCTCGATGCGTTGACGGTGCGGTTGCTCCGACAGGGCTTTCGAGTGATCCGATACGACCGCCCGGGCTACGGCCTGTCGAGTCCGCGGCCGCCGGACGAGATGCCGGGTCTGCTCGACGAGGTCGACCGGATGCGGATGGTGCTCGACGCGGTAGGCGTCGGCGGGCCGGTCCTGATCGTCGGTCACTCGCTGGCATCGCTGTACGTCGAAGCGTTCGGGCGGGTGTATCCGGAGCGTTCGGCCGGACTCGTGATGGTGGACGGGTCGTTCGTCCTGGCGCCGTGGCGGGTGGTGCCAGCGAGGTGGGGCGTGCGGGCTGCCCACCGAGCCGTACGGGTGGCGCAATCGGTGACCGCGGCGATGGGTGTCCATCGGTGGCCCAGCGCAGGTGTCTGGACCCTGGTCGTGCCACCTCCGCCGGAGGGATTCACCGACGACCAGCGGCGGTGGGCCGGCCGGGTTTTCGGGCAGCCGCGGTTCATGACGGCGTTGCTGGCGGAGAATGCCGTCTTCGCCACGATGGATCGTGATCTCCGCGACCTGCGCCGCACTCATCAGTTGCCGGACGTACCGATCGACGTGGTGGTCGCGTCGCCTCGGATGCCCGGGTGGCGGCACTTCTGGGAGTGGAAACAACGGCGCTATGCCCAGACGCTGATCACCGCCGCGGGCGTCGAGGCGCACGTCGACGTCATCAGCCCTGCCCGGCATTTCGTCGTCTCCCAACGTCCCGACGAGGTCGCCGCGATCATCGGTCGGATGGCGGGTGGGTAGCAGCGGAATCGCCGCCAGTGCACACGTGCGCCGACGCTACCGCGCGAGCGCGCGCACCGCGGCCGGGTTGCGGTAACTGTGGCTGTCCGTCACACCTAATTGCATGGCTGCCTAAACTGGTGGCCATGACCGAACTGACCTTCACGCCGACCGCCGACCTCGTGGACGAGATCGGCGACCTCGTGCGCAGCTGCGACACCCAGTTCACCCAGTACGGCGGCAACCGTGAGTTCGTCGGCCGGGTGACCACGGTCAAGTGCTTCCAGGACAACGCGCTGCTCAAGTCGATCCTGGGTGAGTCGAACCCGGGCGGCGTGCTCGTCATCGACGGCGCCGAATCCGTGCACACCGCGCTCGTCGGCGACATCATCGCCGAACTCGGCCGCTCCAACGGTTGGGTCGGGATCATCGTCAATGGAGCGATCCGCGACGCCAAGGCGATCGGCGAGATGGAGATCGGGGTCAAAGCGCTGGGCACCAACCCGCGCAAGTCCACCAAAACCGGAGTTGGTGAGCGCGACATCGCGCTGTCCATCGGTGGCGAGACCTTCCACCCCGGCGACATCGTCTACTCCGACGACGACGGGATCGTCATCGTCGAGAGCGCCGAGCCTGCCGAGACCGCCGAGTCCGAGACCACCGAGAGCTGAGGGACCCGCCATGCCGAAGCCCACCCCCGACTACTTCCGGCGATTGGCCGAGCTCGTCGCGATCGACGACGCCGGCGCCCGCCCTACCCGACCGGTGCTGGAGGCGTTCAGTGGCGCCGAGATGGCGACCATCCCCGTCGGTACTGCCGACGACCTGGAGACCGCGGTCGCCCGTGCGCGCAGTGCGCAGCAGGGGTGGGCCACCCAGACGCCGCAGCAGCGTGCCGAGGTACTCAACCGCTTCTCCGATCTGGTGTACCGCAACGCCGCCGAGCTGATGGACATCGCGCAAGCCGAAACCGGCAAGGCGCGCATCTACGCGCAGGAAGAGGTGATGGACGTCGCGCTGACCGCGCGGCATTACGCCACCACCGGACCCAAGACGCTGGCCGAGCGCAAGGTCAAGGGGATGCTGCCAGGTGCAACCAGTGTGCGGGTGCGCTATCAGCCCAAGGGCATCGTCGGCGTCATCAGCCCGTGGAACTACCCGCTCACCCTGGCGGTCTCCGATGCGGTCGCCGCGTTGATCGCGGGCAACGGTGTGGTCATCAAACCGGACAGCCAGACGCCGTACTGTGCGTTGGCCGTCGCCGACCTGCTGTATCAGGCAGGTCTACCGCGTGAGCTGTTTGCCGTGGTACCCGGGCCGGGCAGCGTGGTGGGGCAGGCGATCGTGGCCACCACCGACTACGTCATGTTCACCGGATCGTCGGCGACGGGCGCCTCGCTGGCCGAGCAGGCCGGGCGCCGACTGATCGGCTTCTCTGCCGAGCTCGGCGGCAAGAACCCGATGATCGTGACCGCCGACGCCGACATCGACAAGGCCGTCGAAGGGGCGGCGCGCGCCTGCTACTCGAACTCGGGTCAGCTGTGCATCTCCATCGAACGCCTGTACGTCGACAAAGAGATCGCCGACGAATTCACCACCAAGTTCGCGGCGTATGTGTCGGCGATGAAGCTCGACGCCACCTATGACTTCTCCGCCGACATGGGATCACTCGCGTCGGCGGCGCAGGTCGACACCGCCGAGGCCCACGTGCGCGATGCGGTTGAGAAGGGCGCCACGGTGGTCGCCGGCGGGCGACGTCGCGCCGACCTCGGCCCGTTCTTCTTCGAGCCCACGGTGCTCACCGGTGTCTCCGACGAGATGACCTGCTTCGCTGAGGAGACCTTCGGTCCGGTCGTCTCGATCTATCCGGTCGACTCCGCGGACGAAGCCGTCAAACTCGCCAATGCGACGCAGTACGGACTCAACGCGTGCGTCTTCGCCGGTAGCAGCGCCGAAGCCAACGCGATTGCCGACCAGTTGCGGGCCGGCACGGTCAACATCAACGAGGGCTACGCCGCGGCGTGGGGTTCCACCGCCGCACCAATGGGCGGCATGGGCATCTCGGGTGTCGGCCGACGCCACGGCGAGGAGGGCATCCTCAAGTACACCGAGCCGCAGACCGTCGCCGAGCAGCGCTTCGTCGGCATCGACCGCGCGCCCGGCATCCCGAAGGGCATCTACCGCGCCGTCACGCCGTACGCCGTGCGCGCGCTGAAATACCTGCCGGGCCGGTAGGTTAGCCCGCGCGTCGCAGTCCTTCCCCCGGGTATCGCTACTTCCGCCGGTGGCAGCTGGGGGAAGAAGCGATACCCGGGGGAGGAACCTCGGATCGGGCGTGCGTTATGCGGCGCGGCGGCGAGCTCCCGGGTTACGGTGATCCGGTGACCGGCCGACGAGCACGCCCCCTCCTGACCCGCGTTGCGATCATCGCCGGGACCGTCGGAACTCTCGTCGCCGGGATGTGCACGGCCGGGCAGGCCGACGCCGCTCCGCCGTTGACGGTGTCGCAGGTCGCATCTGGCCTCGACCATCCGTGGGATCTTGCGGTCGCACCCGACGGTGTCATCCTCACTGGCGAGCGCACGGGACAGTTCGTGGCGGTGATGACCGACGGTCGGCGACAAGATGTTCGCGCGGACCTTTCCCAGCTGTTCGCGGTCAAAGAAGCCGGGCTGATGGGGTTGGCACTCGACCCGCAATTCTCCGACACCCGGCGCGTCTACTCCTGTCAGGCCGAAACCACCGCCGGTGCCGCCGTCAGCATCCCCGGATCGGCGGCCAATCTGCCTCTCCCCTGGCCGAACACCGGACAGGTCGTCAACATCGTCTCGTGGCGGGTCAGCGCCGACTGGACGACGATGGTGCGCGAACGAACCGTGCTCACGGGCATTCCGGTCAACGCCTCCGGTCGCCACGCAGGTTGCGGTCTCACCGCAGCGGCCGACGGGTCGCTGTGGATCGGCACCGGTGACAATGCGATCCCGACCAATCCGCAGGATCCGAACTCGTTGGGCGGCAAGGTTCTGCACATCCTGCCGGACGGCAAACCGGCCGCGGGTAACCCCGATCCGGCCAGTCCGGTGTTCACGCTGGGGCACCGGAACGTGCAGGGCGTTGCCGTCCAGCCAGGAACCGGCCGCGTCTATGCGATCGAACAGGGCACCGACGCCGACGACGAACTCAATCTCCTGCGCGCCGGCGCCAATTACGGGTACAAGCCGGACCGGGCCCCGTTCATCTACGACGAGTCGGTGCCCATGACAGACCCCACTCGGGTCCCTGGTGCAGTGGGGCCGGTGTGGAGTTCCGGCTACCCGACAATAGCTACTCCTGCCTTGGCTTTTCTGCCCGACGACGGGTGGGGCTCCCTCGACGGCGCAGTCGTCATCTCCGCGCAGAAAGGAAAGCACCTACTGTTCGTCACACTCGACGAAGCAGGCAACCGAGTGGTCCGCAGCAGCAAGGCAATCCAAGACACCTATGGGCGTCTTCGAGGGCTGGCCGTCGACGCTGACGGTTCACTGTTGGTGAGCACCGACAACGGTGGGGACGACCGCATCCTCCGAGTGCGGCTCGCGGACTGACGGGGAGACGCAATGTGTGACGACGAGGTGGTTCGCTCCGCGCATGACGAGGCCCGTCGCTTCTCACGTCGTACGGCGCTGCGTATGACTGCGGGCGCCGCGGCCGGAAGCGCCGGTGTCGCCGCCATCGGTGCGGCGGCGGGACCGGCCGCGGCAGCTCCGACCGGCCGCGTCGTCGACCTGACACACGTGTTGTCGGCCGGTTTCCCACTGTGGCCCGGGAGCGCGCCCGTCGTATCACTACCGACGTCGCACGTGGGACCGGGGAACCGCGGGTATGCCACGAGATGGATGTCGTTCTCCGAACATTCCGGAACTCACGTCGATGCACCCGCGCACAAAATCGGCGACGGCATCACCGTTGATCAGATCGACGCGCGCGATCTGGTGGCGCCGTTGGCGGTGATCGACATTTCGGCACGGGCGCGAACGGATCGGCGTACCACGCTGACAGCGAAGGACGTCGCGTCCTACGAATCGAAACACGGACGAATCCCCCGTCGTGCCCTGGTCGCCTTGTACAGCGGGTGGCAGCCGCGAACCGGCGGCGTGGATGCACCAGGCTTCGACGCCGACGCTGTGTCAATGTTGGTCGAGGAACGCGGCGTCGTCGCGATCGGCACCGACACACTAAGCATCGATGTGATGGACGCAGTCGGGGCACACACCGCCATCCTGGGTGCAGGCCAATACGCCGTGGAGGCGATGGCCAACTTGTCGTCGGTACCGGCTGTCGGCGCGACAGTCGTCGTGGGTGCCCCCCGCTTCGCCGGTGGCACTGGTGGTCCCTCCCGCGTGCTTGCGCTCGTCTGATCCGCTGAGCCGGTAGGTCCTTCCCCCGGGTATCGCTACTTCCGCCGGTGGCAGCTGGGGGAAGTAGCGATACCCGGGGGAGGAACCTCGGATCGGGCGTTCACAGGGTTCTCCCAGCCGGCTTCCAGGGGCGCGGGAGGGCCGGGGCCCAGTGTGGGATCAACACATCCGACACAGGAGGACCCGAATGACCACAGCCTTGGAGCGACGCGGGCTGGAACGACCGGGGGCATCGACGCCCGGTGAGCCACCACCCCCGGCCGGCGGCCGTCGCCGCCGCGTCGCCGACCGACCTCGACCCACACGCGCCGTCCGGTGGAGCCCGTACGCACTGACCGCGCTGCTCGTCTCCACCGCCGTGCTCTATCTGTGGAACCTCTCCGCCAGCGGATACGCCAACACGTTCTATGCGGCGGCGGCACAGGCGGGCTCGCAGAGCTGGACCGCGTGGTTCTTCGGATCTCTCGACTCCGCCAACTTCATCACCGTCGACAAGCCCCCGGCCTCGCTGTGGGTGACCGGGCTGTCAGTGCGGTTGTTCGGGATGAACAGCTGGGCCGTGCTGGTACCGCAAGCGCTGATGGGGGTGGCCGCTGTGGCGCTGCTGTACTGCGCGATGCGCCGCACCTTCGCCGACCCGCGTCACGGCACGGCCGCGGGCCTGATCGCCGGTGGCGTGCTCGCCTTCACCCCGGCAGCGGCGCTGATGTTCCGGTTCAACAATCCGGACGCGCTGCTGGTGCTGCTGATGGTCGCGGCCGGCTACGCCCTGATCCGCGCGATCGCCACCAACTCGGGCCGATGGTTGGCGCTGGTCGGTGTCGCGCTCGGCTTCGCTTTCCTCACCAAGATGCTGCAGGGCCTGCTCGTACTCCCCGCCTTCGGACTGGCCTACCTGATGTTCGCGAACACCGGCTGGATCAGGCGCATCGGCCACCTGATCGGTGCGACCGTGGCGTTGATCGTCTCGGCGGGCTGGTTCGTGCTCGCAACGATCCTGGTGCCGGCATCGGCTCGCCCGTACATCGGCGGCTCCACCGACAACACCTTCATGGACCTCGTATGGGGATACAACGGCGTCGGTCGCATCAGCGGTGGCTCCGGTGGCGGAGGCGGCATGGGCGGCGGCCAGGCGGGCGGTTCGTTCGGCGGCTCGACCGGACTCAACCGACTGTTCAGTTCGGAGATGGGCAACGAGATCTCCTGGCTGCTCCCGGTTGCGTTGCTGGCCTTGGTGTTCGCGGCCTACTTGATGGTCCGTAGCTTCCCGATCTTCCGATCGACCGGCGGTATCAGCCGCGTCGAAGGCGGAGCAATCGTCGCCTGGGGTGGTTGGCTCCTGGTCACCGGACTCATCTTCAGTTTCATGAGCGGCACCATCCACCCGTACTACACGGTGGCGTTGGCGCCCGCCATCGCCGCGCTCGTCGGCATGGGTGGGGTACTCGCCTGGCGACGCCGTAGCAAGTGGGACGGTCGCCTCGCTCTCGCCGGGATGATCGGACTCGCCGCGGCCTGGTCCATCGTCTTGCTGAACCGCAACGACTTCGGGCCCGTGTGGTGCCGGTGGCTGATCGGCGCGGTCGCCGCCATCAGCATCGTCGCCCTGCTGGTCGGCAGCGTGATGGCGTGGCGAAAAGTGGTCGCCGGCGCGGTGATCGCCGGTGCGCTCGCCGGATTCGGTGGCACCGCGACCTTCTCGATCGCCACGGCCGCGACCCCGCACAGCGGGTCCATCCCGAACGCGGTGCAGACCTCGATGGAATCAGGTGGCATGGGTGGACCGGGCGGCGGAATGGGCGGCTCGGGTGGTGGCAACCCGCCGACCGGCGCGGCGGATGGACAGACGACTCCCGACGGCGCGACCCAGAACGGCGCGACCCAGAACGGCGCGACCCAGAACGGCGCAGCCCAAGACGGCACGACTCAAGACGGCGCAAGGCAGAGCGCTGCGCAGGACGGCACCACTCAGGACGGCGGCCGCGGCGGGGCCGGTGGACCCGGCGGAATGGGTGACATCTCCTCGAACACCGAACTCGTGGAACTGCTGACCTCCACCGACACCACCTGGTCGGCCGCGACCAACGGCTCCCAGTCGGCGGCGGGCATCGAGATCGCCACCGGCACAGCGGTGATGGCCATCGGTGGGTGGAGCGGTGACCCGGCGCCCACACTGGAGCAGTTCATCGAGTACGTGCACGACGGCAAGATCGCCTACTACATCGGCGGCGGTCAGGGTGGCCCCGGCGGCAACTCCGAGATCGCCGAGTGGGTGGCGCAGAACTACACGGCCACCACGGTCGGCGGCACCACGGTGTACCAGCTGACCTGACCCACCGGAAGTCGATCGCCCGCGACGCAACCGCGCCGCGGGCGATCTGCTGCCCACCGCTCGGCAGGTAGGGTCGGTGCCATTCCCGGGGAAGGACGCCGACGATGACCGACCGCATCACCGAGTTCGCCAACGGCCCCTACGTCTTCGACGTGATCGACGACGGGCCGATCGACGGGCCGCCGGTGATCCTGCTGCATGGTTTCCCGCAGCGCGCGACAGTGTGGGAAGGCGTGGCATCACGATTGCACGACAACGGGTTACGCACCCTTGCTCCCGATCTGCGCGGATACTCACCGCGCGCCAGGCCGCCCGCGCGACGCGATTACCGCATGGGCGAGATCGTCGCTGATGTCGTCGCACTGATCGACACCTTGGGGGCCGACACCGTCGATCTGGTGGGCCACGACTGGGGCGGCGCGGCGGCCTGGGCGGTGGCGGCTGGCCACCCCCAGCGCATCGCGACGCTGACCGTGGCGTCCATGCCACACCCCGCCGCGTTCGTCCGGGCCATGCCGCGAGGGCAGGTGCTGCGGTCCTGGTACATGGCCGCCTTCAATCTTCCGAAACTCCCGGAATGGTTCCTGTCCAAGCTGTTTCGCTCTCCAGGTGGCGGCGCCCGGATGGGGCTGCCGGAGCCGTTCGCGAGCCAGCTCTACTCCGACATCGTCGCCTCGGGCGCGTTACCCGGTGCGTTGAACTGGTACCGGGGGATACCGTTCTGGGGCCGCGCGGACCGCCGCATCGGGCGCGTGCGGGTGCCCACCACCTACGTCTGGAGTGACGGCGACTTCGCGCTCGGCCGGGTCGCCGCGGAGATGACGTCGAGCTATGTGGATGCGCCCTACGAGTTCCGGATCATCCACGATGTCGACCACTGGTTACTAGAGGCCCGCCCGGCCGAGGTGGCCGCCGCGATCGTCGACCGGGTCGGCGCCTGACCCGGTCGACGATCAACGCCGACGGCGCAGAATCTCGATCACGAACAGCAGCACCGCCCCGAACACGCCGGCCGCGATGATCGGCACGGCACGGTTTCTGGTGGGCAACTCGGTGGGTGCTCCCGCGCGCAGCTGGGCGAAAGTGGCGCGCTGAGCATCGGATTCGGCCACTACGTCGACCACCGCCGGTGACGGCCGCGACGGCGGGGCGCCCGGTGCCGTCGACGCGCGGCCGGCGGGACCGGTCGACGCCTTTTTCGTCGGTGGCTTGGTGGCTCCCGGCTTCGACGACGCCGGTCGCGATGCCACATGCCTGGCCTGGCCTGCGTTCGACTTCTGCTCGGGGCTCGACTTCTGCTCGGGACTCGACTGCTCGGGGCTCGACTGCTGTTCGGAAGATACGGTCACCGATTCATCGGCCTGCGACTTCCCCGGTGTGGGTTCCTCGACGGGAGGATCGACGGGCGTGGTCTCCGGCGGGGCCTTCTTCGCTGCGGCCTTCTTCGCGGCGTCCGTGGTGGCAGGCGCCTTCTTGGCCCCAGCCGTCTTGGCGGACGACTTCTTCGCCGCGTCCCGGGTGGCGGCCTCCTTCGCCGCGGCCTTCTTCACGGGAGCTTTCTTAGCCGGAGTCTTCTTCGCCGCGGCCTTTTTCGCCGGAGCTTTCTTTGCGGCGGCCCTCTTTGCCGGTGTCTTCTTCGCCGCCTTCTCGGCGGGACCAGGCTCGGCGGGACCAGGCTCGGCGGGACCAGGCTCGCCGGGCGTGCTCCCGGCTGCTGCCGGATCCGGCACGGTGCCGTCTGCCGGAGCCTGCTGTGGTTGAGCCCCGTCGGAACCGTCATCGTCTCGACGGTCCGCCGGTCCCGGCTCGGTCATCTCCCTCACGCTCCCTTGGGGGTCGAATCGTGCACGCCCAGTCGGGCGAGGATGTCGGCCTCGATGCCCTCGAGTTCGGATTCGATCGAGTGGTGCGCGGTGCGCCGCTGCGAGGCCGGCATCGCCTCGGCGGCGTCGACGGCGATCGCGAGATTGTCGAGGCGAGTGACCATCGCGGTGACGAAGGCCGAAGCGTCGTCGGAGGTGTCGGTGGTGGCGACCTTCTCCAGCGCCGACCGCGTGGTGGCGATACGGGCGTGTAGCGTCGCGCCGTGTCCGGAGAACTGGCGCAGCACGTCGGGGGCCACTCCGGCGCGACCGGCCTGCAGAGCGGTCAGCTGACCACGCGCGGCCACGGCAGCGCGATAGGCGATCGGCACCACGATCGGGGACACCAGTCGGGCGACGAGGAGATACCGCCGAACGCTCGCCGGAGAGAATCGCTGGGCATCTACCGCGGCCTTGGCTTCGACGGCGGCCGTCTTCGCCTGGGCCTTGGCGGCCTTGGCTTCCGCCTTGCCGGCGGCCTTGGCGTTCTTGCGTTCGAGTTTGAGTTCCTTGCTACGGAACTTGTGTTCGGCCTTGCGGAGCGCCTTCTGCGACTTGCGCGCGCTCTTCGCCTCCAGTTTGGCCTCGAGTTTCGCCTTGGTCTTCATCGCCTTGGCCTCGGCCTTGCGCTGCGCGCGGGTCTTGCCGTCGGACGAGAACAATCCCATTTCTAGGACCTACCTCCTGTGTGGTGCCCCGGGGCCCGGCCGACCGGCGAGGTCGGGGAAACACCGAGCGGGCGTCGACTGCATCGGTACAAGCATTACATAGGCTCGACAGGGGCGAACCGACGTGAACCAGACGGGTGCGCGTGGCGGACGACCCGGATCGGCGATGTCGGGAGAGGACGGACCAGTGGTGAGGGTGGTGTTACACCCCCGCGATCTCGCGGGATGCGAGCACCGGCTGTACCTCGACCACGCATACCCCGACCTGGCGCGATCGCGACCCGACACGCCGGAGGCGCAGCGACGCAAGGCTGCGGCGGCCGATCACCGTGCCGCCGTCCGAGAGATGATCCGTGGCCTACACAGCGATCAAGCGCCGGGCACCGTGGTGCTGATCGACCCCGACGCCACCCACGCCGCGCGCGCCGAGCAGACCTTGTCGGCGTGTGCCGCCGGGGCCGCCTGGATCTGGAACGCGACGCTGCCGACCGATCGCGAGGCCGGGCGACGCGGTCACGCCGAGTTGCTGATCCGCGACGGTGACGGGTACCTACCGGTGATCGTCGTGAACCATCGGGCCAGCTATCCGGCGAAGAATCCGCGGCGACCGACCGGCACCGCCGGCGCGAAGAACGGCACCGATGGCACTGTCCCCGTCGCGGACGGGGATACGAACAGCGGCGGGGCCGCGAACGGCAACGAGTCCACGAACGGCAACGGTGCTGCGCAGGGCAACGGGGGCCCCAAGGTGACGGTGACCAGTCCGGTGTGGGCCTGGTCCCCGTCGGCGGACCCCACCCGCAACGGGCGCAATCAGCGACGTGACCTGCTCCGACTTGCTCAGCTGACTGCGATGTTGACCGAGCTCGGGCTTGCCACCTCATCGGATCCGGCCCGGCTGCGTGCCGGGGTGATCGGTCTCGACGCCGACTGCATCGTCGTCTACGAGATGGCCTCGGCACTCACCGACTACGCCGAGGTGTTCGCCCGCCGCATGGCGATTGCCGAACAGCAGGTGTCGACCACACCCCGCCGGATCGGCGAATGCCGCAGCTGCTCGTGGTGGGAGCGATGCGGACCCGAACTGGAACAGCGCCGCGACGTGAGCCTGGTGGTGGGCGCCAACCAGAGCCGAATTCTCGCCGATGCCGGGATCACCACGATCGATCAATTGGCCGCGCACCGTGGCGGGCCTCCCGACGAATGGCCGGGCAACGCGCGCTTCGACGACGCGATACTCACCGCCATCGCCTGGTTGCAGGGCATCCCGTTGATCCGGCGCCTCGACACCCCGGTGGTGCGGCGTGCCGACGTCGAGGTGGATGTCGACATGGAGAGCTACGGCGAACACGGCGCCTACATGTGGGGCACGCTGCTGACCGACACCACCGACCCGACCTGCGAGGTCCGCTACCGGCCGTTCGTCACCTGGCAACCGCTGCCCACCACCGACGAGGGCCGCTCGTTCGGGGAGTTCTGGACGTGGCTGACCGCGCAGCGCGACGCCGCCCACGAGGCCGGGAAGTCCTTTGCGGCGTACTGCTATTCGCAGCAGGCTGAGAACCGCTGGTTACTCGGCTCCGCAGACCGGTTCGCCGGGGCCCCGGGCGTGCCGTCGCGCGCCGAGGTGGAGGCCTTCATCGGGTCGGCCGAGTGGGTCGACATCTACGAGGCTGTCGGCCGCAACTTCATCTGCCCGAACGGGAAAGGTCTCAAGCGCGTCGCGCCCGTCGCCGGATTCACCTGGCGCGACGCCGACGCCAGCGGCGAGGCGTCGATGGACTGGTATCGCGACGCGGTGGGCCTCGGCGGCGGGGTGCCGGACCCCACGCAACGCGAACGATTGCTCGAATACAACGAGGACGACGTGCGCGCGACCAAGGTGCTGCGGGAATGGATCACCGACGGCGCGCGTGCGGCGGTCCCGCATCGGGACACGCTGCTCGCCGGCCGCGACGCCTGACCGATTACGGCCGCGACGACCGCAGCGCCTCCAGGAACGACCCGCTGCCCAACAACGCCATCGCGCCGAGCAGAAGTAGCCCACCGGGCGCCAGCCCGATCATGATGCGTCGGGGCGAGGCCGCCACGTCGGAGTCCGGAACCACCGGATCGGCGAGTGCCGCCGGTGCCATCTCCGAGACCGGGTCGGGGATGGGCGCGGAATCGCCCGGACCCGCATCCTCAGATGACGTCGTCTCGTTCGGTACGGCACCGGCCGAACCGCCGGTCGACGACGGCCCGCCCGGACCGGTCGCCGAGTTCGCGCCGGCGCCCGCTCCCGTGCCTGCTGTGGGCACCGTCGGTACCGCAGCCGGCGCCGGCGCAGCGGTGTCCTCCGGTGCCGGGTTCCCGGTGCCAGGCGGCCCCGATCCACCGGAACCACCGGAACCACCGGAACCACCGGTGCCGGCCGCATCCGGATCGACGTCGGGTGACGCGTCTCGGCTGGGCGGGCGCGGGGTGTAGCGCGGCGGTACGACCGATCCGTCGTCGGTGGTCTCGGTGGTGGTCGACGGTTCCGTGGATTCGCTGGTGGTAACGCTGCTGGATTCGCTGGTGCTCGACGACCCCGTGGATTCGCTGGTCGTAGTGCTGGTTGATTGGCTGGTGCTGGTGCTGGTGGATTCGCTCGTGGCAGGACTCGTGGTTGCGCTGCTCTGGCTCCCCGACGCGGTCGCCGACGTCGTCGAATCCTCGTCGTCATCGTCATCACCGTGCCCATGCCCGTGCCCGTGCCCGTGGCCATGCCCGTGGTGATTGCCGCCGCCCCACCCCGAGCCGCGGTCGGGGCGGTCTGATGCCGGAGTGGACAGGGCCAGCCCGGCGCCGAGAGCCGACCCGAGTACCACCAACGTCGCGAGCATCGCCAGCACCGGAACCGAACGTCGATGACGCTGCGTACCTGCTGGAACACGATGTGTCATCCGACCCCCGATCCGGTTACGTAAGCACGAACGTATGGTGTGAGTTGAACCCCGCCGTTCACCTCTCGGCAACTTCCGGTTCGCGACGCCACATCTTGTTCACGATCGAGTGTGAATAATGCCACAGGGAGGATTCGTTACATCGTTGCCACAGGTGATACGCATGGGCGATGGTAGTCGGGTACGTTCAGATCGCAACGGGCGTTGCATCCACGATGCACGCGGGTCTTTAATGTTTGCAAGTTCAAACGACTTTGAATTTGCCGGGGAGAACAATGACTATACGAGGTGCGGAAATGCCTGTTGACGGCGGACGTCGGACCGGGGCGGTCGACACCGAACACACTGCAGTAGTGGATCCGGGACTGTTCGCGCGACGTCTCGAGGAACTGTTCCGTACAGTGCCCGGCCCCAACGGCCGCGCATACAGCGCCAAGGCGATCGCCGCCCGATCGACTGAGCGCGGTTTCCGGCTCGGGGAGTCGTATCTGAGTCAGCTGCGTTCCGGTAAGGCCAAGTCGCCGTCGTTCCGCACGGTCGAGGGAATCGCGGCTGCATTCGGCGTGGACGTCCACTACTTCCTGGAAGACCGCGCCGCGCAGCGCACCCGCGACGAGATCGATCTCATGCGTCTGCAGGCCGACACCAACGTGCAATTGGCGGCCTTCCGCCTCGCCGGTCTGTCGAGCGACTCGGTCACCATCGTCAACGAGCTCATCAAGGTGCTGCGCGAGCAGCAAGGACTGCCGAAGGATCCGCCCGACGTCATCGCGGCGGGCCTGGGCGAGACCCCGGAGGACGCCCGTCTGCGCGTCGTCGGCGGGCCGCACAATAACTGACCGCAGGGGTCGTACACCGCTCCGGGAGCCATGCGAAGTCATCGTGCGCTGAGGTTGCTCTGTCGCGACACGCTGAAGGGCCTCGACCTCGACCTGCCGCTGGACGTCACCCAGCTGTGTGACCGGCACGGGGCTCGGCGTGGACGCCCGATCCGGTTGATCGCCCACCCGCTGCCGGTGGGTATGCCCAACGGTGTGTGGCTGGCCGCCGACGATGCGGACTACTTCTTCTACCAGGCCAATACGTCGCCGCTGCACCAGCAGCAGATCATCATCCACGAGTTCGGTCATCTCATCGCCGGACATCAGATCCTGGGTGCGGTGTCGGCGTCGGCGCTGACCGCGCCTGCCGACGACGACTCTGCCGATGCACTGAGTCGGACCTGCTACGCCGATGACCGCGAGTGGGAGGCCGAGATGCTCGCGTCGATGATCCTGAGCTGGGCGGCCGAGGCCACCGAGGTGGTCGGCACGACCCCGCGTAACGACGACCTGCGGGGCATCCAGCGTCTTCTCGGCGGCCACAAGGGCTGGTTGTAGCCATGATCGCCGTCGGAATCCTCAACACAGTCGCGGCCGTCGTGTTCACGGCCGCCTTGTGCTGGCGCCTGGAACAGATTCGGCGTGAAGGCGGCGGGTTGCAGTCGATCGCGATGACCATCGCCATCGCCGCACTCACTCTGGCCTTCGTGGTCTCCGGCGCCGACGTCACCGAGGCGATCGACACGGTGACCTTCACCGGGGCGGCGCGGGTGCTGTTCTACGGGTTGCTCGCCGTCGGAGTGGCCGCGCTGATCATCGTCTTCTTCTTCCCCGGGCGCTCGACGTCACGCGAACGCCGGGCCGGGATCGAAGCGGTGCCGCTGGTCGTCGCGCTGATCGGACTGCAGATCACGATGCTGGTCATCCCGATCGATCTGCGCACTGAAGGGCTGTCGGTGTGGACCGCCCGCAACATCGCGTACGCGGTGTTCGTACTGATCGCCAGCGGCTACCTCACCTACGGATTCGTCGCGTGTGTCCGCAGCATCCGGCGGTTTCTCCAACTGGCCGAGGGATACCTGCGGACATCCCTGGTCCTGTTGCTGATCGGGTTGATGTCCCTGACCGCCGGAGCGGTGACGCAGATCGTGTTCGTGATCGGTTCGGCGACACGCACCTTCGGCCAGGGCCGGCTGCTCGACGTGAGCGGGGTCTGTTCGGCCGTCGGCGTCGTCGCCTTCCTCGTCGGGATCAGCTACCCGATGCTGCGCGCGCGGTGGCATGCGATCACGTCTCGGCGCCGGTATCGACGGGAGATCGACGCGCTTGGACCACTCTGGGAGCTGGTGACCGAAGCGGTTCCCGAAGTGGTGCTTCCGGTTGGTGGGGCGCCGGCACCGGCTCTGCTCCTGCACCGACGCGTCGTGGAGATCCGCGACGCGCTCACCCAGCTGAGCCCGTATCTGACCGATGATTTCGAGGTCGTCGACGACGCCGCCCGCGCGGACATGATCTGGGCTGCCGTCGAGGAGTATGCGGTGGCGGGACCGCCGCGTGCTCCGGTCCGCGACGTCGTGCCCGGCGGCGCGGACATCGAGAGTGATGCGGCCCCGTTGCTGCGCCTGTCGGAGGCGGTCGCCGCCCAGCCGGTGGGCTGAAGCCGGCCGCCGATCAGCGCGAGCTGTGCACGGCCGCGTCGTCGGCGGGATCGGTTGCTGCGGTGCGGCGCAGGTGCCGGAGGTAGAGGGTGCCGACGCCGAGCAGCACGACCACCGCGGACAGGGTGGCGATGATGGTGACCGCCGATGCGTCGGACAGTCCTTCCCACAACAGCCAGGCGCCGAAACCGAAGAACAGTGCAGCCGCGCCTCGGGCGATGATGCGCTCGGGCAGATGCCGGCCCAGCAGGGAGCCGACCGCGATGGCCAGCGCATCGGCCGCGACCATGCCGATGGTCGAACCGATCCACACGCCGAGCCAGTCGTTGTTGGTCGACAGGGTAATGGTGGCCAGCATCGTCTTGTCGCCGAGTTCGGCGAGGAAGAACGACGACATGACCGCGAAGAACACCGATGCGCCGACCCGCTCGGCCTTGGTGGACTCGTCGTCGTCGAGGTGATCGCCCCGGATCGTCCACAAGCCGAACACCAACATGGCCAGGCCCGCGAGGATCGACATCACGTCGGTGGGGATGGACAGGCCGAGGAAATGTCCGAAGAACACTGACACCGCGTGCACCGCGGTGGTGGCCACGGTGATGGCGAGCAGCACCACCCACCACCGGTACCGGAGGGCGTAGGTCATGGCCATCAGCTGTGACTTGTCGCCGAGTTCGGCGACGAAGATCACGCCGAAACTCAACAACAGGGCAGCGATCACGGAAGCCACGTTAGGGTGCCCACACCCGGCCTCGCAACAGATCGCGGACCCGTATTTATGCAGGTAGGAGGCTCAAAACAATAAGTTTGGGGACCCTAACTCTTCAGTTGGCCGGGTGTTGGCACTCGGTGCAGGTCAGGGCTGCCTGGGGTGACTGCGGCATCAGTGAAACCGAGCGCGCGGACGTCTGAGCACGTGTCCGCCCGATGCCGAGACCGACGGGATCTGCTCAACGAACCAACCGGCGATGCGCCCCTCCTGCTGCCCGGGTATCTGCTTGCCTGGGCGCCTCATCGAACGAGTAAATCTGCCGCTGGGGCATCCCTGGCAGTCACACATCCGCTGCGCGAGGCGTGGCTGGATTGACGTAACGCGACATTATCGGCGAGGCCCATCGGGGTAGTGCCCCGTTGAGCAGATTGTGCGTGATTCGCCCCACTGACACGACGATGGCGGATCAAACTCGCTACCGACGCTCTCGCGTCGCTATCGCTCAGTGACTCTGACCGGGACACCGTGGTACTCTGCCGCATCGGTCGCACCGTGCGGTAGAGTATCGTCCGATCACCCCCGGACACGCGGACTTGCGATCGCAGCTTTCCTCCTGCAGTACCCGATGAGTCTCTCGATATTGAGATCGCCTGCAGCGGTCGGGTGTTCACATAAGAGCTCGAGGGCATGTCGGTAGAACGATGCGGGAGGCATGCCGAACTCGACGAATATCTCGTCGTCGCCGCCATCGTATGGTGCCCAGCGGGCAAGGAACTGAACCACCTCTCCTGCGTGTGTGGGGGTAGTGGGGTGACGTTCGTTGCTCGACCGTGCGGCATGTGACCGTGTGCCTCTCACCGGTCCCCCTCAGTGCGCATTGGCCATGAACTCGATGAGCACGGTGGAGAACGTGATCGCCACGACCAGCGCAACACCGAGAAATCCGAGTGCCCACAGCTTCGCATTCAAGAGCGGAAGTGGGGATGCGGAATCATCGACAGTTGCTGAATCCCTGGAATGGGTTTTATTCATGAGCCTAGATGTCCTTCCGGTAAGTGATGTCGACAAGGACTCCGCCGATCGCGCAGATGGTGACGATGATTCCGCAGATCACCCATCCGACTCCCCCCCCGGATTCCGCGTACCAGCCTCGGGTGAAGATGACGATCAGTACGGTGAGGAGCATCGAGCAGATCGCGACGAGTCCGAGTAGGCGACGGTACTTGGCCCGCCGTGCTGTGGCCAGGTACTCATCGACCAGATCGATGCTGGGCAAGTGTGTTGTGTCCGACCGAGTGGGCTGCATGGTTCTGGTCATTACTTTCTGTGTTGTCGGTGAGATCACCCGCGGATGCGCGCGATGTAGGACTTGGGCTCGGTCACGATCACGAGTGCGCCAATGACCGTGCAGATCGAGCCGATGATGATGATGGCGCTGAAAGGTGCGCCGTACACCGTGAGCGAGAAGAACGATATGAAGAAGAATGCAAGAGTATTGGTGAGTACCCCTCCTCGGACCGCGCCAGCATAAGAGATGCCGATGTAGTAGCCCATGATGATCCAGATGGCCCATCCGAATCCGATGACTGCTCCGAATGCGATGAGTCGCGGGTCGCTCCAGGCTTGTGCCGCGATGGTGCGTCCTTCGGGGAAGAGGACGAAGAGAAGGATGTTGGCGATGATCAAGCCGAAGAAGGCGCGCCACCAGAGAAAGCCCTCCGCCGGCATGAGGTCGGTGCCTGCGGAGATGGCAAAGCTCTCGAAACCCCATGTGAGTACGCCACCGAAGATGATGAGTAGGCCGACCGTGAAGTAGATGCCGTGTGTGGGAGCGCTGACCTCTCCTCCCGAGACCGCGAGCCAGACCCCCACGGCAAGGGCCACGAGACCGATCAGCGTGGTAGGCCGCAGGATTCGTTCGCGATACAGAGTTGCGGCCACGATCGCACCGACCACGCCGGCGAGGCCGCCGATGGCACCGGCGAGCGCGCCTCCGATCAATCCCGACGCGGCGGCGAAACAGATGTCGCCGACAAAGCCGCCGACCGCAACGAAGAGGTTCCACCAGCTGACGCGGTGCCCCAGGACACGACCGGTATCCCGCCACGTGCCGGTGACGGTGAGGAACAGTGCGATGGCGAGGACGCCGAACGGTACCTGCAGCACGGCAACGAGGGTGAAGGCGCCGGTGGGTGCCTGTGCGTTGAACGGCGGTGCGCCCACGATACTGCCAAGGAGCCCGAATGCGAGGCCCAGGGACGGTGCGGCAAGAATTGCGTAGATCATGCCCATACGCGTCTTCTTGCCGTCTCCGAGACGGGATTGTTCGGCGAGATCGACCGCCGATCTGGGGTAGGTCATGAGTTTCCTCCGGTCGCGAGGATCGTGCTCAGATCAGTGGGAAGATAGCGATTCAGGTTGAGCTGGTACTCGATCAGCGGCCGGGCGCTCACGGCGAGCCGGTATCGCCGGATGATCTGACCGCTGTGCTCGGCAAGCGCTTCGGTGGTCAGCCACCCCACCGTGCTCAATCCGACCAGATCCTCACGAAGCCCACTGAGATCGCGAGCCGGGTAGTGCTGACGGAGAAGGCCGAACAACTGGTGTTCCCAGATCCCCTGTTCGTCGAGGTGATACAGCACCATGGCTGCCTGATACTTGGGTGCAGGTTTCATTGATACTCCTGAGGGAAAGCGCGTTGGTAAGCGCTTGCCGCAACGATAGCCGTGTGTGTGATATACGTCAATGGCCCGAAACAAAGTGGGGCAGACTACAGACGGCCATCTTTGATCATGGCGCGGGCCGAATCGGCGAGTTCGCACCAACGATCCGCTGCTTCGGAATGCGAGAGGCCGAGTTCCGTCCAGGACAGAACTCGGCCCCAATCATGGTGAAAGCCATGGACGAGTCGCTTCCTCGTCAGTGGGAGGTGCAGAGGCGGCCCGGCTCCTGCCACACATACAGGAAGTCGTGTTCTCGCCTGACCTCAGACGGTCATCGGCGAGGTGGCCTCGAGTATGTCTCGGAGGACGTCGTCGAACGGGCGAGCCCAGATGTCGGCGTTGAAGATCTCGACCTCGATGTCGCCGCCGTAGCCCGCGTCGACCACTGCACGTGTCAGAGCCCGGAGGTCGATGTGTCCCTGGCCGGGTAGTCCTCGGGAGAGGAGGGCATCGGCTGGGAGCGGAGTGATCCAGTCGTTGATCTGATAGGAGGAGATCCTTTGCTGTGCACCGGCTCTGGCTATCTGCGTGTAGACGTCGGGGTCCCACCAGATGTGGAAGGCGTCGACGACCACGCCTACCGTGGTCGGATCGAAGTGCTCGGCGATGTCCAGCGCGGATCGCAGCGAGGAGATGACGCCCCGGTCGGCTGCATACATCGGATGCATTGGCTCGACGGCGAGGGTGACCTGAGCGGCTGCGGCGGCGTCGACGAGGTCGGCGATAGCAGTGGTGGCACGTTCTCGTGCTCCCTGAAGGTCCGTAGACGCCTCCGGGAGGCCTCCGGCAACGAGGACCAGAACTGGCGCCGATCCTGCGGCACCTGCGGCTGCCAGCTGGGCGATCTCGTCGATCGCACGAAGATTGTCGTCGCGGGCCCGCTGCTGTTCCTCACGATCGTCGGAGGTGAAGAAGCCACCGCGACACAGGCTCGAGACCCGAAGGCCCGAATCGGCGACCATCGCGCATGCGGTCGACAGGCCGACGTCGTGAACGGGTTCGCGCCACAGTCCGATGGAGGGAATACCTGCGGCCGCGGTCGCGGTCAGCGCCTGCGAGAGATCGGCGCGTTTGATGGTCGCCTGGTTGAGCGAGAGTCGATCATGCATGGTCATGCGCGACCGCCATTCCGATACCGTCAGGCCGTGCAGCGACGTCGACGCCGTGAAGAGCCAACAGAGAGTTCCACCGCGACGCCGCCAGATCGGGATTCTCCAGGGCACCTGCGTTGTCTGCCAACCGAATCAGTCGGGACAGGTGGGGGAGGCTGCGTGCCGACTGCAGGCCGCCGACCATAACGAATGCGGGTTGATGGCCGTTGAGCCAGGCGAGGAACGCCACTCCGGTCTTGTAGAAGGCCGTCGGAGGAGCAAAGACCTCACGAGCCAGATCCTGGGTCGGCTCGAGCAGTTGGCGGAAGGTCACCTCGTCACCTCGGTCGAGCGCGTGGAGGGCGGCGACAGCAACCGGTGCGCACGTGGCGAAGGCACCAAGGAGTGCATCCGAGTGCGACTCCCCATCGCCGGCGATCATGTCCACATAGTTGAAGTCGTCACCGGTGAAGACCGACACATCTGCGGGCAACGTTCGGCGTAGGGCGATTTCGGTGGCCCCGTCGAGCAGGCTGACCTTGATCCCGGCCACCGATTCCTGATTCTCGATGATGATCTGCTCGACGGTGTCGCGCGCCACAGAGGTGTCGGCCGAACCGAAGTACCCGGCCAGCGCAGGGTCGAACATCGGTCCGAGCCAGTGCAGGATCACCGGGGTGGAACACCGCGACAGCACCTGCCCATACACCTGGCGGTAGTGGTCTGGGCCCTCGGCGATCCGGGCCAGATGCCGGCTCGCCATCAGCACCACTTCCGCGCCCTGTTCCTCGGCGAACTCCAGCTGCTCGATGTAGGCATCGACCACACCCTGCAGGGACACGACGTTATCCGTGAGGTGATCGGTGTTGACTCCCACCACGATCGATCCGCCTACGGCTTTCGCCTCGACTGTCGAGCGTGTGATCAGTGCACGGATGGCGGTCGGATCAAGTCCCATGTTGCGCTGGGCCGTATCCATGGCGTCGGCGACCCCCAACCCGCACGACCACAGGTGGTGGCGAAAGGCGAGAGTGGAATCCCAGTCGATGTCGGCGGCGGAGTCGGGGACGTTGTTCCCGGCGACCCGTGGCACGACGTGTGCCGCGGCATACACCCGACGTGAGGTGGGCCGCCGAAGCACGGTCGTGACACCGATCTCGGGCTCCGACAATTCATGCGGACGTGTGGTACCGGCTTCGTCGATGAGGTGGATCGCCGGCATCAGAGGGCCACCGTCTCACGCTGCGGCGCATCGACCGAGATGTCCGGAACGGGAAGACGCCGACCGGATTCGGCGCTGCGGAGTGCTGCTTCTGCGAGCTGCACGCCGCGGGCGCCGGACGCGAAGTCGAACGGATGGGGTGCTCCTTCGACAACATGGCGGATGAACTGTTCCCACTGTGCTTTGAAGCCGTTGTCGATTGTTGCGTTGTCGGGAACAAGGGTCCAGTCGGCGCGGTAGTCGCGCGTCTCGCGCAGATCGGGATTCCACGTCGGACGTGGGGTGACCGAGCGATGCTGGACGCGGCAGTCGAACAACCCGGCGACGGCACTACCAAGCCGGCCGTCGACCTGGAACTCGACCAGTTCGTTGCGATCGACGCGTACGGTCCAGCTGGAGTTGAGTTGGGCGACGATGTTGTTGTCGAGTTCGAAGATGGCGTATGCGGCGTCATCGGCGGTGGCCGTGTACGGGATGCCGTTCTCATCGATTCTGGTGGGAACGTGGGTGGCGGTCGTCGTGTAGACGGATGTGACACTGCCGAACAGATACTCCAGTACGTAGCTCCAATGGGGGAACATGTCGCTGACGATGCCCCCGCCGTCCTCGCTGCGGTAGTTCCAACTCGGCCGCTGGGCTTCCTGCCAATCTCCCTCGAACACCCAATAACCGAATTCTCCACGTACAGACAGAATCTCGCCGAAGAATCCCGAGTCGATCAAGCGCTTGAGCTTGACCAGTCCAGGGAGGTAGAGCTTGTCGTGGACCACACCGTTCTTGACACCGGCCCGTGCAGCGCGTCGTGCCAGATCGAGCGCGTCGTCGAAGCTCTCGGCGGTGGGCTTCTCGGTGTAGATCGCCTTTCCGGCGTCGATGGCCTTGCGGAGTCCCGATACGCGCGCCCGGGTCACCAGGAAGTCGGAATAGATGTCCCAGCGCGAGTCGGCAAGGCAGGCATCGAGATCCGTCGAGTACTCCGTGAGTCCATGTCGCTCGGCGATGTCGGCGAGCTTGCGTTCATCCCGGCCGACCAGAATGGGGTCGACCTGAACCCTGGTGGATCCGTCGGACAGCAGGACGCCGCCCTGCTCGCGGATCGGCAGTATTGAACGCGTCAGGTGCTGGCGGTATCCCATTCGTCCGGATACGCCGTTCATGATGATTCCGATGGTGGTGGGAAGGGTCATGCTCGATCTCCTCTGTGGTATCTCCAACCTAATGGCAAGCGCTTTCCATAGAAGCATGCTGAACCGTTTGGGGCAAGGATCACTCACGCGATGAAAGACTCATCCCCCGACCCCGATAGGGGAGACTCCATCGCATACAGGCGGATGTCCGGATGAGACGGGAGACGCAGGTGAGCGGCTATCGTGGCCGTGGACGAGAGGAGCGCCAGGATGGGATCATCCGAGATCACCCTGCAGGACGTTGCCGAGCGAGCTGGGCTGTCGCTTGCCACAGCCTCGCGGGTTCTCAACGGCGGCAAACGTGTCGTTGCAGCGGCAAGCACCGCCCGGATCCTGCAAGCGGCCGAAGAGTTGGGCTATGTGTCGAACGGACCCGCGCAAGCGCTGGCCCGGTCGACCACGGCGGTGGTGGGATTGATCGTTCACGAGGTCGATGACCCCTACTTCGCGACGATCGCCAAGGGAGCGATGCGAGTTGCGTCGACACACGGCCTCCTGACCACGCTGGCAAACACTTTCGGCGATCATGACCTCGAGATCGACTACGTGCAGCGCCTACAGGCCCAGCGGGTGCGCGCGCTGCTACTGGCCGGTAGCCCACGACAAGCTGACGACCAGCAGGAACGCTTGAACAGTGCTCTCGAGCGTTTCATCCGTGGCGGGGGGCGAGTCGCTACCGTTGGCGATCATCGTGGGCCGTATTCCGCTGTACTGCCCGCCAACCGACGGGGTGCCGCGCAGGTGGCGCGCCACCTCTTCGACCTCCGGCACCGCCGTGTCGGCATCATCTCCGGTCCGCCACACCTGACCACGGTGCATGAACGGTTGACCGGCTTCGCAGACGCATGGGCCGAACTCGGCGGCACGCCCGGCGACATCGCGGTGGTCGACGCCGACTTCAGTCGTGATGGCGGGTACTCCGCGATGATCCAGCTGGCCGAGCGGGCTCCGGAGGCGTCGGCGGTGTTTGCGCTCAACGACCTGATGGCCGTCGGAGCGCTGGCCGCGCTGCATGATGACCTCGGTCGCGACGTTCCCGGCGATGTGTCCGTGGTGGGCTTCGACGATCTGTGGATGACGGTGGATCTCCGGGTTCCGCTGACCACGGTGCGGCTGCCGTTGGAGGCCATGGGCACTCGAGCCATGGAGATGCTGGTCGGTGCCGACGCCACGGTCGGTCCGCAACAGTCGCGGATGCCCGCCGATCTCATCGTGCGCGCGAGTACTGGCCCGGCGCCGATGTCTTCCTGACCGGTCGCCCGAACTCGTCACCGGTGCCCGCAGACGTGGCGGCCCGGTCATAGGACAGCGACAGAGTGGCCCTTGCCACAGAACGGCACTACCCGTACGCTAGCGGCAAGCGCTTACCGTCGCTGATCTGACAGTCGAGCTCACGATCGGGGCGCAGGTGCGGAGAGGAGCCAAATGGAACACGTGGATGTCGTCATCGTCGGCGCCGGTGCGTCGGGCGGTGTCGCAGCAGCCGCGCTGGCGTCTCGAGGATTCGGTGTGGTGTGTCTGGAGCAGGGCCACTGGCCTGACCGTGCCGACTATCCGGGGCAGCGCATCACCTACGAACTCGAGGCGCGTAAGCAATGGTCGGCGAGCCCGAATGTGCGTGATCGCGTAGAGGATTACCCGATCGATGACACAGAGTCCGCGATCGCGCCGTTGATGTTCGCTGGCGTGGGAGGCAGCACAGTGCTCTACGCCGGCGACTGGCCTCGTCTGGTGCCATCGGACTTTCGCGTAAGGAGTCTCGACGGCGTGGCCGATGACTGGCCGATCAGCTATCGCGACCTGCTTCCCTTCTACGAGCGCACTGATATCGCCTTCGGGGCATCCGGTGTCGGCGGGGATCCTGCATACCCCGGCGGTGCCGAACCCCCATTGCCGCCACTGCCGATAAGCAAAATCGGGCACAAGATGGCCCGGGCTCATGACGAACTCGGTTGGCACTGGTGGCCGGCGACGCAGGCCGTGCTGTCCGCACCCTACAAAGGGCGAACCCCTTGCGTTCAGTTCGGCACTTGTATGCAAGGTTGCCCAGAAGGGGCCAAAGCATCCACCGACCTGACTCACTGGCCGAACGCCATCGCCCGCGGCGTGCGCCTCGTGACAGGTGCCCGGGTCTCCCGCATCCTGACCAACCCGTCGGGGCTTGCGACCGGAGTGGAATACGTCGATCCCGATGGTAGGTGGCACTGCATCGGAGCCGACGCCGTGATCCTGGCCGCCAATGCCATCGGCACCGCGCGAATTCTGCTCAACTCGAGTTCGGCGCACCATCCCGACGGACTGGCCAACTCGAGCGGGCTCGTCGGGAAGCGGTTGATGGTTCATCCCTTTGCCAACGTCACCGGCTATTTCGCCACCGATCTCGAATCGTGGCAAGGCCACGTCGGAGCCAAAATCACCAGCTATCAGTTCTACGAGACCTCGAGTGATCGGGACTTCGTACGGGGGGCCAAATGGAGTCTGGCACCTACTGGAGGACCGCTCAACGCCGCCATGCCCACACGTGCCGGTGAGAACAGCTGGGGCCCAGGACATCACCAGCATGTCCGTCGCCATCTGGGACGGTCCATCAGTTGGGGGATCTTCGGTGAGGACCTACCCGACGAGACCAACCGCGTCACCATCGATTCCCGGCTCTGCGACTCGTCGGGTATCCCCGCCCCGAAGCTGACGTATGCGGTGAGCGAGAACTCGCGACGCCTACTCGATTTCCACATCGCACGGGCGAGCGAGTCCCTGCGAGCGGCCGGCGCCACGGATATCGCCACGGAGTCGCTGATGCGCTACTCAGGATGGCACCTACTCGGAACTGCGCGTATGGGAAACGACCCCGCGACCTCGGTGGTCGATGAGTACGGCCGTTGCCATGACGTGCCGAATCTCCACATCATCGATGGCAGCGTGTTCGTCACCTCCGGCGGCGTTAACCCCACCAGCACGATCGTCGCGCTCGCGCTGCGTTCAGTGGAACACATGATCAGCAAGCGGATGGATGAGAAGGTGCCGGTATGAGTGAATTCCTGACGCAATCGGCACCGGCAGCATCACAGTCGACGACGGCATCCACCGACCTGAGCGAAACAGACCTGCTCCGGTCTGCAGAGCTCCGAGCCTGGCTAACCTCGATCGCCGACCATTTAATTCCCGCCGGAGATGGTATGCCAGCGGCCTCCGACGTCGCAGTGACCGCCGATCAGCTGGGTCGAGTGCTGAACGTTCGTCCCGATCTGGCGTCCCACCTCCTGCGGGCATTCGGGGCGACCATGACCATGGCCGCCGCTGACACCGTCGATCTCCTGGCGGAGTCGGACCCTGATGCTCTCGACGCCATCACGCTCGCAGTCGCCGGAGGCTACTACATGCATCCCGACGTACGGCACCTGCTCGGTTACACCGGGCAACAACCACGCACGATCACCATCGCCGAGGGAATCGACGAAGACATGTTGATGCGAGTCGTCGAGCGCGGTCCGATATACCGAGATGCGTGACCGTCGGACATCGAACCGTAGTGGCACCTAACATGGAAACCGTAATGACACAAGGATACTCGTGACCACTTCAACTTTCACCACGGTCGACCCCACGACCCTCGAACCGATCGGTAGCTATCCCACGCACACGGCTGCGCAGATCGACGAGATTCTGGAACAGGCCGCAGATGCCGCTGCGACATGGAGGTATGAGCCGTTCGCCGCTCGGACCGCGGTTCTACATCGTATTGCCGATCTCATTGATGACCGCAGCGCCGAACTGGCCGCACTGATTACCGCCGAGATGGGTAAGCCCCTGGCGGAGGCGGCCGCGGAGGTGGCGAAGTGCGCATGGAACTGCCGCTATGTGGCCGACCACGGTCCGATCGCACTTGCCGCGACGCCTCTGTCCGGTCCCGACGATGCCAATGTGCGAATCGAGTACGAACCACTCGGAGTGATTCTGGCGATCATGCCGTGGAATTTTCCGCTCTGGCAGCTCTTCCGATTCGCCGCGCCCGCGATCATGGCCGGGAATACCGTCATCCTCAAGCACTCCCCGAATGTCACCGGCTGCGCACTTGCGATCGAATCCATCTTCGCCGAAGGCTTCGGTGACCTCCGGCTCTTGAGCACCATTCTGGTCGAGGAGTCGATCGTGGGTGCCGTATCCGATCGCGTCATCGCCGACGCCCGCGTAGCTGCGGTGACGGTGACCGGCTCGACCAGAGCCGGGGCCGCGGTCGCGAGTTCGGCCGGAAGTGCGCTGAAGAAGTCAGTGCTCGAACTCGGCGGATCCGATCCCTTCATCGTTCTCGACGACGCTGACCTCGGCACCGCGGCAATCCACGCCGTGCGGTCGCGATTCATGTGCGCAGGCCAGACGTGCATCGCGGCCAAACGGCTCATTGTCGCCGAGAGCGTCATCGCCGACTTCACCCACGAGTTCCTTAACCGAGTGGATCGGATCACCGTGGGAGATCCGACCGAGCCGGCGACCGACATGGGCCCGCTAGCTCGCCCCGATCTCGTCGACCAGATCGAACGCCAGGTCGACACGTCGGTAGCGATGGGTGCGACCGTGCTTGCCGGTGGACATCGACTTGCTCGGACGGGCAACTTCTACGCACCTACCGTCCTCGCAGACGTGACCCCTGAGATGCCGGTGTACAACGAGGAGACCTTTGGTCCTGTCGCCGCGCTAGTCTCGGCGTCCGACGATGATTCGGCAGTCAAGACGGCGAATGACACCGAGTACGGCCTCGCGGCCAGTATCTGGAGCCGTGACATCGACAGAGCTGTCAGGGTCGGTCGCCGAATCGACTGCGGTGCTTTCTATGTGAACTCACTTGTGGCATCAGACCCGCGTGTCCCGTTCGGCGGCGTCAAACGCAGCGGCTTCGGTCGGGAGCTCGGCGACCTCGGGATGCGGGAGTTCACCAATACCCGCACAGTGTGGGTCTCCGGGACAACCGCGTGACACGCGTACTCATTGCCCCTGACAAGTTCAAAGGATCGCTGACCGCAGAGCAAGTGGCCCACGCGCTTCGATCCGGAATCGCAAGTCAGGCCCCCGACTGGACAACATCGATCTGCCCGATTGCCGACGGCGGAGACGGCACCGTCGCTACGCTCGTCGCCCATGGCTGGCAGCAGGTCCGCGCCACCGCCCAAGATGCCCTTGGACGTCCCCGGGCGGTGGGCTATGCGCGTCTGGACGACACCGTGGTGATCGAGCAGGCCGCCACAGTCGGCTTGGAGCAACTCCCGGCGACTGGCCGAGACCCCATGGGTGCGTCGTCATTCGGTATGGGCGAGTTGATCGCACACGCCTTGTCGACGGCCCGGGTATCCACAGTGATCCTGGCCCTGGGGGGAAGTGCCTCCACCGACGGCGGAGCGGGCCTCCTGCAAGCCCTCGGAGCCAGGGTATTGGATCGCCATGGCTACGAGCTGACGCAGGGCGGTGCCGCACTCGCGACGCTTCATCGCATCGATCTCGAACCCATGGACCAATTGATCGGCGACACAAGGTTTCTCGTCGCACGTGACGTCGACAACCCTCTGCTCGGTCCGGATGGCGCCGTGCGGGTATTCGCCCATCAGAAGGGCGCCGATCTGGCGCAACAGCAGGTACTGGAGGCGGGCCTGCAGCAATGGAGTCGCGTCCTCGAAGAGCGCAGACCGAGTGCCGCAGAGGCAGCGAACGCCCCCGGCGCCGGCGCCGGCGGGGGAGTGGGATACGCGGCGATCGCCGCACTCGGAGCCGAGACATGCCGAGGCGTCGACTGGCTTCTCGACATCATCGCCTTCGACGATCACGTCGAGCAGGCAGATCTCATCGTGACCGGAGAAGGCAATCTCGATAACCAGACGCTCTTCGGAAAGGCGCCGACCGGGGTCACGAAGGCAGCTGCCGCACGCGGTGTTCCGGTTGTCGCGGTCGCTGGTCGTTGCACGCTGACCAGGCAGCAGACTCGCGCTGCGGGATTCGATCGCGTGTACGCCCTGACCGACATCGAGCCGGACCTCGCCCGCTGCATGACCCACGGAGCTGCGCTGCTGCAGGAAGCGGCGGCCACGATTGTGGAGGACATGAGGATACGGGTCGAGGAAGACGTGCCGTGAGAGCGCGGAACCAGCGCTGCGTGCAAGGGCGCGACTGCGCTGCGCTTGGCCCTGCGGGCTCGTACGACTTTTCGCCGAAAGTGCTCGTCTGCTGCTCGCTGCGAAACTCGCACGCTCGGTCCCTTGCACTCCACCCCCCTCATGCCGGGCCTAATCTCCTTTGCCACCAGGGCAAGACAGAGCGTCCGGTCGAGGATGCTGCGTGCAGTGGTGTGCTCGGGCGCGAGCCGCCCGGCGCGCTCTGCCCGCTGTCCATCGCTGTCGAGGTAGTAGTCCGTGTAATCCGTGTCTGGAAGTGGCCAGTCTTCTTCATCACGCCATTGATCGATCCCCATCACGAAGATTCGCACGGGGGCAGTTTGCACCAGCGCCTGGGTGTCGTTGCGCAGCCACCGATCGAAGAAGCGTACGTAATTGCTGGTGAGGTCAAGCGCGTCAGCGTTTCCAAGAGGTCCGAAATCGCGGTCGGGATAGATTCCGCTGAAGTTGAGATGGTCCCATGGCCCCACCACGAGCCGCTGGCGGTCGTGTGCGTATGACGTCAGGGTAACCAGACAATGTTTCGGTATTGTCAGGATTACTAGTAACACTGCATATTCGTTCACTGCGTGTCCTTAGGCAGAACGCCGTCGAGATCAAGGCCGAAGAGCGCGCTAACACCTCAGGCGAGGTGGGCGGCCGGGACGACGCACTCGCGGCCGTCCTCCCATCTCGGAGGGATCAAATCACGTCGGCGCTGTTAGCTGCCTCGACGAACTTGGTCCAGTAAGGAACGTCGACGCTTCTGGGGGAGAGGCGAAGACTTCCGTCCCTAGCCATCTCGTTCGCGAGATACTCGAGGAGATTGGCCCCGTAAAAGATGACATCGGTCTGCCAGACAGAGAACACCGGCGACCCAGACGGCGAGGGAGCTGCAGGTGTCATCCGATGGCCGTAGATCGGTATGAGCTGTGGCCACTTTGCCAACTCACGCCGCGTAACCGCCTCGACGTCACTTTCTGCTGCCGGCCGACGGCCCCATGAAGCGCCCCAGAATGGCGGGTCCTGGCGAAGTGCGTCGAAGACCATCCCGCGGGCAGGCCAGTCGAGCATCTGGACGCAGATGTGCTTCATTGCCATTCCGCCAGTCGGGCCAACGGTCTCCGACGGGCAAAGCGGTCGCAAGCAGACTTCGGTGGTCGGGGTTGAATCTGAACCCATGCTGCTCTGTGACTGCATCGAACTCGGCGTCGGTGAGGCCAGGGGCGAGTTTGACTCCCGCAGTCCGAAGGATGACCGCCGCTTTCTCACCAACATCGCTGATCTCGTCCACGTGACCGAGTCTCTCAGGTCGCCGGTGCGCGCTACGGGCAACGCGAAACGCGTCTTGAGCGTCTCATCTGATGCATCAATGATTCATGCGATGCATCATCGACACCAACCCCGCAGGTCATCGAGTTGTAACCGAAAGTAATTGCACCAGGCCATCAAGCATGAGCCTCGCGT
>NZ_JAPKFM010000020.1:0-99285 GCF_026262595.1 Gordonia aquimaris | reverse complement strand
CTCCACGATGTCGGACGCCGCCGCGGTGATGTCATAGCGCTGCGCGGCGCCCGCACCCAGCAGGTACAGCTCGGGGCCCAGCGACCACATCCCGCTGGTCCTGTCCCGATCGACCATCCCCTGCTGGGCGAGCGCAGTCAGCAGACGATGCGCGGTGGGCCGGGCCAGATCGGTGGCGCGCGCCAGCTCGGAGGTGGTGGCACCACCCGTTTC
Source organism: Gordonia aquimaris (assembly GCF_026262595.1). Taxonomy (NCBI): domain Bacteria; kingdom Bacillati; phylum Actinomycetota; class Actinomycetes; order Mycobacteriales; family Gordoniaceae; genus Gordonia; species Gordonia aquimaris. Next base: position 99,072 of record NZ_JAPKFM010000020.1, on the reverse strand, counting down.
GGTGGCGGCCACAGCACGCAACAACGCCGCGGCGCGGTCGATCACCTGGTTACCGGATGCACTGGACATGGGCTCGACAATAGCGTTCATATAATGAACGCATTACGTCCACCAAGATCATCTGTCGAGCAATAGGCGCGATATCTGGACGAAAGATTGCGGCATGACGTGCAGATGAGCAGACTCACCACCCAGTAACTTTCGCGTTCATTGAACGAACGCAAGCGCGGTGGAGGTGTCATGGCAACACAGGTGAGCACTACGGTGGGCGAGGCGATCGCCGACATCGTCAGCGGCAGCACGCTCGCTGTCGGGGGCTTCGGGCTGTGTGGGATACCCGACAAGCTCATCGAGGCAGTCGCCGAATCCGGCGCCACCGACCTCGAGGTCTATTCCAACAACTGCGGGGTGGACGACCACGGGCTGGGCATCCTGTTGTCATTGGGCCGAATCCGCCGCGTCACTGCGTCCTACGTCGGCGAGAACAAGGAGTTCGCGCGTCAGTACCTGGCCGGCGAACTCGAGGTCGAGCTCACCCCGCAAGGCACTCTCGCCGAACGACTGCGCGCCGGCGGCAACGGAGTTCCGGCTTTCTACACACCGGCTGGGGTGGGGACGCCCATCGCCGACGGCGGCATGCCGTGGCGCTACGCCACCGACGGCACGATCGCCGTCGCGTCACCGCCGAAGGAGACGCGGGTGTTCGGCGGCAAACGGTATGTACTCGAAGCGGGCATCCACGCCGACTTCGCGCTCGTGCATGCGCGTGTCGGCGACACCCACGGCAATCTCGTGTTCGACAAGACCGCGATGAATTTCAATCCCCTCGCAGCGATGGCCGGCCGCATCACCATCGCGCAGGTCGAGGAGCTCGTCGAGCCAGGCGTGATCCACCCCGCCGACGTGCATCTGCCGGGGGTGTTCGTGCAGCGGATCGTGCACACCGGACCTCAGGACAAGCGCATCGAGAAACGCACGATCAGCACCACCGAAGGAGCCGCCTGATGACCACCACCGTGACCGGCTGGACTCGGCGGCAGATGGCCGCACGCGCAGCCGCCGAGATGATCGACGGCGAGTACGTCAACCTCGGCATCGGGCTGCCCACACTGATCCCGGATCACCTCCCCGCCGACATCCACGTGACGCTGCACTCCGAGAACGGCATCCTGGGCACCGGCGGGTACCCGACCGAGGACGCCGTCGACGCCGACCTCATCAACGCCGGCAAGGAGACCGTCACCGTCAGATCCGGTGCGGCATTCTTCGATTCGGCGATCTCGTTCGGGATGATCCGCGGCGGCCACATCGACACCGCGGTGCTGGGTGGGATGCAGGTCTCGCGCACCGGCGACCTGGCGAACTGGATGGTGCCCGGCAAGATGGTCAAGGGCATGGGCGGCGCGATGGACCTCGTTCACGGCGCGGCTCGGGTCATCGTGCTCATGGAACACACGACCCGCAACGGTGACCCCAAGATCCTCGATACCTGCACGCTGCCCCTCACCGGCGCGGGTGTCGTCAACAGGATCATCACCGATCTCGCGGTGATCGACGTGATGGGCGACGGCACGCTGCTGCTCACCGAAGTCGCTGCCGGCGTGAGCGTCGATGATGTGGTCGCACGCACGGGCGCCGAGCTCACCGTCGACGTGGGTTGAGAGTCACCGGCCACTCACGCGCCCGCTGAAGCCGGACTCACCCCACCGGCACGCACACGATCGTGATGCACACCGTCTTGGGTGCGTCCGGGATCGGGAAGATCGGCACCAGCGGCACCGGCAGCAGCGGCACGGGCAGGATCGGCACCGGGATCTCGGGCACTTCGATCGTTGCTGCCTCATGCGTTGTGGGTGCCGCCGACGCGGTGGGCGCGACGGCCAGCGCCGCTGCCGCTGCGAGCCCTACCCCTGCTGCCAGCTTCTTGAGATGTGCGGTCATGATTGTGCTCCTGGAGATCCTCGAGAATCAGACCGCTGATTGTGGACCGGCAGGGATTCAACAAGAGCCGACTGATCATTTCGTTACTGACACAAAACAATTGGTCCACCTGACCCGGCTGCGGGCTGCCACACCGTTCGGGTCGGGCTCCACGTCGATTTTCGCACACGGCGATGGCGATATCGAGAGAATCGTCATTCGACGGACGGAGTCGATCGGGGCACAACGGTGTCGACCGCGCCGACCAATGCGGTCAACGCCTGTCCGCAAAAGACGGCAGTATGGTCACATGTTGGAGACCTCTGCCCGCCTGTTGGCGTTGCTGAGCCTGTTGCAGACCCGCCGCGAGTGGTCGGGTTCTGAGCTCGCCGACCGGCTGCACATCACCACCCGCACGGTGCGCCGTGACATCGACAAACTCCGCGAGCTCGGTTACCCGGTCGACGCCACCGTCGGTGTCGGGGGCGGCTATCGACTCGGCGCGGGGGCGGAGATGCCGCCACTGCTACTCGACGATCAGGAGGTGCTCGCGGTGGCGCTCGGCCTCAACGAGATCACCACCGGGTCGGTCAGCGACATGGCCGAGGCATCGGCAGGCGCACTCGCGAAGCTCCGTCAGGTGATGCCGTCACGACTGCGCCACCGGCTCGATGCGCTCACCATGGAGGCCGTGCCACGCGAGACCCGAAATCCCGTCTCCGGTGCGACCCTCACCGACATCGCCACCGCGTGCCACCGCACCGAACGCCTGCGATTCGACTACCGACGCGGCGACGGGACCGAGAGCCGACGCGAGGTCGAGCCGTACCGGCTGGTTCGCAGCGGGCTGCGGTGGTACCTGATCGGTTGGGATCTCGGGCGCGACGACTGGCGATCATTCCGGGTCGACCGCATGGAACCGAAGACACCGACCGGTCCGCGCTTCGTCCCGCGTGAGCTCCCAGAGGGCGGTGCCACCGGATACTTGTCCCGGAGCCTCGGGGCGGTGTATCGACGCGCGTCGGCGCGCGTACGTGTCCACGCGCCGCTGGCCACTGTTGCCGCCATGGTGCACGACGAGTGGGGCACCATCGAGGCGGGAGACGAGAACAGCTGCGAATTGGTGCTTTTCAGTACATCGCTGGTCAGCATCGCGCGCTGGTTACGCGCCTTCGACGCCGACTTCACCATCCTGGAGCCGCCCGAACTCATCGACGAATGTCGGGCGGTGGCCCGCTATCACGACGACGTCGCGGCACGATACCTGCGCGCGGCCGACGCCGCCGAACGATCATGAACGTCGCCGACCTGCCCGCGTTGCTGGCGCAGACCACGCAACGATTGCGTACTGCCGGTTGTGTGTTCGCCGAGGAGGAAGCACAACTGTTGCTGGCCCATGCCGACAACGAGACCCAGCTCGCCGCCTGGATTGCTCGCCGCGTGACCGGAGAACCGCTCGAGGTGGTGCTCGGCCGGATGACCTTCTGTGGGCAGACCGTGTTCGTCGATGCCGGAGTGTTCGTCCCACGCCGACGCACCGAGTGGTTGGTCCGACAGACCGTCGCGGTCACCCGGGCCGGTTCGTCGGTGGTGGACATGTGCTGCGGGACCGGTGCGATCGGTCTCGTGGTGGCGCGCGAGGTCTCTGACATCCGGTTGTATGCCTGCGATATCGATCCGGCTGCGGTGCGCTGCGCGGCCCGCAACATCGAACCGCTCGGTGGCCGAACATTCTGCGGTGACCTGTTCGACCCGCTGCCCGCGGCGTTGCGCGGCACCGTCGACAGCATCGTCGTGAACGCCCCGTACGTACCGACCGCCGAGATCGCCCACATGCCTCCCGAAGCACGTGACCACGAGCCGCGGCAAGCCCTCGACGGCGGGGCAGACGGCGTCGACCATCACCGCCGGATCGCTGCTGCGGCGGGCGAATGGCTACGACCGGGTGGTCACGTCCTGATCGAAACCGGCGCGGCGCAGGCGGGACTGACCGCCGAAGCACTGTCGGAGCACGGTCTGCTGACCTCGGTGGCGTCGTCTGACGAGCTGGCGGCGACGGTTGTGACGGGACGCCTGCGAGGCCGGTGAATCCACAGCGCCCCGGCCGCGGGTGAGCGGTCGGGGCGCGGTGAGTTGTCTGACACCACCCCCGGAGTCCCGCGGGTACGGGGATGTCGACAAAGGTGGTGCGTCCTCGGGATCGCCCGGGGCGAGTGCAACGATCGATCCGTCGGCGCCCTCGACGCTACCGGGCGATCCGGCACCGGTCGAACAGCGCCGGATGAACAACGGATGAAGCATCTGATCAACTGCGCGAACGCGTTTCGCACTGTTCCGCAGCCCGCTCGCATGCGCACCCGACGCACGCCTTCCGACGCTGTCGGCGGCCCGTGACATGCTGTCAGCCGACCGCCTGTGACACGAAAGCGCCGATGCCGAAGACGACACCGATCCGACGACGAACCTGGCTGCTGCTCGGGGTTCTTCTCGTGGCTGCCCTCGGACTCGTGGTGGTCAGCGCGCTGCCCGATGCCGACGACACCACCGCCGGCGGCGACCGCACGGCAGTGGGCTCGACCGTGCCGAGTGCGCCCGCAAGCGGTTCCGCAGCCCGGTCGGTCTCCCCTGCCCCGGAGACCACCGCACCGCCCGCCGGACAGTCGGAAGCCGTCCGACGCTCCCTGACGACGTTGGACACCCTGGCGGTGAAGGGTCGGGCACCCAGGACCGGATACGAACGAGAGCAGTTCGGACAATCATGGTCAGACGACGTGAGCGTCACCGACGGCCACAACGGCTGCGACACCCGCAACGACATCCTGCGCCGCGACCTCACCGACGTCGCGCTGAAACCCGACACCCGCGGCTGTGTGGTTCTCGCCGGCACGCTCGACGACCCGTACACCCGTCAGACGATCTCCTTCACCCGTGGTCCGGACACCTCCGCTCAGATCCAGATCGACCATGTTGTCGCCCTGTCGGATGCGTGGCAGAAGGGAGCGCAGCAACTCGACGCCGATCGGCGGCGTGACTTCGCGAACGACCCGCGAAACCTGCAGGCAGTAGCCGGGTCGGCGAACCAACGCAAAAGCGACGGGGACGCGGCCACCTGGCTGCCGCCGAACAAGAGCTACCGATGTACCTACGTATCCCGCCAGATCGAGGTGAAGTCGCTGTATCGGCTCTGGGTGACGCCGGCGGAGAAGGACGCGATGACACGGGTGCTCACGGCCTGTTCCGGCACCGCGATCCCGACATCAGAGACGGCATCGCCCCCGCCGACGAAGACCGACCGGGTCGCGCCGGCCTCCTACTTCCCGAACTGCGCGGCAGCGCGTGCCGCGGGGGCCACGCCGTTGCGGCTTGGTCAGCCGGGGTACCGCGCCGCACTCGACGGCGACGGTGATGGGGTCGCCTGCGAGTAAGCCCGGCGCTGTCGCGGAGGTGTCGCAACATACCTCCTGAGGCAACCCACTCGGCGCGGCCTCGCGGATGGATCAGCTGGCGAACAGCAGAGCCGGGAGCAGCGAACTCCCGAGCGTCGCGCTCCCGACGATGCCGACCCCGAGCGCTGCGCTGCCTGCTGCGACAATCGCGCGCCGCGCGTTGATCATTCGCACGTGGAAAGTCTCGTACCACGTCCGCGGATCGAGTGTCGGGCCCGCGGCACCCATTTCACACGACCGCTCGACGACACATCCGCGGTGGTGCGCGCAAAGGGATTCGAACCCCTGACCGCTGGTGTGTAAGACCAGAGCTCTACCGCTGAGCTATACGCGCAAGTGACGATCCGGCTAGTTGATTACCGGCCGACGCCAACTCATGAATGTAATGGGTATCTCGTCAGAGCCCAAACCGGCCGACCCGTCACCGCGGCGACGGGGCCGCTCCGTCCTCGGCCACGGCGAGCAACGCTTTGTCCCACAGCGAAGAATCGCGCGCCTCCCCGGGCTCGAGCATGTCGCTGAATCGGATGATGCCGTCCCGATCCACGAGGAAGGTGGCCCGGTTCGCGTACCCGGAGATCTCGTTGAAGGCCCCGTACGATCGTGCGACCTCGCCGTGCGGCCAGAAGTCCGAGAGGATCGGGAACAAGAACCCTTGCGCCGAAGACCACACCTTGTGCGTCGGCGGCGGCCCCACCGAGATCGCGACGGTCCGCAACCCCTCGTGGATAAAGCTCGGCTCATGATCTCGGATGTAGCCCAGTTCGCCCTGACACGTGCCGGTGAACGCCAGCGGGAAGAACACCAGCAGCACCTGCCCGTCGGCACGCAGCCGGGACAGCGAGACGCGCTGATTGTTCTGATCACGCAGTTCGAAGTCCGGGGCTGTCTCCCCCACTTCCAGCGGCGACGTCGGCTGTTCGGCGACCTCGCTACTCATGCGCGCTTACGGGATTTGGGCTGAACCAGCCGTGATCCCGACCATCTCCCCAGACTGAGCACATTGGTCTGAGTCAGCCCCGCAGTCGGTGCGGACTCGGCGATCTCACTGGGATCGACGTGACCATCGGTTCCGGTCTTGGGTGAGAACACCCAGACGTACCCGTCATCGGCCAGCGGTCCGATCGCATCCATCAACGCATCAACGAGGTCACCGTCACCGTCGCGCCACCAGAGCACGACCACGTCGATCACTTCCTGGGCGTCCTCGTCGAGCATTTCCTCACCGATGACGTCCTCGATGTCGGCCCGCAACTCGTCGTCGGTGTCCTCATCCCAACCGAGTTCCTGCACGACCATGCCAGACGTGAATCCGAGCTTGTGGGCGCTATTGTCCCCAGCGCTGCTGGACTCTGTGGCGGCTACCACCGCGTGTGACCTCCCTGCCAATGCGTATTCGACTGTCAGCTTAGAGAACAGCCTAAATGCTCGGGGTGCAACCCGAACAGGGGTATGCGGACACCAGGTCGTCACCCGTCATGGCGTCGCCGGGGCCGATGGCGCCGTCGAAGGGGGCGCAACCGTCTGCGGCGCACCTGACCCGGGCGCCGGAGCCGGCGACGCGTCGGAGGTCGGCGGCAGCGGTAGGTACTGCGCGCACCTGTCCAACACGAGGTTCTTGTCTTTCGTCCACTCCGCCGCGATCGGGTTGAGGCCGGTCAACCGCCGCTTGGCGATGGCGTCACCGAGTCGTCCAGTGGAGTCGAGGAACTGCGCGGTCGGATCGGCTACGTCCTCGGGTGTGACAGACGAGAGATGCCCACGGATCACGTCCGAACCCGCGATCAGACTGGCGCGCGCCCGGTCGTCGAGGTCACCCACCCGGTCGTAGCTGTGCACCTCGCTGAGACGTTGGACGAACGCGTTGTAGCCGCGCACCATCACCACCATCGACGACATGGCTTCCCGACACAGGTCCACGCCGTCCTGCCGAATCGACGACGCCACCGAGGCCGACAATTCGGCCTGGTAGGCGGCCACCTGGCCGGGCGCGGCGGAACCCGAGCCGTCGATCGGTGTCGCGCAACCCGCGGTCCCGAAGCCCGCGGCGACGACGATCCCGACCGCGATCGACGACCTACGCACCCGACTCGTCGTCGTGCGCGTGACCCCATGATCACCGTCGCCCCGCATCGCTCTCCTGACTCATCAGTAACAAACACCGAAACGCTACCGCAGGTCGCAGCGGGTGGCAGCCATCCGGCGACAACCTCGCCCACCCGGTGCCAACCGTAGTGACATGCGGCACGATAAGAGGGGGACGCCGTGGTCCCGACATCATGGGAGCGGCCCCGTGTCATCGCACGCCGGACACCACCGTGTTCGGCCGACCGAGGGAGTAGGCATCACAGTGACCGAACAGGCAGAACACACGACGACCAAGGAGTCCGGCTCGCAGAAGCCGGCCGAGGGCGCCAACGGCGATGGTCGTAACCGTGTCCGGGTGATCCGCGAAGGGGTCGCCTCGTACCTGCCCGACATCGACCCCGACGAGACCGCCGAATGGCTCGAGTCCTTCGACGACATGCTCGATCACGCCGGGCCCGGGCGCGCCCGCTATCTGATGCTGCGACTGCTCGAACGCGCAGGCGAGAAGCGCGTGTCCATCCCGTCACTGACCTCGACCGACTACGTCAACACGATCCCGACCGAGAGCGAACCCTGGTTCCCCGGGGACGAGGACGTCGAGCGCCGGTTCCGCGCCATGCTGCGCTGGAACGCGGCGATCATGGTCCATCGGGCCCAACGTCCCGGCGTCGGCGTCGGCGGTCACATCTCCACGTACGCGTCGTCGGCGGCCCTCTACGAAGTCGGCTTCAACCACTTCTTCCGCGGACTCGATCATTCGGGCGGTGGCGACCAGATCTTCATCCAGGGCCACGCCTCCCCCGGCATCTACGCTCGCGCATACCTCGAGGGGCGCATCGACGAACACCGGATGGACGGGTTCCGCCAGGAGCACAGCCACGCCGGTGAGGGTGGCGGTCTGCCCTCGTATCCGCACCCACGATTGATGCCGGAGTTCTGGCAGTTCCCGACGGTGTCGATGGGCATCGGGCCGATGAACGCCATCTATCAGGCGCGCTTCAATCACTACCTGCACGACCGGGGTATCAAGGACACCTCCGATCAGCACGTGTGGGCGTTCCTCGGCGACGGCGAGATGGATGAGCCCGAGTCCCGCGGCTTCGCCAGCTTCGCCGCGACCGAGGGCCTCGACAACCTCACCTTCGTGATCAACTGCAACCTGCAGCGGCTCGACGGTCCGGTCCGTGGCAACGGCAAGATCATCCAGGAGCTCGAATCGTTCTTCCGCGGCGCCGGCTGGAACGTCATCAAGGTGGTGTGGGGCCGCGAATGGGACTCGCTGTTCCACGCCGACCGCGACGGCGCCCTGGTCAACCTGATGAACACCACTCCCGACGGTGACTTCCAGACCTACAAGGCCAACGACGGCGCCTTCGTCCGCGAACACTTCTTCAACCGGGATCCCCGCACCAAGGAGCTGGTCAAGGACCTCTCCGATGCCGACATCTGGAATCTCAAGCGGGGCGGTCACGACTACCGCAAGATCCACGCCGCCTACGCCTCGGCGATGGCCCACAAGGGCCAGCCGACGGTGATCCTCGCCCATACGATCAAGGGCTACACACTGGGCAAGCACTTCGAGGGGCGCAACGCGACGCACCAGATGAAAAAGCTGACCCTCGATGATCTGAAGGCCTTCCGCGACTCCACCCGAATCCCGATCAGCGACGAGCAGCTGGAAAAGGACCCCTATCTGCCGCCCTACTACCACCCCGGGATGGATGCACCGGAGATCCAGTACATGCTGGACCGCCGCAAGCAGCTCGGCGGCTCGTTGCCGGCCCGCCGGACAAAGTCAAAGGCCCTGAAACCCGACGTGAGCCGGGCACTCAAAACCGCAGGCAAGGGCTCGGGCAAACAACAGGTGGCCACCACCATGGCGCTGGTCCGCATCTTCAAGGACCTGCTGCGCGACAAGGAGATCGGCGACCGCATCGTGCCGATCATCCCGGACGAGGCACGTACCTTCGGCATGGACTCGTGGTTCCCGACACTCAAGATCTACAACCGCAACGGACAGCTGTACACCTCGGTGGATGCGGAGCTGATGCTCGCCTACAAAGAGGCCACCGACGGCCAGATCCTGCACGAGGGCATCAACGAGGCGGGGTCGGCGGCCTCGTTCACCGCGGTCGGCACGTCGTACTCCACCCACGACGAACCGATGATCCCGCTCTACATCTTCTATTCGATGTTCGGCTTCCAGCGCACCGGCGACAGCTTCTGGGCCGCAGGTGACCAGATGACCCGCGGGTTCGTCATCGGCGCGACGGCAGGTCGCACCACGCTGACCGGTGAGGGTCTGCAGCACGCCGACGGTCATTCCCCGCTGTTGGCCGCAACCAACCCAGCGGTCGTCTCCTACGATCCGGCCTTCGCGTTCGAGCTCGGCCACATCGTCGCCGACGGCCTCCAGCGTATGTACGGCGAGAACCCAGAGAACATCTACTACTACCTGACGGTCTACAACGAGCCGATCTCGCAGCCGGCCCAGCCGGAAAACCTCGACGTCGCCGGGCTGCTGAAGGGCATCTATCGGTTCCAGCCGGCACCCGACGGCAAGAAGTTCTACGCCAACATCCTGGTGTCCGGGGTCACCATGCCGGATGCCTTGCGCGCGGCCGAGATCCTCGCCGACGAGTGGGATGTGGGCGCCAACGTCTATTCGGTGACCTCGTGGAGCGAACTGGCCCGTGACGGCGTCGAGGCCGACCGGCTCGGTGTCCGCGAACCGAACACGGCGCACCCACAGCCGTATCTGACCGAGGTGCTCGGTCAGACGGTCGGCCCGACGATCGCGGTCAGCGATTTCATGCGGGCGGTGCAGGAACAAATCCGCGCCTACGTGCCGGGCACCTATCTCACCCTGGGAACCGATGGGTTCGGCTTCTCCGACACACGTCCGGCCGCACGCCGGTTCTTCAACGTCGACGCGGAGTCGATCGTGGTCGGGGTGTTGGTCGGCCTGGCACGCGACAACAACATCCCGTTCACCGTCGCCCAGGAAGCTGCCGATCGCTACCAGATCACCGATGTGGCAGCCGCACCCGAGCAGACGAGCGACCCCGGGGTCGCCTGATCAGCCCATCGATGTCCTCGGCCACTCACCGTCTGCGGATCGGTGCGTGGCCGAGGGCATAGATTGAAGTGGTGACCGACGCTCCGCTGAACCCTGAGCCACCGCCGGCCGACGTATTCGGCGAACGGGGGGCGCACGTCCCGGCACCGGCGACGGTGCACGATGCGCTTCCCGACACGCTCTTGCGGCGCGTGAAACAGTACAGCGGTCGCCTGGCCACCGAGGCCGTGCATTCCATGCAGGACCAGCTGCCCTACTTCGGTGACCTCGATGCCGCCCAGCGGGCCAGCGTGCAGTTGGTGGTGCAGACCGCGGTGGTCAACTTTGTCGAGTGGATTCAGGACCCCGAGGGCAACGTCAAGTTCACCGTGCAGGCCTTCCAGGTGGTCCCACAGGATCTGGCCCGGCGCATCACCCTGCTGCAAACCGTCGAGATGGTCCGCGTGGCCATGGAATTCTTCGAGAAGTGGCTGCCCCTGCTGGCCCGCAACGACGCGCAGCTACGTGCGCTGACCGAATCGGTGCTGCGCTACGGCCGTGAGATCGGCTTTGCCGCCGCCTCCATCTACGCCTCGGCGGCCGAGTCGCGCGGCGCCTGGGATTCCCGGCTGGAGGCCTTGGTGGTGGACGCAGTGGTGCGTGGTGACACGGGACCGCAGTTGCTCTCGCGGGCCGCCGCCCTCAACTGGGACTCCGACGCACCGGCGACCGTCATCGTCGGCATACCCCCACCGGAGCAGAACGTGTCGGTGCCGTTGGCCATCCACAACACGGCCAAACAGTTCGACCGATCGGCGCTGTCGGTGGTGCAGGGCAAGTTCCTGGTGGCCATCGTCAGCGGCAGCATCCGGCCGACCGAGCGGTTCGTGACGGCGCTGCTCACCCACTTCGCCGAGGGCCCGGTGGTGATCGGCCCCACCATGCCCAACCTGGGCAGTGCACACACCAGCGCCGATGAGGCGATGTCGGGGATCACGGCCGTGGTGGGGTGGCCCAATGCGCCTCGGCCCGTGCACAGCCTCGAACTACTGCCCGAGCGCGCCCTGAACGGAGACACCACGGCGATGTCCGCGCTGAACGACCAGTTGGTACAGCCGTTGGCCAAAGGCGGAAGCACGTTGAACGCGACTCTGGAGGCGTATCTCGACTCCGGCGGATCGGTCGAGAGTTGCGCCCGCCTTCTGTATATCCATCCAAATACCGTTCGTTACAGACTGAAGAAAATTGCGGAAATCACAGGTCGCGATCCGACAAACCCCCGCGACGCGTATGTACTGAGGATCGCGGGCACTGTGGGTCGATTGACACACTTGCAAAACGAATCACCCTCTCACGCCACATAGGTCACATCAGCCACAGTCCGATTTTCGCGTTTTCGCAGATCAAGGTCATCAGGACACGGTTTCATAACGCATCTCGGAGTGATGACGAACCAGGTACCCCTTCGATGAACTTTGTGGGAACCCTACAAATCAAAGCCACAAGGTTCATGGGCCTCAACACCCGCAAAATGGGCTCCGACGGTGTTCTCTGGTCACGTGCTCACGATGCTTGCGCCCGGCCAGGGCTCTCAGACACCAGGGATGCTGACCACGTGGTTGGAACTCGCGGGTGCGCGTGACCAACTCGCCACGTGGTCGAAGCTGACGGGACTCGATCTCGAGCGGCTCGGAACCACCGCGACCGCCGAGGAGATCACCGACACCGCGGTGACGCAACCGCTCGTGGTCGCCACCGCGTTGCTCGCCTTCGACGAGTACCGCAAACGCACTGATCTGCCCCCCGACGCCATCGTCGCCGGCCACTCGGTCGGTGAACTCGCTGCTGCCGCGATCACTGGTGTGATCAGCGCCGACGAGGCGGTCACGTTGGCGGCGATCCGCGGCGCGGAGATGGCGAAGGCCTGCGCGATGGAGCCCACCACCATGGCGGCGGTCCTCGGCGGCGACGAAGCCGAGGTGCTCGCGCGCCTCGACGAGCTCGATCTGATCCCGGCCAACCGCAACGCTGCCGGACAGATCGTCGCCGCGGGCAAGGTCGAGGCGATCGACGAACTCATCGCCGCCCCGCCGGCCAAGGCGCGCATCCGCAAACTCGCGGTCGCCGGCGCTTTCCACACCCGATTCATGGCGCCGGCCCAGGACGCCGTCGCCGAGGCGGCGGCGAGCATCACACCTGCCGATCCGGTGCGGACCCTGCTGTCCAACTCCGACGGCCGCCCGGTCACCGACGGCGCGGACGCGCTGACCAAGCTGGTCGCCCAGGTGACCAAGCCGGTGCGCTGGGACCTGTGCTCGGCCTTCATGCGCGAGCAGTCCACCACTGCCATCGTCGAGCTGCCGCCGGCTGGCACGTTGGCGGGCATTGCCAAGCGAGAGCTGAAGGGAACGCCGACGTCGGCGCTCAAGGACCCCGACGGCCTCGACACCATCACCGAACTTGGATAGCGGTCGCGGCGTGACGCCGTGACCCCCGGATAACCGGACCCCCGGTAGTCCAAGCACGCATGGGCAGGCGCCCGCGCGTGCTCCGGAGCTGCATCAGCACCGATCAGTCACCCCATGGGTCGACCCAGATGGTCAACCCAGAAGTTCGACACAGAAGGGAGCCACACAGTGGCCGCCACTCAGGAACAACTCATTGCCGGCATCGCCGAGATCATCGAGGAAGTCACCGGCATCGAGCCGTCCGAGGTGACCATGGAGAAGTCCTTCGTCGACGACCTGGACATCGACTCGCTGTCGATGGTCGAGATCGCGGTGCAGACCGAGGACAAGTACGGCGTCAAGATCCCCGACGAGGACCTCGCCGGTCTGCGCACCGTCGGCGACGCCGTGGCCTACATTCAGAAGCTCGAGGCCGAGAACCCCGAGGCTGCTGCCGCCATCCAGACCCAGGTCGAGGCAGACCAGAACTGATGAGTTCTCCGTCCCTCCGCGAATACTCCACGCTGGGCGGGAACTTCCCGAGTGTGGTGGTCACCTCCATGGTGGCCACCACCTCGCTCGGCGTCGACCTCGACTCCACCTGGCAAGGCCTGCTCGACGGCAAGACCGGTATCCGCGAACTCACCGACGACTTCGTCACCAAGTACGGCGAACTGCCGTGCCGCGTCGGTGGACGCCTGCTGGCAGATCCCGCTGATGAGGTCACCCGGGTCGAAGCACGCCGGATGGCCTACGTCGAGCGCATCGCCCACGTCATGAGCAAGCGCTTGTGGGCTCAGGCTGGCGAGCCAGAGGTCGACCCCGACCGTCTCGCGGTCGTACTCGGCACCGGTCAGGGTGGCGGTGACGCGATGGTCGACGCGGTGAAGGCGATCGAGTCCTCCGGCAACTACCGCAAGGTATCCCCGTTGGCCGTCTCGATGGCCATGCCCAACGGCCCGGCGGCCGTTACCGGCCTCAACGTCGGTGCACGGGCCGGTGTGATCACCCCGGTGTCAGCCTGCTCGTCGGGTGCCGAGGCCATCGCGCACGCGTGGCGGCACATCGTCATGGGCGACGCCGACATGGTGGTCACCGGTGGCGTGGAAGGTCACATCGACGCGATTCCGATCGCTGCGTTCTCGATGATGCGGGCGATGAGCACACGCAACGACGATCCGGCGGGTGCGTCACGTCCGTTCGACAAGGACCGCGACGGCTTCGTGTTCGGTGAGGGCGCCGCCATGTTGATCCTCGAGCGCGAGGAGCACGCCAAGGCTCGCGGCGCACACATTCACGCGCGCCTGCTCGGTGCCGGGATCACCTCCGATGGGTTCCATCTGGTGGCTCCGGATCCCAGCGGCCAGGGCAATGCTCGCGCGATGACCCGGGCGATCCAGACTGCCGGTCTCACCAAGACCGACATCACCCACATCAACGCGCACGCGACGTCCACACCGATCGGCGACACCGCCGAGGCGGCCGGGATCAAGGCCGCCATCGGTCAACAGGCTGCGGTTTACGCACCGAAATCGGCTCTCGGACACTCCATCGGCGCAGTCGGGGCGCTGGAATCCGTGATCACCATCAAGAGTGTCGAGGAAGGCGTGATCCCGCCGACGCTCAACCTGGAGAACCAGGATCCCGAGTGTGACATCGACGTCGTTGCCGGTGAGGCTCGCTACGGGCAGATCGACTACGCGTTGAACAACTCATTCGGTTTCGGCGGGCACAATGTCGCGCTCGCCTTCGGTCGCTACTGACCCTCCCGACACCACAGGAGACTGCGATGACCACATTGGCCCCCATCGTCGGCCATGAGGATGCAGCCGATCCCCGTGATCCGCTGTTGCGGTTGACCAACTTCTTCGACGAAGGCTCGATGTCGCTGCTACACACCCGCGACAAGTCAGGTGTGCAGGCAGCCATCGGGCTGGTCAACGGCATTCGCACCGTCTCCTATTGCACCGATGGCACCGTGATGGGCGGTGCCATGGGTGTGGTGGGGTGCGCCCACATCGTCAATGCGATCGACACCGCCATCGCCGAACAGGCCCCCGTTGTGGGGATCTGGCATTCCGGGGGCGCCCGACTGGCCGAGGGCGTCGAGGCACTGCACGCCGTCGGCGGTGTCTTCGAGGCGATGGTCCGCGCGTCGGGCTACGTCCCGCAGATCTCGGTGGTCGTCGGCTTCGCGGCCGGTGGCGCCGCGTACGGTCCGGCGCTCACCGACGTGGTCATCATGGCCCCGGCGGGCCGCGTATTCGTCACCGGTCCCGACGTGGTCAAGAGTGTCACCGGCGAATCGGTCGACATGGAGTCCCTCGGCGGACCGCTGACGCACGGCAAGAAATCCGGGGTCAGCCACATCACCGCCGATTCCGAGCCCGACGCCTACTGGCGGGCTCGTCGGCTCGTGTCCACCTTCGGTCGGCAGGGCCAGTTCGATCTCGAACAGGCACGTGCCGGCGACACCGATCTCAAAGCTCTTCTCCCCGAGTCCAATCGGCGCGCATACGACGTGCATCCGGTCCTCCGGGATCTGCTCGACACTCAACTCGCCGCCGACAATGAGACCGAGATCTCCAGTTTCGAAGAGCTGCAGGCCAAGTGGGCGCCGAACATCGTGATCGGGTTCGGCCGACTCGCCGGCCGCAGCGTCGGCGTGATCGCCAACAATCCCTTGCGCATGGGTGGCTGCCTGAATTCCGAGAGTGCCGAGAAGGCATCGCGATTCGTGCGACTGTGCGATGCATTCGGCATACCGCTGGTCGTCATCACCGACGTCCCCGGCTATCTGCCCGGCGTCGGCCAGGAATGGAACGGCGTGGTGCGCCGCGGCGCCAAACTGCTGCACGCGTTCGCCGAATGCACCGTGCCCCGGGTCACCTTGGTGACCCGAAAGATCTACGGCGGCGCCTACATCGCGATGAACTCCCGCGCGCTCGGCGCGACGGCCGTGTTCGCCTGGCCGGGCTCCGAGGTCGCCGTCATGGGTGCCAAAGCTGCCGTCGGCATCCTGCACAAGAAGGCCCTCGCCGCGGCGCCTGACGACGAGCGTGAAGCCCTGCACGAGCGTCTCGCCGCTGAACACGAGGCCATCGCCGGCGGTGTCGGCCGCGCGCAGTCGATCGGAGTGGTCGACGATGTCATCGACCCGGCCACCACTCGCAGCCGTATCGCCGACGCGCTCGCCGCCGCCCCCGCGCGTCGCGGGCGGCACAAGAACATCCCGCTCTGACCCGGCCCAACCCGATCCCCCGGAGCGCCCCAGCGACGATCGATTAGCGGGCGAGCGACAGCGAGAACGCGTATCGAGTTCACCTGTCCAGCTGGAGATCTCGATACGGCTCCTCGCTGCCGCTCGTCACCTACTCGATCAGCAGAGGTGTGCCTACCCCACCCGCTGCTGCAACCAGGTCACCTCGGCGCCGGCGCCACCCATGCGATAGGCCTCCAGCGCGTCATCCCACGCAGTGCCCAACGCCGCCTCGAGTTCGCCGGCGAGTCCGACACTGTCGGGTTGACGCTCGATGAGCGCACGCAGCTGCATCTCGCCGATCACGACGTCGCCGTTGGCGCTCGTCGAACCGCGCCACAGCCCTAGTCCGGGTACGTAGCAGAAGCGTTCACCGTCGACACCGTCACTGGCGTTCTCGGTCACCTCGAACCGCAGGCCCGACCACTCGCGCAAAGCGGTCACCAGACGTGCGGCGGTACCGACCGGCCCCGTCCAGTCAACGGTCGCACGTTGCGTCCCGGGGTCGGCCTCTTGCGCGGACCACTTCAGGTTGGCCCGCGCATTCAGGGTCGACGACAGAGCCCACTCCACATGCGGGCACAGCGCCACCGGCGCCGAGTGGATATACACCACTCCAGTCGTCATGTCCGCAAACTGACTCAGATTGCGCACCTTGTTTCACCTCCGGTCTCGACGAGGAACGTCTTCCCCAACACACCTCGCGAATCCGGATATCACACTTGTGTGGTCAATTGTGCCCCATGGTGCCCGTGTTGCGCCAGTTTCTGGTGTGCTTTCTCAGGTTCGAGATCGAGACCGAATCTCGTCGACAACCGAATCGTTGAACTCGCTCCACAGCGGCTTGGCCCAGGCTCCGAAATCGCGGTCGCCGAGCACGACGCACGCTGCGCGCAGTTCGGGGTCGACCCACAGGAACGTACCGGTCTGACCGAAGTGACCGAATGTCTGCGGCGAGTTCTGCTCGCCGGTCCAATGCGGCGTCTTGTGGCCCCGGATCTCGAATCCGAGGCCCCAATCGTTGGGCCGCTGCTTTCCGTAGCCCGGGACGAACCCGTCCAGGCCCGGGAACTGCACCGATACCGCCCGGGCCGCCGACTCGGCAGACACCAGGCGGGGCGACAGCAGATCCGCCGCGAACCGTGCGAGATCGGCAACGCACGATCGGGCGCCGTGACCGGCCGGCCCGGCCAATTGGGTCGACGACATACCCAACGGCTCGCAGACCGCCTGGCGCAGGTACTCCGCGAAGCCGATGCCGGTCGCAGCCTCCACCGTCTCGGCGAGCACTTCGAACCCGGCGCTCGAATAGATGCGCTGCGTCGCAAGGGGCGCAATGACGTCGCGACTGGCGAAGTCGAGCCCCGAGGCATGAGCCAACAGATGCGCGATGGTGGCGCCCGGCGGGCCTGCCGGGTCGTCGAGGGCCACGGCCTCCTCCTCCACCGCCAGCAGCACGGCTTGCGCGACCAGGAGTTTGGTGACCGAGGCGAGTTCGAACACGCGAGTGGGGTCCCCGTACTGCGCGGTGACCCCACTCGGCGTGATGATTGCGGCCGCAACGTTGTCGACCGGCCATTGTGCTAACGAATCCAGAGACGACACAGCGGCCAGCGTACCGCCGCGTTCTGTCGCTACCGCGTCAGCGGTCCTCGTCGGTGTAGCGGATGACACCCCGGATGTTCCTGCCGTCGAGCATGTCCTGGTATCCCTCGTTGATCTGGTCCAGACGGTACTGACGGGTGATCATGTCCTCGATGTTCAGTTTGCCCATCCGATACATCGACAGCAGCTGCGGGATGTCGAGCTTCGGGTTGGCGCCACCGAAGATGGTGCCCTGCAAGTTCTTCTGCAGCAGGGTCAGCATCGCGAGGTTCAGGGTGACCTCGCTCTCCATCATGTTGCCCATGCCGGTGAGGACGCAGGTGCCGGCCTTGGCGGTGATGCCCATCCAGGTGTCGACGTCCTTGCCGTGTACCTCGCCAACGGTGACGATCACCTTGTGGCACATGTGCCCGTTGGTCAGTTCGGCGATGCTCATCGCCGCCTCTTCGACCGAGGCGAACGCGTGGGTGGCACCGAACTTCATGGCCTGCTCGCGTTTCCACTCCACGGGATCGATCGCGATCACATTGCGCGCACCGGAGACGACTGCACCCTGCAACGCCGCGGTCCCCACGCCCCCGACGCCGACGATGGCGACATCCTCACCGGGCCGGACGTCACCGCTACGGGTCGAAGATCCGTATCCGGTCGGGATTCCGCAGCCGCACAGCGCGGCGACCTCGAACGGGATGTCCTTGTCGATCTTCACCGCGGACGCCTCGTGGACCACCATGTAGGGCGAGAACGTACCGAGCAGAGTCATCGGATAGACCGGTTCACCCGAGGCGGTGTGGATGCGGAAGGTGTTGTCAGAGACGGCCTCACCCTGCAGCAGCATGGCACCGAAGTCGCACAGGTTGGCCAGACCCGCCTTACACGAAGGGCACTTTCCACACGACGGGATGAAGGAGAGCACCACGTGGTCGCCGACCTCGAAGTCGGTGACGCCCTCCCCCACCTCCTCGACCACACCGGCGCCCTCGTGGCCTCCCAGGATCGGGAAGCCCGCCATCGGGATACCACCGGTCATCAGGTGATGGTCGGAGTGGCACATGCCGGCCGCTTCCATCCTGATCTTGATCTCGCTGCGCTGGGGATCACCGATCTCGATCTCCTCGATCTCCCACGGCTTGTTGTTCTCGCGCAGCAGCGCACCCTTGGTCTTCACTGACTTCCTCCACTTCCGACTACGACTCGTCTGACGTGAATCGCCCCCCGCCAGACGTGGACGATCTAGGAGAGACCCTAGTCACTTTCCCGGAAAAATGGAACGTGTTCTAGTCTGGTATTCGGCGCTCCACAAACCACAAAGGGAACTGACATCCACGGTGGATACAACCAGCGTGGATGTCAGTTCCCCGTGTGGTTACCCACACAAACGTGTTCAGTTGGCCAGGCCGGCATCCTTGCTGCCGTAGGACGACCGCAGCGAAGGCTTGACAACCTTGCCGCCGGCGTTGCGCGGCAGTTCGTCGACGATGACCAGATCCTTGGGATGCTTGAACCGGGCCAGGTTCTCGTTGAGGTAGGGCTCCATCTCCTCCAGCGTGAGGTCGTCGACACCCTCGGCGAGCACCACCACCGCGACGGGCACCTCACCCCACTTCTCGTGTGCGCGACCAATGATCGCGGCCTCGGCGATCTTGTCGTGGCCGAACAGCGCGTTCTCCACCTCGGCGCAGTAGATGTTCTCACCGCCGGAGATGATCATGTCCTTCGCACGGTCGACGACGTAGAGGAAGCCCTCCTCGTCCTCGCGCACCAGGTCGCCGGAGTGGAACCAACCACCGTGGAAGGCATCCGCGGTGCCCTGCGGATTCTGCCAGTACCCCTTCATCATGTTGGGTCCGCGGTAGACGATCTCGCCGACCTCGCCGCGCTTGACATCATTCATCTCCGGGTCCACCACGCGTGCGGTGACGGCCGGCACCACCTTGCCGATGGACCCGATCTTGCGCAGCGCATCCTTGCCCTCGAGGACACAGGTGATCGGCGACATCTCGGTCTGGCCGAAGACGGCCACGTTGAGCGCATCCGGGAAGGTCTCACTCATGGCCCGCAGCACGGTGTCCGATGCCGGCGCCGCACCCCAGCTGATCACACGCAACTTCAGGTCACGTGGTTTGGCCTGCTGGGCGGCACACACCGCCTGCCACTGTGCGGGCACCAGGAAGATCGAGGTGGTGCCCTCACGCTCGAGGGTGTCGAGCATGTCGTTCGGGTCGAAGGCGCCCAGCGGGTGGATCACCGAGAGCGCACCCATGTAGAACAGCGGGGTCATCGCACCGAGGCCGGCGATGTGGAACATCGGCGCGACGCAGGCACCGATGTCGTCGGACCGGGTCTGCAGCGCCTGCAGACAGGTCACCGCCTGCGCCTGCAGATTCTGATGGGTCAGCATGGCGCCCTTGGGCTTTCCGGTGGTACCCGAGGTGTACATGATGAGCGCGACGGTCTCCTCGGGGATGTCGATCTCGGGAAGTTCCGAGGCATCCTCCGCCATCAGTTCCTCGTACTTGAGATGTGCCTCGTTGTCGGTGTCGCCGACCACGATCAGCGAATCGATCGCTCCGGTGGACGCGCTCACGGCGTCGGCGAGCGGTGCGAGCAGCGACTCGGTGACGATCACCTTCGCGCCGCTGTCGGACACGAGGAAGGCGATCTCGGCGGGGCTCATGCGGACGTTGACCGGGACCGGGATCGCACCGATGAGATTGGCACCGAGTGTGGCCTCCACGTACTCGGTGCGGTTCAGCATGACCAACAGGATGCGGTCGCCGAATCCGACGCCCCGGCGGTTCAGCGCGGCGGCGAATGCGCGAGTGCGCTCATCGAGCTCACGCCAGGTCGTGACCTGACCGAGGAACTTCAGCGCGGGCCCGTCCGGTGTCATGAAGGCGTGCCGACGCACCTGGTTGTTCCAGTGGTTACGCCGCGACCGCAGTGGCTCGGTCGTCAGATCGCTGGCCGGGTCGATGGTTGCGGTCATTGGGGATACTCCTCCAGTCGTGCGCCGCTCTCGCAGGTCGCGTTGGGTGTTGTGCTGGTGTCGATGTCGGTCGGGTGGCGGTCGGCGACACGGCCGAGGGTCCGACGCGTCAGGATGTGGCGCTGCCCGCGAAGGCCGCCATCGCAGCCTGGAACTCGGCGGACTGCAGCAGCTCGGTCTGCCCGTCGAGTTCCCGGTCGAGCGCGGCCTCGAAGTCACCCATCGTGTGGGCGTCGAGCGCCGCCTTGGTCAATCGCAGCGCGCTGGTCGACGTGCCGGCCAGCTTTCCAATGACCTTGTCGACAGTGGCGTCGAGCGCGGCACGGTCGGCGACCAGCCCGCTGAGCAGCCCTGCACCGAAAGCCTCCGCAGCCGGCAGCTTTTCACCCAACAGCGCCATGGTGTTGGCACGCGCGCGCCCGATCGAGGAGGCCACCAGCATCGATGCCCCGCCGTCGGGCATCAGTCCGATGTTGATGAAGGCCAGCAGAAAGTAGGACCGTTCGGTCGCATAGACGAGGTCCGCGGCCATCGCCAACGATGCACCGATGCCGACCGCCGGCCCGTCCACCGACGCGATGACCGGAACCGGGACCGCACGCACTGCACGGGCGAGCTCGGAGCCGCCGGAGATGACGCCCCGGGCCTGCGTGGCATCGAGGCCACCGGTCGGGTTGCCGCCCGCGGTCTGCGCGATGTCGATGACATCGGCGCCGGTGCTGAAGCTGCCGCCGACGCCGTCGATGATGACCACCCGCACGTCATCGCGCTGGGACCACTCGCCGAGCGCGTCCATGATCGTGCGGGTGGCTGCGCCGTTGAGCGCATTCATCCGATGCTGCCGGTCGATCTCGATCCGGGCCACCCCTCGTGCGTCGACCTCGGCCCGCACTTCGTCCACGGCAGCGTCGTGTTCGCTCACTGTTCGCCTCACTCCTCAGCTTTGTCGCCCTCGCCTGTCACGGGTGGATCGACGCCCACAGTACTACCACAGTGCGACCTAGATCACGAGAATACTTATTAACTTTCCTTTACGTAAATACCCTTTTTCCTGGACTTTTGTTCCAAACAAAGAAATCACGGGTGGAGAAGATCGACTCCGGCTAAGCTCGCATCCCATGGCTTCACGTTCGTCGACTCCGGCTGCCCCGCAGGGCCGCAAGCCACGGCGCCGGCCGGCCGATAGGCGCGATGTCATCCTGCGCGTGGCCGCGAAGGCTTTCAGCGACAGCGGGTATCACGCCGTGCGTCTCGACGACATCGCCGACGCCGCGGGCATCTCCGCGCCCGCGCTCTACCGGCATTTTCCGAACAAGTACGCGCTTTTCGCCGAGACCGCGCGCTCGTTGGCCGGCGCCCTGGCAGCAGCAACCGCCGCGGTGCCGTCGTCGCCCGAAGACCCCGCCGGCGAGCTGCGCGGGTTGCTCGGCGCACTCACGGCAGCGGCCGTGGACAACCGCCGGACGGGCGGGATCTACCACTGGGAGGCCGACTACCTCGTCGACGACGACGCCCGGTATGTCCGGACGGTGGTGGTCGACCAGCATCGTCGTATACGCAGCGTCCTGTATGCGTGCCGGCCGGATCTCGACGGTGCCGCAGCAGATCTCATCACCGCCGCCATGACCAGCGCAGTCGCCAGTCCCGCCACTCACCGGACGGTCCTGGCCGCACGACAGATCGTGACGCTGATCACCGACGCCGCGATGTCACTGACGGATGTGGAGCTCCCGCCCGAATCCACTCCGAGGATCGGACCCGCCGGCGGGCTGTCCCCCACGTCGAAACGTGAGGTGCTGCTGGCTGAGTCGATCCGACTCTTCGCCGCCCGCGGATTCCGCGAGGTGACCATCGACGACATCGCGCGCGCCGCCGATCTGCCCCCGTCCGGCGTGTACCGCCATTTCGAGAGCAAGGCCGCGATCCTGCAGGCCGCGTTCTGGCGCGCATCGGACCGCGTCACGGCGATGATCTCCGATGCGCTCGCGCGCGCCGCCACCCCCCGACAGGCGATCGTCGCGCTGGTGACCGGTTACTGCGACATGTGTTGCACAAACAACGACATCCTCGCCGTCTACGCCAGCGAGATCGGAAACATCGAACCGCGCCAGCGCACCGAGCTGCGCGCCCAGCAACGGATCAACGTCGAGGAGTGGGCAGGCTGGCTGACCCGCGATCGACCCGAGCTGACTCCGGTGCAGGCACGCTTTCTGGTTCAGGCAGCACTCAATGTCACGATGGACCTGACCCGCCCCCGCCGTCGACCCTCGGCCGAGCGCGTCAGCAGCCTGGGACTGCGGCTACTCCTGGCCGACCACGCCCCCAGGCAATCAGACGGTGTCCAGATCAGCCAGTAGCCATCGGCCGTCGCGTCGCTCCAACGTGACCTTGACCCGAGACTGGTATGGGATACCCTTGGGCACTTGCGAACTCACTTCCGGAGAGGTAACCGTCTGATCGAGTGTCACCAGCACGACCGCGGTGCCGTCGGACAATGACTCCACGCCCGCATCATTGGCAACCGCCCGCGAAGTGCCACTGACCGAGGCGTTGCCGCGCCGCGCATCCGCCGAGGAGGTGATGTAGGTCTTCGCGAATTCCGGAGTGGAGATCTCGCGAATGCGACGGTCGAGATCGTCATAGCGAGCCGGATCATAGGTGGCGACCGTGGCCGCATAATCCCGCGCGATGCGCATGACCTCGGAGCGAGTGGCTGCCGACGGCCCCGCCGCGTCGGCGCGATCCTCGGCCTGCACCCAGGCGTAGGCGAAGTAGGCCGTCGTCACGGCCAGTAGCGCCGAGAGCGCGACCAGAATGATCAAGGCGATGCGCGTGCCGCGGCCCCCGCCGCCGGTGGCAACCCTTCCGGGAACCCGGTCGGCCGAATCCGACCCGCCACGTGATCGACCCCCGCGCCGCCCTCCTTTGGACTCGGCCTCGGCTCGTAGCCGGTCGCGCTTCGAGCGGTTGACGGCGAGGAAGTCATCGCCATCAAGAGAGGTGATGTCCTCCGTCGTCCGGGAATCATCGAGGTCGCGATCGGTGACCGATGACGAGTCGGTGCCGGCAGAATCGGCAGCCGCTGCGACGTCGACGCCGCCTTCGTCGGTCGAGGTCGGCCGTTGAGACTTTGGCATGCGACCAATGTAGCGGGCATCGATTGTGTTGTAGGTCACCGCTATCCTGCTTACATATATTTGATGTGATACTTTCTAGCCCAACATCGAGCATCGCTCACCCGATCATCACGAAAGGCCAGATCAAGCAATGGTGTCCTTCACCGACGAACAGACCGCTTTTGCCAAGGCCGTCGCCGATTTCTGCCAACGCGAAGCCGGTACCCGTGCACAACGTGACGCGCTCACCGACAACGGTGCGGAACTACATTCGCCCGAGCTCTACGGAAAAATGGCCGCTCTCGGGTGGACCGGCATCGTGGTTCCCGAGGACTTCGGCGGCGCCGGCGCGGGCAACGTGGAGATGTGCATCCTGCTGCAGGAGGCGATGCGCGGGAACGCGCCGATCGGTGGCATCGGCCCGACCCTGATCACTGCCGCCGCCTACGAGAAGTTCGCCGACGAACAGCTGAAGAAGAATGTGCTGGCCGGCGTCGTCGACGGCGATTCGTTGTCCATCTCGATGTCGGAGCCCGAGGCCGGCTCCGACGTCGCCAATCTGTCGTGCCGGGCCGAGAAGGTCGACGGCGGCTGGGTCATCAACGGGCAGAAGACCTGGTGCTCCAATGCACACTTCGCCAAGTCCATCCTGCTCATCGCACGGACCGAGAAAACCGACAAGAAGCACGAGGGCCTGACCCAATTCCACATCCCCGCCGGCACTCCGGGTCTGGAGATCAAGGGCATCGACACCCTTGGCGGCCGTGAGGTCAACGACCTGTACTTCACCGATTGCGAGGTGCCCGATTCGGCCGTCGTCGGCGAGGTGGGCAATGGCTGGAACCAGCTGATGGCCGGACTCAACACCGAGCGTCTGATCCTTGCCGCGATGCAACTCGGCGTGGCCGAACGGTCGTTCGCCGACACTCTGGCGTTCATCACCGACCGTAAGCAGTTCGGTCGACCGATCGGCACCTTCCAGGCGCTGCGCCACCGGATGGCCGACCTCGCAACCGAGATCGAGTGCACACGGGAGCTGGTGTACTCGGTGGCCCGGCAGGCCGATGACAACCCCACCAAGCTGTTGCCGCGCGAGGCCTCGATGGCCAAGCTCAAGGCGACCGAGACGTCGAAGCGGATGACGATCGACGCGATGCAGATGATGGGTGGTTACGGCTATGCAACCGAGTTCGACGCCGAGCGTTTGATGCGCGGTGCAATCATCTCGACCGTCTACGGTGGCACAAATGAGATCCAGCGCGACATCATCGGCAAGACCTACGGGCTCTGAGGGTCCGGCGCGCTCGACGTCGCCACGTCTGCGCCGGCGGCCACAGCTCTCCGAGGAGGTCGCCGCCCACCTGCGTGAGCAGATCATGACCGCCACGCTGCGGCCCGGTGATTATGTCCGCATGGACGAGACGGCCGAGCGGCTCGGCGTCAGTGTGACGCCGGTCCGTGAGGCCTTGCTCACCCTACGGGGCGAGGGCATGGTCAACCTCGCGCCGCACCGTGGCTACATCGTCGCCGAACTCAGCCGTACCGATGTCGAGGACCTGTTCTGGTTGCAGGGCGAGATCGCGGTCAAACTGGCGTTGCGTACCGCAGACGCGATCACCCCCGAGCAGATCGCCGACCTCGAATGGCACAACCAACAGCTGCGCAGCGCGTTGACCTCCGGTGACGGCAGTCAGGTCGCCAGCGCGGAGTTCGACTTCCACCGCGTGCACAATCTGATCGCGTCGGGCGGCAAACTGGCCTGGTTCCTGCTCAGCGCCACCCGGTACACCCCGGCGCAGCTGTACGCGACCGACCCGGAATGGGGCGAGGTGGCGGTGGATTCGCATGCGAAGCTCATCGAGGCGTATCGGTCCGGAGACCGAACCCAGGTGGTCGAGCAGACGCGACGACAGTTCGTCGACGGTGCCGCACGCCTGACCAGACACCTGGAGGCCACCGGCATCTGGGATGAACAGAGCTGAGCCCATCACCCGAGCGCCGACTGCACACGACGCGCCGGGGCCGCCCGGCTGAGGTATTCGTCCGCGTCGGGTAGTCTTTGGAAGTGCGCCGCCCAGGGCGGGGCAGGTCACCCCCGACGACCTGCCCCGCCCTGGGCGGCGCGGTCGTTTGAGAGGTCCCGCGAGACCCGCCGCGACCTCATCACGTCGCGGTGCCCCGACGAGACGAAAGGTGCACTCGACATGGACACCGCCGACACCGCCGCGCACCAGCGCCGGGCATCTGCCGTCGGAGGACATGACCCGCTCGCCGGGTGGGAACGACGCGCCGAGTGGCCCCTCGTGGCCATGGCGGTGCTGTTCCTCGCCGCGTACTCATTGCAGGTGCTCGCCGATCCCGGCGAGACGATGAACACAGTGCTCGACGTCGTCATCTTCGCTTCCTGGGCCTGCTTCGCGATCGATTACGTCGTACGCCTGGCCATCACCCCCGATCGCTGGTCGTGGTTCTGGCGCCATCTCGCCGACCTGGCGATCGTTGTCCTGCCGATGTTGCGCCCACTCCGGCTGCTGCGATTGTTGATCCTCATCACCGTGCTGCAAAAGGCGCTCGGCGGCGCCATCCGAGGCCGCGTGGTGATCTACACGGCGGCCAGCGCCCTACTCCTGATCTACGTGGCATCACTGGCCATCTACGAGACCGAGGGCCGCCTTCCCGATGCCACCATCACTTCCTTCGGCGACGCCCTCTGGTGGTCCATGACCACGGTGACGACCGTCGGCTACGGCGACTACTACCCGATCACCACGACGGGTCGGGTCATCGCCGGACTGCTCATGCTCGGCGGGATCAGTGTGATCGGTGTCGTCACCGCCACCATCGCGTCGTGGATCGTCCAGCGTGTCGCCGACGACGACGAGGCCAACGCGGCGGCGACGTCCGCCGAGATCCAGACGCTGCGCACCGAGGTGGCCGAACTGCGCCGTGATCTGGCGCGCCACCGCGAGGCCGCCGAGGTCTGATCCGGGCATCCCGGAGAGCCGAAATCCCCCGCCACCTGGTGCAGGTGACGGGGGATTGTGTTGCTCCCCCAACTGGACTCGAACCAGTAACCGTTCGATTAACAGTCGAATGCTCTGCCAATTGAGCTATGGGGGAATGCTCTCGAACCGAGTGATGACTCTAGCGCATGGACGCGCCGGAGAACAAAACGCCTGCACGCCCGTTCTCCGGCGCCCCGTACCCGCATGAAGCCGAACCGTGTGAGGTCAGTGCCCGGCCACGACGTCCGCCTCGTCGAAGGTGCGGGGTGTCCGCGCGTTGGGCAGGAACCAGTATGCGATGCACACCAGACCGAAGAAGAGGTAGCCCAGTGCGACTTCCGGGGCGGCCGCCCAGCTCACCTCGGGCGCATGAATGAGCCCGATGAACGACAGCACCGCACCCACGGCGCAAGCGATCGCGGCGAAGTGGAATTTCTTGTCCAGGATGAAGGTGACGATGGTGCCCAACACCAGGCCGACGAGGACCGCGCCTTCGCCCAGCGTCTTCAGGCCGTCGTAGACCAGACCCGCGTTGCCGAGCGCCTCAGCGCCGACTTCCGCGGCGGTCGTGCCCGCCGCGCTCAGCGCGTTGTCGATCATTCCCCGGCCCCATTCGGCGAGATTGGGCAGAATCGCAGCGACCACCGCGATCGCATGAATCCTGGGAACGGCCTGGAATGCCTGCGCACCGATCAGGAGACCGATGTAGAGCAGGATGGGCACGATCGCGGGAACCGGGAGCAACGCCTCCAACACACCGAAGAGGCCGACGAAGCAGAGGACCCCGATCACCACCCCGCTGGCCAACGAGTAGCCGGCCCGACCGCCGGCGTCTTTCCAGCCAGGATGTCCGATGTAGACCGCGGGCGGAAACGGCGAACCGAAGGCCGCGCCGACACAGGCGCCTGCACCGTCGGCCAACAGCACACTGCGCAGGTTGTAGTTGTCGCCTGCCGCGGCTGCGCTCTCCACATTGCTCATCGCCTCGGTGAAGTTGTAGACGCCCAGCGGTATGGCGGTACCGAGCAGCGGCGCGAGGTCACCGAGTCCGGAGAACAACATGTCGAAGCGTTGATCCGGAATCCCGACCGCGATGTCGGAGACGGCCTGTTCGAGATCGGGCACCGACATGTAGCCGCCGATCCAGCCGATCGCGGTGCCCACCAACAGTGCGGCCAGCCCGACGGGAATGTTGCCGGGCAGCCGCACGTCGGTGAAGAAACCGATCAAGATGATCGCCAACACCGGCAGACCGATCCAGGCGACCTCCCACATCTGGGCGGCCGGGCGCATGGCGATGAACGTGATCGAGATACCCGCGAGCGTGCCGAGCATCGCCGCGCGCGGCGTCAGCTTGCGTACGTAAGGCCCCACGAACGCGCCGATCATCACGATCACACCGATCATGAACGCCCACGCGAGCCCGGCCTCCCAGGCCTGCATCGCATCGTTGGTGGTCAGATAGACCGGCAACATCACGACGAAGACCACGATGAACATGTGCGGCACGCTGGGTCCGTACGGCAACGCGGTGACGTCGGTACGCCGTTCGCGCTTGGCGAGTCGCCGCGCGAGGAATGTGTAGTACAGGTTGCCGAGTATCAGCGCGACGCCAAGCGCCGGCAGCACCGTGCCCAGTACGTCGCCGGCGGGAATCTGGACGACAGCGATCATGAGCCCCGTCAGCGTGAGCACGTTGACGAGGATGTTGAATCCGAGTCCGAAGAACGCGTTGGTGTCACCGCGGGTCCACCACGGAACGGGCGGTGGCGCCGGCGACAACGCCGGGTCGGCGGGCGGAGCGGGGTCGGTGGTGGTACTCATCGGTGGTTCGATCCTCTCGGCAACAGGTGACGTGCCCGCTTCAGGAGACTGCGGAGCCGGGCACAGGTGACGTCGGCGACGCTGCCGGCTGATCGGTGAGGGCGGCGACGAGCACGCCGCTCGGCGCGGTCCAGCCGAAGATCCCGCCCTGCGCGGCGATCATCTCCAGGCCCACTCGCTGGAACTCTGGGAAATACGAACCGACGCAATCGGATACGACGACGCATTCGTATCCGCGGTCGTTGGCCTCGCGGGTGGTGGTGTGCACGCACACCTCGGTGGTGACGCCGGTGACGAGGAGCTGGGTGACGCCATGTTCGGCGAGCACGGTGTCGAGGTCGGTGGCGTAGAAGGCGCCTTTACCGGGTTTGTCGATCACCACTTCGCCACCGACCGGCGCCAGCTCGTCGATGATGTCGTGGCCGTATTCGCCCCGAATCAGGATCCGGCCGTATGCACCGGGATCGCCTATCCGTTTGGCCGGCGTCCCGCGGTTGAGCTTGGCCGGTGGACAGTCGGACAGATCCGGCAGGTGACCTTCGCGCGTATGGATCACCAGCATCCCGGCCGCACGCGCGGCGGCGAGTAGCTCGGCCAACGGTGCGACCACCTGCTGTAGCCGCGACACATCGTTGCCGAGGGTCTCGCCGAAACCACCCGGCAGCAGGAAGTCGCGTTGCATGTCGATGATGACCAGAGCGGTACGTGCGATGTCGAGGTGCAGCGGTGCGGGTAGGGCGGCGATGGTCACGGGTTGGGCCACGGGACAAGCCTTTGCCGAAATGGGTGTAGTGACCGAGCATCGTGTTGGTCTCGATCGGTTGGTCGAGTACCTCCTCGACGGTGAACGTGCGACCGATGGTCGGCGTCACGAGCACGTCCAGGTCGCGCCATGTGCGGGCAACCTGGGCGCGCAGTTGCTGGAGTTCTTGCAGTGCGGCGAAGGCGTCGACGGCGGTGTATTTCTGGCCGCTGCGCAGGATGTCGCGCACCACCGGATGGATGGCGTCGGGCCGCTGGGCGAGGAAGTCACCGAACACCACCAGGCGCTCGGCCACCCACGGTCCGGCATAGAGCAGTTCACCGGCCGCCAGAAACGGCGCCAGCGACACCTCGACGATGTCGACAGCCGCGGCGAACCCGTTGTGCATCAACCTGTCCCGAAATGACAGATGCGCCGCACGCATGGCTTCGTCACCGAAGAACTCCAGTTCGGACAACGGCGGCAGACCCACCCGAATCGGGCCGCCGGCGTACTTCGGTCCCGGGCTACGCGACCACGGATCGTCGTCGTCACGACCCGCCATCACCGCCATCACCCGGTCGACGTCGTCGATGCAACCGGCCATCGTGGTGATGCAGTCCAGGGATTTACACGCGGGCACCAGCCCCACGGTGCTGATGAGCCCTCGCGAAGGTTTGTATCCCAGGACCCCGTTGAGTGCGGCGGGCACTCGCCCGGAGCCGGCGGTATCGGTCGCTACCGCGAACGGCACCTCACCGAGGGCGACTGCGAGCGCCGACCCAGAACTCGACCCACCCGAGATCATCTGTCCGCCGTACACACTGCGCGGCACCGTGTACGGTGTTCGGGTGCCGTTGAGCCCGGTGGCGAACTGGTCGAGATTGGTCTTGCCGACATAGAGCGCCCCCGCGTCGAGCAGGTGCTGCACCGCCGGCGCCGTCATCTTTGGGACGTAGGCATAGTCCGGACACGACAGCGTCGTGGGCACCCCGGCGACGTCGATGCTGTCCTTGACCCCGAAAGGGACGCCGTAGAGCGGGAGCGCCCGGGCCCCGGGACGTCTCTCGAGATCTGCCGCCGCGGCCAGCAGGTCCTCGCGACCGACGGTCGACAGCCAAGTGCCGTCGTCGCCGCGTGCATCGATCGCGTCGGCGACGATCCGCGCAGTCCGTGTCGGCGACCCACTGCCGGACACATGATCAGCGAGGATCTCCGCGACGGACGGGCCGAGTGCAGGTCCCCTACGGGACCGACCACCATCTCCATAGCGTCGATTGTCGACAGAATATGTGGCGGCCGCGGATCGTCTGTGTGTCGGTTGTGTTAGCGACGCCGAGGCGGGTCGACGGCGGACGGACCGGTGCACGCCCCGCAGCTACGTCGCGGTATCCCCCGGCGGCGCAGCCAGATCGAGGTACTGAAGATGCTTGTGGTCACGCAACGCGGCCACCGCGGCGACCGGATCGTTGGTCTCCAAGGCCTCGAGGATTGCCAGATGACGCCGAAAGCCGTCATCGGGTCCGTGATGGTCCACGGTCTCCGCCCGCAGGTTCACCGCCATCGGCAACTGGAGCTTGAGCAGAATGGGCTCGAGTGCGATGTCGAGCTGCCGATTACCCGCCAGACCCACCACCGCAGCATGGAAATGTCGATGGGCGTCATCCTTGGCGAGGTCATCGGTGGCCGTCTTCATCTCCTCGACCGCCGCCCGCACCGGCGCGAGTTGCTCGACCGGGTCGTTCAGCGGGAGCGCCGACTCCACCGCGAACCTCTCCAACACCTGCCGCAACTCGAAGAGCTGCACGATGTCGCGGGGAGACCATTCCGCGACCCGCGTACCACGCCTCGGCTGATGCTCGACCAGGCCCTGTTGCGCCAGCAGGCGCAGCGCCTCACGCACCGGAGCTCGGCTGATGCCGAGATCGGCACACAGAGTCTCCTCGACGATCTTCGCCCCGGGGGAGAGTCCACCGGAGAGTATCGCGTCGCGGATACGTCGGCCCGCCACGTCGACCAGACTTTCGGGGAGGTCGCGGTCCTCGCTCGCCCCGTCGCCCCCGGCCATGCGCTCCTCGTTCGTCACTGTGCTCGTGTCATCCGCTGTGGATTCCCTGCAGTCTAGTGTGCCGCGTTGCGCCGCGGCGCCGACCAGGTCGACGAGCCGGTGCGGTAATGTGCAGCGTCGGGCATGCGCAGCGCTCATGCCGGGGGCGGTAGCTCAGTTGGTTAGAGCCGCGGACTCATAATCCGTAGGTCGCGGGTTCGAGCCCCGCCCGCCCCACCAGAGACTCCGAGACGTCGGTGCACCAAACTGGACGTTCGTTTCCCAAACGAAGTCAACGACGCCGGATTCGACACTCCGGCACAGCACTTCGCGTGCCCCACCGCGACGGCTCGGTGGTACCCCACCGGCACCACCGTCCCCACGAGGCCACTCGGGCAACTCCAAACCCTCTGCACGCCAGCCTGACTCACAGTGTTCACCGCGACGACACGCGCGGTGTCACCCAAAGGGGGGAAAGTTTCCCGATCCAAAACCGGCGCGGGGTAGGGTTCGAGATCATCACATCGACCTTCACCACGACACAGTTGCCCGGATCGGCCCACCGGTCCACCTCCCCCTCCCCCACTCGCGGAAATCTCGATGACGCTTGCCGTTCGTGTTCCCCGAAAGTCGCTCCGAATCAACACAAGTGAAAGCATTACGACCACCCGACGGTGGCGTACGTCCATGCCCATCATCGGCCTCACGGCACTCTCGGTGGTCGCCGTCGGGCTCCTGACCGCCCCTGCGCCCGCGCCCGCTGATGCGCATGGTGCGCCGACGTTCAACCTGTTCATCCCGGGGACCTGGGAGACTGATGAGACCGCTGATCCCAGCACCCCGATCGGCGCCCTCAAGCCCATCGCCGAACGCATCCGTCGCGACCACGGCACCTCTGCGCACATCTACTTCCTGCCCTACCTCGCTCGCGCATTCGACAACGGAGAGAGCTACGGAGTGAGCAAGGCCACGGCTCTGGACAACGCGGCCCGCGTCCTGCGTGACTTCACCGCCCGACATCCGACAGCGAAGGTGACGATCACCGGCTACAGCCAAGGCGCGGATGCTGCCGGGGACCTCGCGTCGGCGATCGGGAACCGGATCGGCCCGGTCACCCCTGACAAAGTGCTCGCCGTCGCACTGCTGGCCGACCCACGTGCGGGTACCCGCGGCGAAACCGTCGTCGGACCACGAGCCGACGGTGTCGGAATCGCCGACCCACGCCCGGCCGGCATGGGCACGCTGGCCGGACGGGTCTCATCGATCTGCGCTCCCGCCGACCTCTACTGCTCGATCGACAAGCGGCAGAACCCATTCCTCGGTCAGCTGGGGTCGGCCTTGGGCAAGACACCGGACCAGGCCGTGCTCGCCGTCCGCCGCGCGGCGACTGCCGCCGGCACACTGGCCTCACTCGATCTGCACGGCATCGCGGCAGGGTTGGCCGCGCTGCCGCCACAAGCCGCCGATGGTGACCTCGCGGCGGCGCACGCGACCGCCACCGAGCTCAACGCCGACCTGCGACCCCTGGTGACCCTCGCCGCGGCGGTCGACTTCGCCGAGATCTCTGCCGTTCTCGCACTGATCCCCGACGAGACCGGATTCGCCAAGGCGATGTCCGTGGTCGCGGCGGGACTCTCCCATGTCGACGTGGAACGTACCGCCGACCTGGTGGGCCGAATCCAACAGCTGACCTGGGTGGCCGCCGCCGAGGTGGGACAGCGCGCGGGCGCCAAAACCCTACCGGTCACCGGGCATACGCGCGCCGAGGTCGCCCGCCTCGGCCGCGAGCTCGGCCAGGTCGCCCGTGGCGTCGTGTCCGCCACACCGCAGGCGGGCTCCGGGATGCCGGTCGTGTCACCGGACTTCAAGAACTCGGCGACCGCGGTGACCCGCATCGTCGCGAAGTACGCGATCACCGACCCGGCCACCCTGGTCACCGACGCAGTCTCGGCCGGAAAATTCTATTCCGGTGAGAGTCACGTTCGCTACGGGTCACTGGTCGTCGACGCCAACGGCAACAACGCCGTGAGCTGGCTGGCCCAATGGCTCACGACGGCCATCGCCCAGGCCTGACCACCCAGGCTTGACTGGTGAGGAGCGCCACAGTGGCGCCTCGCCGACCTGCCCGGTCGGACAGGTCGGGTGATAATTCTCCCAACGCACGGTCGCGAAGGGGGCACAACATGCGGGGAACCGATCACATCTGGGGACGGCCCAAACCGGCACCCGACCGTTGTCGCGGCCCGCACACCTACGGCGGGGGTTGCACCTTCAACGCCGACGACCCGCACCGGCCACTTTTCCCCGAGCAGCTCCGCCCGGGCGCGAGGAACGCGACCGCCGCGTGATGACCCCGGCAACCTGACCGAACAAGTCACCCGACTCCGGTGTCGGGATCGACGGCCTGCTCGAGCAGACTGCGCCGGTAGGCCTCCAAGGCCACCAGGTCCCCGAACACTGCGTTGTAGCCATCCGGGTCCTCGCCCGGCGCCATCCGACGCAGCCGCGACTTGATGTCGGCGATCTGGGCTCCGACCCAGACCTCCTGCAGCCGCGCCAACACGCTGCTGATGTACCGGGAGATGTTGTCCTCGGTGACCGGCATCGACTCCACGGCGAGTTCGGTCACCAACGGACCGAGAACCGGATCGTCGACGCCGTTGTGCACCGCATCCACCCACTCGGCACCGCCCATACCGGCCGACGTGCCACCGAGCGCGGACATCGCCGTTCGAATCGAGGCATATGCGGGTTCGGTGAAACACTGCACGGGCAGCGAATCGAAGACGGTCCCGGCGACGGCCGGGTATTGCAGTGCCGCCTTGAGCGCTTCGCGCTGCGGCCACAAACGCGGGTCGGCGGCCAGCGGTCGCGCGGTGGGCGGCGTCGATGCCGCCTCCGGTCGCTGGCGCCGGATGGAGGTGACCTGCCCCGAACGCCCGCTGTTGCGCGCTGCGCCGCCCGTCGCCCGGGCGTATCGCACGCCCTCCTCACGTACCCGTCCGAGCACCTGGGCCACGTCCTCCCAGCCCACCCAGCCGGCAAGCTGCCGCGCGTACTCATCGCGCAGGGCGACGTCCTTGATCCGCGCGACGACCGGAACCGTCTCGCGCAATGCGTGCACGCGCCCCTCTGCGGTGTCGAGATCATGACTGCCCAACAAGGCCTTGATCGCGAACTCGAACATCGGTACCCGCCGAGCGACCAGATCACGCACCGCTGCGTCACCACGTTCCTGCCGGAGTTCGCAGGGGTCCATCCCCTCGGGCGCCACCGCCACGAACGTCTGTCCGGCGATACTCTGCTCGCCTTCGAAAGCTTTGAGCGCCGCGGCCTTTCCGGCTTCGTCACCGTCGAAGGTATAGATCACCTCACCGCGAAAATACGAGTCATCCATCATCAACCGTCGCAACAGCGCCAGATGGTCCTCACCGAATGCGGTCCCACACGAGGCCACCGCGGTGGTCACGCCCGCGAGATGCATCGCCATCACATCGGTGTAGCCCTCGACGATCACCACCTGGTGCCCCTTGGCGATGTTCTTCTTCGCGTGGTCGAGCCCGAACAACACCTGAGACTTCTTGTACAGCATGGTCTCCGGGGTGTTCATGTACTTGCCGAGGTTGTCATCGGAGAACAACTTGCGCGCCCCGAAGCCGATGATGTCGCCGCCGAGATTGCGGATCGGCCACAGCAGTCGGCGATGGAACCGGTCGATGGGCCCTTTCCGCCCCTGCTTGGACAGCCCGGCGGCTTCGAGTTCGCTGAATTCGAAGCCCTGGGACAGCAGCGCCTTCGTCATGGTGTCCCAACCGGCGGGCGCATATCCGCAACCGAACGTCGCAGCGGTGGCGGCGTCGAAGTTCCGTTCGGTCAGGTAGTCGCGGGCGGGTTGCGCCTCCGGCGACTGAAGTTGTTGTGCGTAGAACTTCTGGGCGGCGGCATTGGCCGCCACCAGGCGTGCTCGGGTTCCGCGGTCACGGATGATCGCGGTGCCGCCGCCCTCGTAATGGATCTGGTAACCGATGCGATCGGCAAGCTGCTGCACCGCCTCGACGAATGAGATGTGCTCCTGCTTCTGCAGGAAGCTGTAGACGTCGCCGCCCTCTCCACAGCCGAAACAGTGGAAGTGTCCGTGATTCGGCCGAACGTGGAACGACGGGGACTTCTCATCGTGGAACGGGCACAGCCCCTTCAAGCTGTCGGCCCCGGCCCGGCGCAGCGCCACGTAATCACCGACGATCTCCTCGATGCGTGTCTGCTCACGGATCGCCGTGATGTCACGATCGGGAATTCGGCCTGGCACGCCGACCAGTGTAGTGAGTGCACGCCGCGTCGCCGCAGCCCTACTCACACTCAGCCGAGGTGTGCCTGAGCTCCCGAGTTCTGCCGGTCCGAACGTTCGAGCCTGCCCTCGGTCATCGACGCGATCTGATCAACGATGACCCGCAGCCGCGCAGCGTCATCGGAGGCGTCCTGCCAGAACGGCACGAAGATCGGGTCGAGCCCACCGGGGGCGGCGGCGGTCAACCAGTCCGCAACGCGATGGATTCGTTCGCGCTGGCGCCGCTGGGTGGCCTTGTGTCGTTCGTTGGAGAAGATGAACCGCAGCGCAAGTGTCTTCAAGATGGCGACCTCGGCCGCCACCAGCGGCGAGACGGTGAGGTCGGCGTCATAGCGCGACACCGACCGGTCCCCGACCATCGCGCGGGTGCCGGTGATCGCCGCCGACGCGAACCGGCCGATCAGTTCGCTGGTGAGCCGCTTCAACGTGACCGCGCTGTCGAGGCTCCCGTCGTATCCACCGGCGGCCATGACGATCTCCATCCGGGACAACCGCTGGGCGGCGTCGATGAGTGCGCCCGCCTCGAGGCCCTCGAACTCCTTGACGCCGATGTCGGCCAAGGCACGTTGATCGATGGGATCGGCCAGCGTGCGGAGGTCGATCCGATCGGCGATGACCCCGTCCTCGAGGTCGTGCACGGAGTAGGCGACGTCGTCGGACCAGTCCATCACCTGGGCTTCGATACACTGCCGGCCCGCCGCGGCGCCGTTGCGAATCCAGTCCAGCGCCGACGCGTCGTCGTCGTAGGCGCCAAACTTCACTGCCGGCGGCCGGCGCGTCCAGGGGTACTTCAGGGTGGCGTCCAGCGACGCCCGGGTCAGATTGAGTCCCGCACTGCGACCGTTCGCGTCGAGCAACTTCGGTTCCAGCCGAGTGAGGATCCGCAGATTCTGCGCGTTGCCCTCGAATCCACCGATCTCGGCAGCGACCTCGTTGAGAGCACGTTCGCCGTTGTGACCGTACGGCGGGTGCCCGATGTCGTGGGCCAGACCGGCCAGTTCCACCAGGTCCGGTTCGCAGCCCAGTCCGATCGCGATGCCGCGGCCGATCTGACC
This sequence comes from Gordonia aquimaris, assembly GCF_026262595.1. Classification (NCBI taxonomy): domain Bacteria; kingdom Bacillati; phylum Actinomycetota; class Actinomycetes; order Mycobacteriales; family Gordoniaceae; genus Gordonia; species Gordonia aquimaris. The sequence continues at coordinate 62,126 of NZ_JAPKFM010000020.1, read as the reverse complement.
GACCTCGAGCGAGTGAGTGAGTCTGGTACGCGGGGTGTCGCCTTCCCGCGGTCCGACGACCTGCGTCTTGTCGGCGAGACGACGCAGCGCGGCGCAATGCAGCACCCGCGCACGGTCCCGCGCGAAGTCGCTGCGATGATCCGTGCGGGTACCGGGCAGACTCGCGACCTTCGGCGCTTCCGGCACGAATCGCTCGACGGCCTCGTCACCGTAGTCGGCCGTGAGCGGAATGGCAGACACGCTGGTCGAGCTAGTCAAGCACCCAGCCCCGGGCGACCGCGAAGTCGGTGATGCGCTGGCGGATCGCCACGATCTGTCCGGCGGTCAGGTCGTCGGAGGAGTCGAGCAGCAACTCCGTGATCTCTTCGGTGAAAGCCGACGCGTCGAGCGAACCCCGTGACCGCCGCGGACGCTCGCCACCGTGCGAACGTCCGTGGTCGTGTGTCTCACGTCGATGCGGACGGCCGGCGGGAGCCTCGTCGGCAGGTGCGGCCTCGGTGACGGCCACGTTGACCGCCTTGGAACCCCGGTCGGTCTCCTCGACGTCGAACTCCACCTTGGCACCGGGTTTGAGCGCCGTCTCGTCGATGTCAATGTCGTTGATGTGCAAAAAGACGTCGGCGCCACCCGACTCCGGCGCGAGAAACCCAAATCCCCGATTTGCGTCGTAGTGCACGACCTTGCCGCTGACGGTCACCGCTTCACTCGCTCTCCTCGTCGCACCACAGTCCGAACCCCGTGCCCGGGCGTGCGACGACAACTCCATCCACAACTATGACAGATATCCGCAGGTCGCACTGGACGCGCCCTTCGTGAGTCAGGAACCGAGCAGCTTGCCACCGAGGTACTCCACGACCTTGTCCAGAGCCACCCGCTCCTGACTCATGGTGTCGCGCTCCCGCACGGTCACCGCCTGGTCGTCGAGGGTGTCGAAGTCCACGGTCACACAGAACGGCGTACCGATCTCGTCCTGGCGGCGGTAACGCTTGCCGATACCCTGCGCGTCGTCGAACTCGACGTTCCAGTGCTTGCGCAGTTCTGCGGCGAGGTCCTTCGCCTTGGGGGACAGCTTCTCGTTGCGCGACAGCGGCAGCACCGCCACCTTCACCGGGGCCAGACGACGGTCGAGTTTCAGCACGGTCCGGGTGTCGATGCCGCCCTTGGCGTTCGGCACCTCCTCCTCGGTGTAGGCGTCACACAGGAACGCCATCAGCGAGCGGGTCAAACCGGCCGCCGGCTCGATGACGAACGGGGTGTAGCGCTCACCCGAGGCCTGATCGAAGAACGACAGGTCCTCACCGGAATGCTTGCTGTGGGTCGACAGGTCGAAGTCGGTGCGGTTGGCGACACCTTCGAGTTCACCCCACGGGTTACCGGAGAAACCGAATTTGTACTCGACATCGACGGTGCGCTTCGAGTAGTGCGACAGCTTGTCTTTCGGATGCTCGAACAACCGCAGGTTCTCCGGGTCGATGCCCAGATCCACGTACCAGTTGAACCGATGGTCGATCCAATACTGGTGCCAGTCCTCGTCCTCGCCGGGCTTGACGAAGAATTCCATCTCCATCTGCTCGAACTCCCGGGTCCGGAAGATGAAGTTGCCCGGCGTGATCTCGTTGCGGAAGCTCTTGCCGATCTGCGCGATGCCGAACGGGGGCTTCTTACGCGCCGTGGTCATCACGTTCTTGAAGTTCACGAAGATGCCCTGCGCGGTCTCCGGACGCAGGTAGTGCAGGCCCTCTTCGTCGTCGACGGGGCCGAGGAACGTCTTGAGCAGGCCGCTGAACGCGCGCGGCTCGGTCCACTTGCCCGGCTGGCCGGTGTCGGGATCGTTGATGTCGGCCAGACCGTTGGCCGGTGGGTGGCCGTGCTTGATCTCGTAGGCCTCGAGCAGATGATCGGCGCGGTAGCGCTTGTGGGTGTGCAGCGATTCGACGAGCGGATCGGTGAAGACCTCGACGTGGCCCGAGGCCTCCCAGACCTGGCGGGGCAGGATGACCGACGAGTCGAGGCCGACCACGTCCTCGCGACCGGTCACCATTGTGCGCCACCACTGGCGTTTGATGTTGTCCTTGATCTCGACGCCGAGCGGTCCGTAATCCCACGCGGAGCGGGTTCCGCCGTAGATCTCACCGCAGGGGTAGACCAGACCTCGACGCTTGGCGAGGTTGACGACGGCTTCAACGCGGTTGGACTGGGCGGCCACGGTTAACTGATCTCCAACGATTCGGTGTTCTCGGGATGACGCCACCGGCTCGGCATCATGTCACAGGAACACCATGTCGAAACGGCAACCCTTACAGGGTAGCCACACCGGTATCTGTTGTCGGAATCCACTCCACCGCCAAATGAAAACCACTTCCTTTAGGATGGGGGCGATGGGTTCACCAGAACGAGATTGCGCTCCCGGCGCCGACGCGCGTACTGCGGGTCCGGCGGCATACGAAGCTGCCAGCGACCTGCTTCGCGCGCTGGCCTCGCCCACTCGGGTCGCCATCGTGTTGCTACTGCGGGAGCGTCCGCAATGTGTGCACGAGGTGGTGGGCGCCTTGTCGTTGAGTCAGCCGTTGGTCAGTCAGCATCTCCGTGTGCTCAAGGATGCCGGCGTGGTGCGCGGCAATCGCAGCGGCCGGGAGATCGTCTACGAGCTGGTCGACGACCACCTCGCCCACATCGTCACCGACGCCCTGACCCACGCGATGGAGCCGTCGTCGCGGATCGAACCCGCATCCGGAGATGGCGAGGTGTCCCGGTGACCGCACGAACCGACCGGCCCGTCACCGGCGTCCGATCGACTCGCCAGCGCGCCGCGATCGCGGATGCGCTGGCCGCGGGCGACGACTTCGTCTCCGCGCAGGAACTCCATGAGCAACTCAAGGCCCGGGGCGAGTCAATCGGACTGACCACCGTGTATCGCAACCTGCAGGCGCTCAGCCAGGCCGGTCAGATCGATGTGCTGTGGGACGGCTCCGGCGAGATGCGTTATCGCCACTGCTCGTCGGGACATCATCATCACCTGGTGTGCCGTCGTTGCGGCACCACGGTGGAGGTTCAGGCCGAACCGGTCGAACAATGGGCAGCCAAGGTCGCCGCCGAGCACGGGTTCACCGAGATCAACCACACCGTGGAGGTCTTCGGCTACTGCGCCGACTGTCAGCGGTCACGCTAGCCCGAGAGCTGCTGTGCCGCATCAGCTCCCGCCGACAACACCATATGCAGCACGGTCAGCAACGGCATGTCGTCGAGCGATCCGGCCGGGAAAGTGTAGTACTGCAGAACATCGGTGGTCACCCCTTCGGGATCCGATCGACGCAGCGCACCGAAACTCAGCTGCGCATCACAAGTCTCGACGTCGTCGCGCAGCGCGTCGGTGTTGGGGAGGTCCAATGCGACCAGCTGGGTGACGGTCAGCACTTCGAGGCCGGCGGCCAGCTCCAGCGCCCTGATCGAGGCACGAGTCGAACCCACCTGCACGACAACCGAATCGGCGTCGACGGTGACGACCTCACCGAACTCCGCAACCAGCGCCGCAACGCGGGACGGCCACGTCGATCGCGGCGCCGAGAGTTCGGTCATGTCGACATCACCCCGCCGAACCGCCGATCCCGCTTGGCATATTCGACGCAGGCCGCCCAGAGGTCACGACGATCGAAGTCAGGAAAGAGCTTGTCCTGGTAGACCATCTCCGCATACGCGGACTGCCACAGCAGGAAATTGGAGGTCCGCTTCTCCCCTGATGGCCGCAGGAAAAGGTCGACGTCGGGCATGTCCGGCTCGTCGAGGTACTTGGCAAAGGACGCCTCGGTAATGCGTTCAGGGTCGATCTCGCCGGCGGCCGCCCGTCGGGCGATCTCCTTGGCTGCGTCCGCGATCTCGGCCCGGCCACCGTAGTTGACGCACATCGTCAGCGTCATCACGGTGTTGTTCCGCGTCATCTCCTCGGCGACCTCGAGCTCACGGATCACGCTGCGCCACAACCGTGGTCGCCGGCCCGCCCAGCGGACCCGGACACCCATCTCGTTCATCTCGTCGCGCCGCCGACGGATCACGTCACGGTTGAACCCCATCAGGAATCGCACCTCGTCAGGACTACGCGACCAGTTCTCGGTGGAGAACGCGTATGCCGACAACCAGGACACGCCGAGCTCGATGCACCCGCACACAGTGTCCATGAGCACGGCCTCACCGCGCTTGTGCCCCTCCGTGCGGGGCAGACCACGCTCCTGCGCCCAGCGACCGTTGCCGTCCATCACCAGGGCGACATGCTTCGGAATCAGCTCCGACGGCAATTCCGGTGGCGTCGCCCCACTGGGGTGTGCATCCGGTGGACGCACTCCGGCATCTGCCGATCGGGTGACGGCCGGTCGGACCTTCCCGGATCGCGAACCGGGTCGTAACGCCATCGCCCGTCTCCTCTCACGCGGTGTCCACCAGCCTATGGGGTGCTTCACGTTCGATCAGTGGCAGGGTTCGCAACTGTCGTTCCAGATGCCACTGCAGATGCGCCGCGGTCAGTCCGGTGGCCTGCCGCTGCAACGACGAACTGACGTCCACGGTGTGTTCCCACTGGCCACGGAAGAGCGCATCCATCAGATCCAGTACGCCCGGCGACGGAGTCGCGGAACCGGGAGGGCGGCAATGGATGCACACCGCTCCCCCGGCCGCCACGTGAAACGCACGGTGCGGTCCCGGCTGGGCACAGCGGGCACAGACGTCGAGGGTGGGCATCCAGCCCGCGCAATGCATGGCCCGCAGGAGGTAGGCGTCCAGGATGAGTTCGTTGGGTCGCCGACGTTCGGCCAGCGCGTCGAGCGCACCGACAGTCAGCCGGTGCAGTTGTGCAGCCGGTGCACGTTCCTCACCAGCGAGCCGTTCCGCGGTCTCCAGAACCGCACATGCGGTGGTGTAGCGGCTGTAATCGGCCACGAGCGCGTCGGCGTACGCGTGCAGCGTGTGCACCTGGGTGACCACATCGAGTGAGCGTCCTGGATACAGGTGCACATCGACGTGGGCGAAGGGTTCGAGCCGGGCACCGAACTTGGATCGGGTACGTCGCACACCTTTGGCCACCGCACGCACCAGGCCGTGTTCCTGGGTGAGCATCGTGATGATGCGGTCGGCTTCGCCCAGCTTGTGCTGGCGCAGCACCACGGCCTCATCCCGGTAGAACCTCACCCGATCATTCTTCCACCGTGCACCGACGATGACCGTCGCGACATGCGCTCAGTCCGGGCCGGCGCGCCTGCGCTCGGGCGCCACGCCGGCCACGTGCGCGGGTGACGGCGTGGTGATGGTGGCCGGCCCGCCCCCGTCGACGAACCGTGCCAGACGCGATGGCAACGTCATCCCGCCGGGGAACCGGTGCCAGCCCTTGCGGTCGTAGAGCTTGGTCCCGCCCAAACCCAACGCCACACCGACCAGCAGCCCGACCAGGCACTGGATCACCGATCGCCCCAGTCCGGCATCGAAGTCGGCATCGAAATAAAGGATCGCGCGGCAGCCCAGGTACACCAGATGCATCGGTTCGATCGCGGCGATCCAGGCGAACAGTCGCGGACTGGCCTCCAATGGCACGGTGCCTCCCGACGAGGGCAGTCCGAGGATCACGAAGAAGATCAGGTTGAGGATCAGACCCGGGTTTCCGAAGACCGCCATCATCGAACTCGCCGAGATGCCGACGGCGCTGATCACCAGCACCGAGAACATCCACAGCGAGAACGCGTTGGGCAGCGACGTACCCACCGCGGTGCAGACCGCGATGTAGAGCGCGGACTGGATCACCGCGACGAAGACCATGATGGTCCACTTGGTGGCAAGGGTGCCCCATCTCGAGATCGCCAACCGTTGTCGCAACTGGTAGAACGGCCCGTACTCGATCGGGGTCTGGCCGAGGATGCCGTCGACCACCACGCTGACCATCATCGCCCCGGTGAAACCGGCCAAGATCAGCAGCAACGTGTAATAGAACGCCGACAACCCGTTACCCGAGCCGTCGGGCAGCGGAGTCGGTTCGATGACCCGCACGTCGACGGGGTTGGCCAGCGCCAGTTGTGCGGCCCCGGAGAAGGGCACGTCAGCGGCCACCAACGTTTGCCGCACCGTCTCCACCAACCGCTCGCCGACCTGTTGATTGACCTGCGCCGACATCTCGTCGGCGAACGTGGTGGTGACGGCCGACGCGAAGGTGCCCGAACCACGGTTGATGAACACGTCGATGGCCATCGGTGCAGGTTTGGCCTGCAGAACCGCCGAGCGCCCCAATGCGACGGCGCGGTTGGTGAAGTTGGGACCGATCACCACGACGCCGTAGGTCTTGCCGGAATTGAGTTCGCCCAGCGCGGTGACGCGGTCGGTGCGCTCGACGGCGATTCCACTCGCGGCCGCGGCCGAGACCACGCCGTCGGCGACCTCGTTGCCGAAGTTCTGGGTGCTGGTGCTGCCGTCGGGGTTGTCGACCTCACCGCCACGATCTTCGTTGACCAGCGCGATCGGGAAATCGTGCAGATTCTTCTGCGGATCGGCGACCGCGCCCATGTAGAGCGCGGCCATCAGGGACATGATCACCACCACCAGAACCAGCGGTGCGAGCCAGAACCGTGGTGAGCGCAGGACTTCGGCGATGGTGCTGCCGGCCTCCGCCTCGTGCTGTTCGGGCAGCACGTCATCAACCGGCGCGCCTGCGGTGTCGTCGGCACTCTCGTGACGCCCCATCGGCTAGAAACCCATCCGACCGAGCTGCTTGGGGTCGCGCTGCCAGTCCTTGGCGACCTTCACATGCAAGTCGAGGTACACCTTGGTGCCCAGTAGTTTCTCGATCTGTGCCCGGGCGACGGTACCGACCTCTTTGAGACGCGACCCCCGATGGCCGATGATGATCCCCTTCTGACTGTCACGTTCGACGTAAAGGATGGCGTGCACATCGACCATCGCCGGTCCGTCGGACTCTGCGGTGGCGTCGTCGGTGTCGCGCGGGATGATCTCCTCGATGACGACCGCCAGCGAATGGGGCAGCTCGTCACGCACCCCTTCGAGCGCCGCCTCGCGGATGAACTCCGCCATCAGCACTTCCTCGGGCTCGTCGGTGAGCTCGCCATCGGGGTAGAACGCCGGCCCGGGCTCCATCAGGCTCACCAGCACATCGGTCAGCACGTCGAGCTGTTTGCCGGATCTGGCCGACACCGGCACCACCTCGGAGTCGGGCCCGAGTAATTCGGACAACGCGATGAGCTGGGCGGCGATCTTGTCTGGGGTGACGCGGTCGATCTTGGTGACCACACCGAGCACGGTGGTGCGGGGCGCCATCTGCCGCACCTGGGACAGAATCCACCGATCACCAGGGCCGATGGCCTCGTCGGCGGGCACACACACGCCGATCACATCGACTTCGGAGTAGGTGTCGCGGACGAGGTCGTTGAGTCGCTGGCCCAGCAGTGTCCGCGGACGGTGCAGTCCGGGTGTGTCCACCAGGATGAGCTGCGCGTCGTCGCGGTTCACGATGCCGCGGATGGTGTGCCGGGTGGTCTGCGGCCGGGTGGAGGTGATCGCGATCTTCTCACCGACCAAGGCGTTCGTCAGGGTGGACTTGCCGGTGTTCGGCCGGCCGACGAAACAGACGAACCCCGACCGGAATTCGGCCATCAGACCGAACCCACCCGGTCGATCGGCGCACCCTTCAGGTCGGTCAGCACCGCGTAGGCGTCGGCGCTGATCTCGACCAGGGTGGCCATCCCCGGATCGTCGGCCGCGCCGTTGATGAGTACGGCCGCCTCAAAGGCACGCGCTCCCGAGGACAGCGCGGTCGCGATCGCCACCTGCAGTCCGGACAGTTCCAGGGAGTTAGTGCTGACCGGCGCACCGGCGTAGGTGCGCCCATCGCCGTCACGGACGGCTGCCGCCGTACTCGTCTCGGCGCGGGCAAGTGCTCCCCGGGCGAGCACGACGAGTTTGTGGTCCTCGTCGGAGAGGTCGGTGTTCTCACCCGGGGCTGTGCTCACGTTCGGTCCTCGCTGCTGTTGGTGTGCTTGGTGCGTTCGCCGCGCGATCGCTGCGACGACCCTCGGCTGGACATGGAGTATTCCCCACCTCGATCCCGATCGGCCACCTCATCATCGGGAATGTCGCTGTCATGGTGCTCACCGCGGCCAGATCGGGTGTCGTCGGTCTCGGGCTCATCCATGCGGGTGACCAGCACGGTGATGATGCGCTGACGCCCTCGACGGTTCGGGCCACCTTCGGCGACCAAAAGCAGTCCGTGCGACTCCACCCGCGCCCCGGGCAGTGGGACACGACCGAGTTCGAGGCCGAGGAGACCGCCGACGGTTTCCACCTCGTCGTCGTCGATATCGATGTCGAACAACTCGCCTAGATCTTCCACCGGCAGCCGGGCCGACACCCGCACCGCATCGTCGTCGAGTTCCTCGACCGGTGCGACCTCGTCCGTGTCGTACTCGTCGGTGATCTCGCCGACGATCTCCTCCAGGACATCCTCGATGGTGACCAGACCCGCGATGCCGCCGTACTCGTCGACCAACAAAGCCATGTGATTGCGGGTGCGCTGCATGTCGGCGAGAACCTTGTCCAGCGGTTTGGAGTCGGGAATGAACTCGGCATCGCGCATCACCTCGTGTACCCGCGCCGTCGTCGAGGATTCGCCTGACACCAAGTCCTTCAGATACACCACCCCGACGATGTCGTCGGGGTTCTCGCCGATCACCGGGATACGGGAGTGACCGGACCGCACAGCCAGACTCATCGCCTGTGCCGCCGTCTTGTCCTGCTCGATCCAGATCATCTCCGGACGCGGCACCATCACCTCGCGGGCGTTGGTGTCGCCGAGGTCGAAGACCGACTGGATCATCCGGCGTTCATCGGCCGCCACCACGCCACTGGCCTCGGCGAGGTCGACGACTTCCCGCAGTTCCACTTCGGTGGCGAATGGTCCGTTGCGGAAGCCCTTGCCCGGGGTGATCGCATTACCGATCAGGATCAGCAGCCGGGTCAGCGGTTTGAGTAGCAACCCGATGGCCTGCAGCACGATCGCCGAACCCAGCGAGATGGTGTACGCATGCTGGCGGCCGAGGGTGCGTGGACCGACACCGACGGCCACGTACAGCACCACCGCCATGCCGAGAATCGCGGCGAACAGTCCCCATCCCACGCCGAGCCAGTCGGTCAAGGCAAGTGCGATGAACGCGACCGAGGCCGTTTCGCAGGTGACGCGCAGCAGCACCGCCAGACCGACGTAGGTGCCCCTGCTCTGGAGCACGGTCGCCAATCGGACGGCACCGGCGCGCTGTTCTTTCATCATGTCTTCGACACGGGCTATCGAGACCGTCGACAGGGCGGCATCCATGGCGGCGAAGATCCCGCCGAACAAGAGCAGCACGATCGCGGCCACGACGAAGATGACGTCGTCAGGCACCGTCACTCGTCCTCGGTGGAGGCGTTGTCGCCCGCAGTGAGATCGGTGAAGCCGATGTTGGTCAGCAGCCGCGTGTCGCGGTCGGACTGTCGACGTTGCTGCGCCTGACGATGCCGGTCGGCATAGAAGTCCTCGAGGATTCGGTTCTGCAGACCGAACATCTCCTTTTCCTCTTCGGGCTCGGCGTGGTCGTAGCCCAGGAGATGGAGCACCCCGTGGATGGTCAGCATCGACAGCTCGTGCTCGAACGACCGTCGCGCCGATTTCGCCTGTTCGGCCGCGAATTCCGGGCACAGTACGATGTCACCGAGAATGGCCGGTCCCGGTTCGGCTGCGTCGGGCCGGCCGCCCGGCGCGAGTTCGTCCATCGGGAAGCTCATCACGTCGGTCGGTCCGGGCAGGTCCATCCACTGCATGTGCATGTCGGCCATCGCGTCCTGATCGACACACAGGATGGACAATTCCGCCGCCGGATGCACATCCATCGCCGCCACCGCGAAACGAGCGGCCGAGATGATCAGATCGGCCGGGACCTCGACGCCGGACTCGTTGGCCAGCTCGATGCTCATGACCGACGCCCGTGGTTGGCGGCGCGACGCGACGCGCGGTTGCCGGGCAATCTGTCGGCATCACGCAGGCCACCGGACCGCTGATTCTCCTCGGCCCGGCCGTAGGCGTCGACGATGTCGGCAACCAGGCGGTGCCGGACCACGTCTTGACTGGTGAGGGTGGAGAAGTGGATGTCGTCGATGCCGTCGAGGATGCGGGTGGCGGCCATCAGGCCGCTCTGCGCCCCGCCCGGGAGGTCGACCTGGGTGGTGTCGCCGGTGACGACGACCTTGGAACCGAAGCCGAGACGGGTGAGGAACATCTTCATCTGTTCGCCGGTGGTGTTCTGCGCCTCGTCGAGGATGATGAAGGCGTCGTTGAGGGTGTTGTGCGTGAGCAGAAAGTCCTCCGTCACATACAGCGAGTCCTCGGCGGCGACCTTGATGCAGACCGCCTCCTCGGTGCCCACCTCGTCGATGCTCTCGATGTAGCGCTTCGGCTCCTTGCATGCGCCCGCCGCGTACTTCTCCACCTTGCGGCCGAGCCGGAACGGCGCCAGGCCGGCCGGCAGCCGGATGTCGAGCACGTGCGCATCATGGCGGTAGGGAACCTCACGTCCGCGTGCCTTGCCCGGAGCACGACCAGCTGCTTTCCGGGTGCGTGAGTACACCACGCCCCCGAGAGAGCGCACGAGGAAGATGACGTCGTCTCGCAGGCGGTCGGACACCGTCGTGTACTGGACGCGGCAGGTGCGTCCCGACTGGCCGACGGGTCCGCCGTCGGTGTCGAGCAGTCCTTGCAATACGGCCAGTCGGACGTCGGCGGAGTTCTGCAGGTACTGGGCGGGCACGAACTTCGTGGACGACTTGCTCCCCCACAGCCCCAGTGCACGCATCGCATGCGTGACCGGGTTCTCGATCGTGATCACCTCGCCCGGCGTGCCGATGCGGTTGAGCACATAGTCGACGTCCGATTTCTGTCGGGCCCGGATGCCGGGAACTGCGGCGACGAGCGCGTCGATGAGTTCGGGGTCTGCGGTGGTGAACGACGGTGTCGTCATGCCCGCCATACATCCGGCACCGAGCATCAGTCCGAGGGCGTACGGGTCGAGAGGTACCGGCTGGGCGTCGATGGAGACCGGCGCAGCCAGCATCGGCAGCTCGTAGCGGTGGTAGTGCGCCGCGCGGAGATTGCCGATCATCTCCTTGGCGGCGAGCACCCGGGGCCCCTTGCCGCGACGTCGGTCGCTGCGGGTGTACACCGACCACAGGTGATCGGTGGAGCACAGAGTGGAGGCACCGTCCTGTGCGGTCACCCGCACGATGTCCTTGAAGCCCTGCGGGTAGATGCCTTGCACCTCGGTGGGCTTGCCGTTCGAGCCGATGACTTGATCGCCGACCTCCAGGTCGCCGATCGGGCGGAACCCCCCCGGTGTCAGCACTCGGGTCGACAAGGGTTGCGCCCGGCCACGCATATACGCCAGCGGCGCCACCTCGATCACCCCGGCCGCCATCAGCTTCGGGATCGCCTCGGGGTCCATCATGTCGTGCAGCGCGTCGTACAGCGGCCGCAGGTAGGGGTCGATCTTCTCGCTGAGCGTGCCCGGCAGGAAGCCGAGACGTTCACCGGCCTCGACAGCCGGGCGGGTCAGGATGATGCGGTTGACCGACTTGGACTGCAGCGCCTGCACGGCCTTGGCCATCGCCAGATAGGTCTTGCCGGTACCGGCGGGCCCGAGGCCGAACACGATGGTGTGGTTGTCGATCGCGTCGACGTAGCGCTTCTGATTGAGCGTCTTGGGCCGGATGGTCTTGCCGCGGCGGGAGATGATGTCCAGCGACAACACGTCGGCGGGCGATTCACTCGAACCTTCCGACAGCATCGACACACTGTGCCGAACCAGGTCGGGGCTCAGCGGGGTGCCGCGACCGACGAGATCGACCAGCTCGGCGATCACACGTTCGGACGCCGCCACATCGGCGGGTGCACCGGTCAGGGTGACCTGGTTGCCCCGTACATGGATATCCGCCGGCAGCAGTTGTTCGAGAGTACGGAGATTGACGTCACTCGCTCCGAGCAGGCCGAACACCACCTCGGAAGAGATTTCCACGTTGGAGGTGACAGATCGGCCCGCGGGTGGTCTGTTCGACGACGTGCTCGCGTCCGGGGTGTCGTCACTCACGTATGAAATCCCTCCTCAGGGTCCATGTTCGGTGCAGCTGTTGCGCCGCGATGGTGCCAGTCTAACGCGATTGAACGGGGCATCAGCAGGCATTATTCCGCTCGTACACAGGCCCGGCGCCGGTTCACACACCCAGCAACCGGATCGTCTGCCGAGTGGAGACGCTGTGCGGATCCACGAACGCGTCGTGGCCCTCACCCGGCACCACCACGAGTTCGGCCGATTGGCCGGCCGCGGTGACCGTCTGCACGTAACGCCGGCTCGACTCCACCGGAATCGCGCTGTCGAGTTCACCGTGCAGTGCCACCACATGCGCCTCGAAGGGCTCCTGACACAGCGGGGATGCCTCCCGATAGCGATGTGGGATCTCGTCGACCGGTCGACCCATCAGCCCACGGATTGACGGCCGGTTCGCGCCTGCTTCGAGGTCCAGTGCCGCCGATTGAGCGATGACCTGGGTGATCGTGGTGCCCGCGGTGCGCGCCCCCAGCTGCGCCACCGCCCAGACGGCGAGTTGTCCGCCCGCCGAATGGCCGACCACCGCGACCGCATCCCAGTCCACTCGCGAGCCGATCTCGGGCGGTACGACATCGCGGACAGGACCGTCGAGAGCCCGCAGCGCGGCCAGCACATCTCGGCCGGTGCCCGGCCAGCCGCCGCCTTCCTCGCCGACACGGCGGTACTCGATGTTCCAGACCAAGCAACCACGTTCGGCGATCAGACGAGCGATCGCGGTCTCGATGGTCAGAGCGAACTCGGTGCTCCAGTAGCCGCCATGGATGAGCACCACCGGCCGCACCGTGTCCTCGGGTCCGACGCCGTCTGCGGGGAGATATACATGCCCGAATTGCGATGGCGCCGTACCGTATTCCACTTTGGTCCGATGAACGGCGCATCGTCTCACCGGGTCACCCACCGATCGGTCAGGACTCCGATCGCGCCGAGCGCGACGGCCGCGGCGCTCGACGTGCGCAGGATCTCCGGCCCCAGGATCACCGGCGTTGCGCCGAGCGCGGTGAGATCGGCGATCTCGGTGTCGTCGACGCCCCCTTCGGGTCCGACGACCAACACGATCTCGGAGGCCTCGGCGATCGGAAGGTCGCGGAGCCCGACGCCGCCATCCTCGTGGAGGATCGCCGCCACACCGCCGCCGGCGATGGCGTCAGCGCAGCGACTGCGGACATCTGTCGTGGACGCCAGCGGCGCGATCGACGGAATCCACGGTCGCCGACTCTGTTTCGCGGCAGCCACCGCAGCCGCCCGCCACTTGTCCCGCCCCTTGTCGGCCTTGCCGGTCCACCGGGCCACGCACCGCGCCGCCTGCCACGGCACGATCTCGTCAGCTCCGGCCTCGGTGGCGAGATCGACCGCCAGTTCCGACCGCTCCGACTTCGGCAGTGCCTGCACCACCGTCACGCGGGGCCGCGGAGGGTCGACGTAGGCGTACGAGTGCGCCCGGGCCACCAGCGAGTCCTTGCCGGTGATCGCCACGATCTCGCAGCGGGCGGCGGACCCTCGTCCGTCGCCGGCGATCAACTCCGCACCGACGGCCAGTCGGGTGACCGTGACCGCATGGCGGCCTTCGGAACCAGACACCACGACGTCGGTACCCGCACGCGGTACGTCCTCGACCCAGAACAGTGGTGGACTCACGCGTAGCTCTTGTCAGTTCGTCGTCGGGTTCAGCGTCCGGCGAAAGCGTTACGCAGTCGCGAGAAGAGCCCACCGGCTGCGGCGCCCGTCGCGGAGCTGACGACCTCAGGCTGCTCATGCGACGCCTCGCGGAATTGGTTCAGCGCCTCGGTCTGGGCGGAGTCGAGTTTGGTGGGAACCACCACCTCGAGGTGCGCGTGCAGAGTGCCGCGGACCCCGGTGTTGAGGTGGGGCATGCCCTGGCCCTTCACCTTCACCACATGTCCGGGCTGGGTCCCCGGCGCGATGGTGACGCGCGCGGTGCCGTCGAGGATCGTGTCGACGTCGATCTCGTTGCCGAGCGCGGCGTCGGCGATCGGCACGCGGACGGTGCAGTGCAGGTCGTCCTTGTCGCGGACGAAGACCTCGTGCTGACGCTCGGTGACCTCGACGTAGAGATCACCGGCAGGCCCACCGCCCGGGCCGACCTCACCTTGTCCGGACAGTCGCACGCGCATGCCGTTCTCGATGCCGGCGGGGATCTTCACCGTCATCGTGCGGCGGGAGCGGACACGCCCGTCGCCCCCGCACTTGCGGCACGGGTCGGGGATGACCTCGCCCACGCCGTGGCACGTCGGGCACTCGCGCACGGTCATCACCTGGCCGAGGAAGGATCGCTGCACGGCCTGGATCTCGCCCTGACCCTTACAGGTGTCGCAGCTCGTCGGTTTCGAATCGCCGTGGGTACCCGATCCCTTACACACGTCACACAGGATCGCGGTGTCGACGGTGATCTCCTTGTTGACTCCGGCCGCGCATTCGTCGAGGTCGAGTTCCACGGCGACCAGCGCGGGTTCGCCCGGCTGCACCCGGCTGCGCGGTCCACGACCTGAGCCGAATCCCCCACCGAAGCCTCCGCCGCCGCCGGAACCGAAGAATGCCTCGAAGACATCTCCCAGACCGCCGCTTCCGAAGCCGCCGCCCGAGAAGCCGCCTTGGCCCGGACCCGCCATCGGGTCCCCGCCGGCGTCGACGATGCGGCGCTTCTCGGGGTCGGTCAGCACCTCGTAAGCGGTGCTGACCTCTTTGAATCGGTCCTCTTCGCCCGGGTTGACGTCGGGGTGCAGCTCACGCGCCTTCTTGCGGTAAGCGCGCTTGATCTCCTGGTCGGAGGCACCCTTGGCCACACCCAGGATTCCGTAATAATCACGTGCCACGGTCGTCTCGGTCCTGTCGTCTCACTGGTCACACTGGGCTCGGGTGGTCCGGCATCGCTCCCGGGCCGCTGCGGGCGGCCGCACGGGTCAGCGATCGGCCAACACCTCGCCGACATATTTGGCAACGGCTGCGACAGACGCGATTGTTCCCGGATAGTCCATACGGGTGGGACCGACCACGCCGACGCCGCCGAACACCGTGCCCGAAGCACCGTACCCTGTCGACACGACCGAGGTGCCACGCAGGTTCTCGGTCTGCGTCTCCTCCCCGATCTGGACGGTGACCCGTCCCATACGCTGGCTCGTGGCGAGCAACTTCAAGACCACCACCTGCTCTTCGAGGGCGTCGAGCACCGTGTCCATCCCGCCGAACACCGGCGCGAAGTCGGCGGCCGAACGGGCCAGATTGGACGTGCCGCCGAGAACGAGACGGTCGTCACCACGCTCCACGAGCGTCTCGACGAGAATCGTGGCCACCGCGATCACCGCATCGCGGATGTCGTCCGGGGCATCGTTGGCCAGTTCGGCGACCGCCACCGACGCCTCTTCCAGACGTTTGCCGTGCAAGGCCGCGGAGAACATGTCGCGCAAGCGGATGTAGTCGTCCTCGTCGAGGTCGTCACCGAGCGCCACCATGCGCTGTTCGACCCGACCGGTATCGGTGATCACCACCAGCAACAGCCGCGACGGCGACAGCGACACCACCTCGAGGTGCCGCACGGTGGCCGTCGACAGCACGGGGTACTGGATGACGGCGACCTGCCGAGTGAGCTGAGCGAGCAATTTGACCGAGCGTCGCAGCACGTCGTCGAGGTCCACCCCGGAATCGAGGACCGACAGGATCGCGCGTCGCTCTGCCGCCGACAACGGCTTGACCTCGCTGATCCGGTCGACGAACATCCGGTAACCCTTATCGGTGGGGACCCGGCCGGAACTGGTGTGTGGCTGGGCGATGTAGCCCTCGGCCTCCAGCACCGCCATGTCGTTGCGGACCGTCGCGCTCGACACCCCGAGCTGGTGGCGCTCCACGAGCGCCTTCGAACCGATGGGCTCCTGTGTGGAGACGAAATCGGTCACGATCGCACGCAAGATCTCGAATCTGCGATCGTCCGTGGTCGACATCCGTCTACACCTCCCGATCGTGCACTCTGCCATACAGTAGGTGACGTCCATCTTACGAACCGTTGCGTGAATTCCGTCGGACGCATCGTCCACGCGCCCGTCGCCACGCACGCCGGACCAGGAAGTGCTCGATGATCTTCAAGGGGGTGAGGGACGGGAGGCCCTATCCCGACCATGGGATGTCGGCGAGTGCGTGGGCCAAGATCCCGCCCCGGCAGTTCCGACTCGATGAACTCACCACGGTCACCACGGTCCTCGCGCTCGACCGCCTGCTGAGCGAGGATTCGACGTTCTACGGCGATCTCTTCTCGCATGTCGTGCGGTGGCGTGGCGATCTGTATCTGGAGGACGGGCTGCACCGAGCAGTGCGCTCGGCACTCCGTAACCGGCACATCATCCATGCCCGCATGCTTGATCTCGACGCCATCGACCTCGACGCCGACGCGGACTCGGTGGCCGACCGGCTCGACACCGAACGCCTACCGTCGCCGGGCCGGGCTCCGGTGCCCGGCGGCGCCCATCGCAAGGCCACCCGCAGCACCGGCTGGACCCTCCCGTCGACTACCCCTCCACAGTGGTGAGCCACCGTCACCCGGCGTACAGGATCTCCCGCACCACCCGATCGGCGAGCAGCCGTCCGGCGTCGGTGAGCACCAGCCGTGCGCCCACCGAACCGACGAAGGCGAGCAGCCCGTCGTCGACGAAGCCCGATGCCCGCCGGAACTCCTCGGCGGTGAGGTGCTCGACGGGCAGCCCGTTGCGGCATCGCGCGGTCAACATCACCGACTCGACGTGGCGGTCTTCGTCGGTGAGTACTTCGTGACCGCCCACCGGCAGCCGCGCATCGGTCAGCGCGTCGGCGTATCGGGCCGGATGCTTCTGGTTCCACCACCGCACACCATTGACATGGGAGTGCGCGCCCGGTCCGATGCCCCACCAGTCACTGCTGTACCAGTACGCGAGATTGTGGCGGCAGCGACTGTCCTCACCGCGTGACCAGTTGGACACCTCATACCAATCGAATCCGTCGGCCTGCAGGCGGCTGTCGAGGATCTGATAGCGATCGGCGAGCACGTCGTCGTCAGGTGCGGGCAGTTCGCCACGACGAATCCGACGGGCCAACGCGGTGCCGTCCTCCACGATCAGGGCGTAGGCGGACACGTGGTCGACGTCGGTGGACAGTACGGCGTCGACGCTGGCGTGCAGATCCGCATCGGTCTCCCCCGGCGTTCCGTAGATGAGGTCTAGATTGACATGTCGGAAACCGGCGGCGGTGGCCTCGCGGGCGGCGGCCACCGCCCGCCCCGGCGTGTGAGTGCGGTCCAGTGTCGCGAGCACATGCGGTGCCGCGGACTGCATCCCGAGCGAGACCCGGGTGAATCCGGCTGCCAACAAACCGTCGAAGAACTCCGGCGAGGTCGATTCGGGGTTCGACTCGGTGGTGACCTCGGCGTCGTCGGTGAGCTCGAACCGGGCACGCACCGCGTCCAGGAGGCGCCGCAGACCATCGGCCCCCAGCAGCGACGGCGTGCCACCGCCGACGAAGATCGTCGAGACCCCTCGGGCCGGATTCAGCAGCCGTGCGGCACTGTCCAGCTCCCGCTCCACCGCCTGCTGCCATGATTCAGGCGACGACGAACTCCCCAATTCCCCTGCCGTGTAGGTGTTGAAATCGCAGTACCCGCAGCGCGTCGCACAGAACGGCACATGCAGATAGAGGCCGAGTGGTGTCGCAGGGTCGACCGCACCACACGCGATTTCGACGGCGCTGTCGACTGCCGGCTCGGTTTCGACCTTCATGGGTCCATCATGCGCGCTCGGTGCGGTGTGATGAGCGCCACCTCGACCGTTTCGGCGCCTCTTCGCGGATGCGGAATAGACGTCGAACCGAACGCCTTGACCCCAAAGGAATGGACCTCGAGGTGCACCGGTAACGGACATTTGCCTCATCGTGAGGAAAAATAACCCCAAGTAGACGCGGCAAGGGTGATCGTGGCACTATGAACGACGTGACTTCCCCAGGGGTGTGGCTCGCAGCCCGACGCCACATCGATCTCAAGCGCGTCTGCAGCGCATTCTGTCGTCCTTAGACGACGTGTTGCCCTGTCGTCGGCAGACGACAGTTCGGCCCTGAGAAGTCCCCCGCTCGACGCGGGATGCCGACACGTTTCCAGCCCACCTTTTCGTGATCGCTGACGTGTGCCTGCGTCAGCTCAGGAGACTTCATGACGTCCACCACCGACGATCTGTCCGTGACCACGCCCGACGCAGCCGCCAAGGCCGCGCCGGCCGCGGACCGCCCCGCTCGTAAGAAGCGCCCGGCCAAGCGCCGCGCCGAGGGCCAGTGGAAACTCGGTTACCGTGAGCCGCTGAACCCCAACGAGCAGGTCAAGAAGGACGACAACCCGCTCAATGTCCGGGCCCGCATCGAGAACATCTACGCCAAGCAGGGCTTCGAGTCGATCGACAAGCAGGATCTGCGCGGCCGGATGCGCTGGTGGGGCCTCTACACCCAGCGCGCCGAGGGCTACGACGGCACCTGGACCGGCGACGAGAACATCGACATCCTCGAGGGCAGCCACTTCATGATGCGGGTGCGCTGCGACGCGGGTGCCCTCAACGTCGCCCAGCTGCGCACCCTTGGCGAACTGTCCACCGAGTTCGCCCGCGACACAGCCGACCTGTCCGACCGCGAGAACGTCCAGTACCACTGGATTCGCATCGAGGACGTCCCCACCATCTGGGAGCGGCTCGAAAGCGTCGGGCTCTATACCACCGAGGCGTGCGGCGACTGCCCGCGCATCATCCTGGGTTCCCCGCTCGCCGGTGAGGCCGTCGACGAGGTGCTCGACCCCACCCCGGCGATCGACGAGATCGTCCGCCGCTACATCGGTGACCCGCAGTACTCGAACCTGCCGCGCAAGTTCAAGACTGCCATCTCCGGTCTGCAGGACGTCTCGCATGAGACCAACGACGTCGCCTTCATCGGCGTGAACCATCCCGAACACGGCCCGGGCCTGGACCTCTGGGTCGGCGGCGGGCTGTCCACCAACCCGATGCTGGCGCAGCGGGTGGGCGCCTGGATTCCGCTCGACGAGGTGCCCGACGTGTGGGAGGGCGTGGTCGCCATCTTCCGCGACTACGGCTACCGCCGACTGCGCACCAAGGCACGACTGAAGTTCCTCATCAAGGACTGGGGCATCGAGAAGTTCCGCCAGGTCCTCGAGGACGAATACCTCGGCCGCAAGCTGATCGACGGTCCGGCACCCGAGCCGCTGACCGCTCCGCGCGACCACGTCGGCGTGCAGAAGCTCAAGAACGGCCTCAACTCGGTCGGTTTCGCCGCGATGGCCGGCCGTGTCTCCGGCACCATCCTGACCAAGGTGGCCGAGGCAGCCGAACGAGTCGGGTCCGACCGCATCCGCTTCACCCCGTACCAGAAGCTCGTGGTGCTCGACGTCGCCGACGACAAGGTCGACGAGCTCATCGCCGACCTGGCGAAGCTCGGCCTCAGTGCCCGGGCATCCAACTGGCGACGGAACCTGATGGCGTGCAGCGGCATCGAGTTCTGCAAGCTCTCCTTCACCGAAACCCGCAAGCGTTCGCAGCGGCTGGTCCCGGAGCTCGAGGAGCGCCTCGCCGACATCAACGCCGACCTCGACACCCCGATCACCGTGAACATCAACGGCTGCCCCAACTCGTGCGCCCGTTCGCAGGTCGCCGACATCGGCTTCAAGGGTCAGCTGGTCGAGGACGGCAACGGCGGACAGACCGAGGGATTCCAGGTGCACCTGGGCGGAAGCCTGGGCCAGGACGCCGGATTCGGCCGCAAGCTGCGGCAACACAAGGTGCTCTCCACCGAACTCGGCGACTACATCGACCGGGTGGTCCGCCAGTACGTGGAGCAGCGACACGACGGAGAACGGTTCGCGCAGTGGGCCGTTCGAGCTGACGAGGAGGCACTGCGATGAGCACGTCCACCGACACGACAGCGACCGGCCGACGGTTCAGCGAAGACGAGCTACGCGCGATCGCCGAGAAGGGCGCGGCCGACCTCGGCCCCGACGCCACTCCCGCCGACCTGCTGCGCTGGACCGCCGAAACCTTCGGCGACAATTTCGTGGTCGCTTCCAACATGCAGGACGCAGCGCTGGTCGACCTGGCCACCAAGAACATCGACGACGAGGCGCTGCACGGCAGCAAGCTCAAGGTGCTGTTCCTGGACACCGGCTATCACTTCGCCGAGACCATCGGCACCCGGGACGCGGTCGAGCAGGTGTATGGCGTCGAGATGGTCAACCTGACCCCCGAACACACCGTCGCCGAGCAGGACGAACTGTTGGGCCGCAACCTGTTCGCCCGCGACCCCGGCGAATGCTGCCGGCTGCGCAAGGTGGTTCCGCTCAAGAACGGG
The DNA here is from genome assembly GCF_026262595.1 of Gordonia aquimaris. Classification (NCBI taxonomy): domain Bacteria; kingdom Bacillati; phylum Actinomycetota; class Actinomycetes; order Mycobacteriales; family Gordoniaceae; genus Gordonia; species Gordonia aquimaris. The sequence continues at coordinate 41,589 of NZ_JAPKFM010000020.1, read as the reverse complement.
CTCGCCGGCTACGACGCCTGGATCACCGGCATCCGGCGCGTGGAGGCACCCACGCGCGCCAACGCTCCGCTGATCTCCTTCGACGAGGGCTTCGGGCTGGTCAAGATCAACCCGATCGCCGCCTGGTCTGACGAGACCATGCAGGACTACATCGACTCCAACGGAGTGCTGGTCAACCCGCTCGTCGACGACGGCTACCCGTCGATCGGCTGCGCACCCTGCACCGCCAAACCCGAACCCGGATCCGATCCGCGCAGTGGCCGTTGGGCCGGTCGCGCCAAGACAGAATGTGGGCTGCACGCATGACCATCGCCGACACCTCGTCCACCACCACCCCCGACACCGCACGGGCCGTGGTCGACTCCGCCGACGACTTCACCACCCTCGACGCCCTCGAATCCGAGGCGATCCACATCTTCCGTGAGGTCGCCGGCGAGTTCGAACGCCCGGTGATCCTGTTCTCCGGCGGCAAGGACTCCACCGTGTTGCTACACCTGGCGATCAAGGCGTTCTGGCCTGCGCCACTGCCGTTCTCGCTGCTGCACGTGGACACCGGACACAACCTGCCGGAGATTATCACGTTCCGCGACGAGATCGTCGAGCGGTACAACCTGCGCCTGCACGTCGCGTCGGTGGAGGAGTACATCGACGACGGTCGCCTCACCGAACGACCGGACGGCATTCGCAACCCACTGCAGACCATCCCGCTCCTCGACGCCATCACCGAGAACCGCTTCGACGCGGTGTTCGGCGGCGGCCGACGCGACGAGGAGCGCTCGCGCGCCAAGGAGCGGATCTTCTCGCTGCGTAATGCCTTCGGGCAGTGGGACCCCAAGCGTCAGCGCCCGGAACTCTGGAACCTCTACAACGGCCGCCATGCACCCGGCGAGCACGTGCGCGTGTTCCCGCTGAGCAACTGGACCGAGCTGGACATCTGGCGCTACATCGCCCGCGAACAGGTCCTGCTGGCACCGCTGTACTACGCGCACGAGCGTGAGGTCTACTCGCGCGACGGCATGTGGATGACCACCGGCCCGTGGGGCGGACCCCGCGAGGGTGAGGTCGTCGAGAAGCGCGTGGTGCGTTACCGCACCGTCGGCGACGGCTCGACCACCGGCGCGGTGCTCTCCGACGCCGCCGACAACGAGGCCGTGCTCGCCGAGGTCGCCGCCTCCCGACTCACCGAACGCGGCGCAACCCGCGGCGACGACCGCGTCTCCGAGGCCGCCATGGAAGACCGCAAGCGCGAAGGATATTTCTGAGATGAAGCACGCCCCCGACCTCCTGCGTATTGCGACGGCCGGCAGCGTCGACGACGGCAAGTCCACCCTCGTCGGCCGCCTGCTCTACGACACGAAATCGGTTCTCGCCGACCAGATCGACGCCGTCACCAAGGCTTCGGTCGACCGCGGCCTGGAGGGTCCCGACCTCTCGTTGCTCGTCGACGGGCTGCGCGCAGAGCGTGAGCAAGGCATCACGATCGACGTCGCCTACCGCTACTTCGCCACGCCAGCACGCTCTTTCGTGCTCGCCGACACCCCCGGCCACGTGCAGTACACCCGCAACACGGTGTCCGGTGCATCCACCGCCCAGCTGGTGATCCTGCTGGTCGACGCCCGCAACGGTGTCGTCGCGCAGACTAGGCGCCATGCCGCCGTGATGGCGTTGCTCGGTGTGCCGCAGTTGGTTCTGGCGGTCAACAAGATCGACCTCGTCGACGACCCGGCCACCGCCTTCGCGCAGATCTCGGCCGAGTTCGCCGAACTGACCCGTTCGCTGGGCTGGTCGGCCGAGCAGGTCACCGCGATCCCGGTCTCGGCACTGCACGGCGACAACATCGCCACCCGGTCCGAGTCCACCCCGTACTACGACGGTCCGGCACTCATCGAGCATCTCGAGACGGTGCCGAATGTCACCGACCCTCGGCCGGTGGGCCTGCGCTTCCCGGTGCAGTACGTGATCCGCCCGCGCACACCTGAGTTCCCCGACTACCGCGGGTACGCCGGACAGATCGCCGCCGGCCGGGTCTCCGTGGGCGACGAGGTCGTGATCCTGCCTGCGGGCACCCGCAGCACCATCCGGCAGATCGATACCGCCGACGGGCAGCTCGCCACCGCGCACACCGGCCGCAGTGTCACGCTGCTGCTCGACGACGACGTAGACATCTCGCGCGGCGACCTCATCGCCGCGGTCGCCGACGCCCCGGAACCGTTGCAGCAGTTCAGCGCGACGGTCTGCTGGTTGGCCGAGAAGCCGCTGCGCCCCGGTGCCCGTCTGCTGCTCAAGCACGGCACCCGCACCACACAGGCGATCATCGGCGGCCTCGAGGTGCTCTTCGACGAGCAACACCTGTCGCTGATCGATGCTCCGGACACCGTGGAGCTCAACCAGATCGGCCGCATCTCCATCCAGACCGCCGAGCCCATCGCCGCCGACGACTATCAGGTCAACCGCGAATCGGGCAGCTTCCTGCTGATCGATCCGCAGGGTGGTAACACCCTCGGGGCCGGCCTCGTCGGTGACGCGCTGGCGCATCTGCACCTGTCGCAGACGCCGGAGCTCGTCTGAATCCCGTTCGGTTGGACAAGCTGATGAACCCGACACTGCTGTTGGTGGCACACGGCAGCCGTGACCCCCGGTTCGCGGCCACCGCCTCGCGCATCCGCGACGCGGTCGGCCGCGTCATGCCGGGAGTCGACACCGAACTCGCCTATCTGGACCTCGACGCTCCGCTGGTCGGTACGGCGCTCGAGGAGGTCACCGGCGACTGCGTGGTGGTTCCGCTGCTGTTCGCGGCGGGCTATCACAGCAAGATCGACCTGCCGACGATCATCGCCGACCACACCGGTCGCGGGCGTGCGGTCACCCAGACCGACGTCATCGGCTCGTCACCACTCGCCCAGGCCTTGGCCGACCGCCTCGTGGAGGCCGGGATCACCGATCCGGTCGCCGATCGCGTAGGGGTGATCCTCACCGCCGTGGGCTCTTCCGACGCCGCCGCCGACCGCCACGTCCGCCGGCGCGCGGTCGAGTTGTCGACGCTCCTGAACCGACCGGTCGAGGTGGTGTTCGCGACCAAACTGGGCGCGCGTGATCATCGTCTGCGGACCGCCATCCGTCGCCTACGATCCGCCGGCGCGGAGCGCATCGCGGTGAGCCCGTACTTCTTGTCCGCCGGCCTGCTGACCGAGCGGGTCGAGGCCGCAGTCGATCGCCACACCAGCGATGCGATGGTCGCGGGACCGCTGGGCGCCCACCGTGACGTCATCGAGGCGGTCTGCCGTCAATACCGGGCGGTGGCGACCCGCGACTCGACTCAGGAGTCGCTGAGCGCGGCCACCTTCGTCGCGCGGGCGTAGATCACCTCTCCGGGTTTCAGATTCAACGCGTACGCGTCGCCTCGGGTGATCTGCGCCTGGAACTCGTCACCGGTCGTGGCGGCGATCAGCTCCAGCCGCACCTCGAATCCGAGATGCACCACCCGCGTCACCGTCGCCTTGATGACCCCGGTGTCCAATGCCGAGTCTGCTGCCGGCAGTGCCAGTTCGGGGTTGCGCCCGATGCGGATGTCGTGCGGACGGACCAGTTCGCCGTTGAGGCGCACCGTCGACCCCAGAAACGACGCGACGAAGACGTTGGCCGGTCGGTCGTAGAGGTCGTCGGGTGTGCCCACCTGTTCGATACGCCCCTTGTTCAGCACCGCGATGCGGTCGCTCACGTCGAGCGCCTCCTGCTGGTCGTGGGTGACCAGCACGGTGGTGACGTGCACCTCGTCGTGCAGGCGACGCAACCACTTTCGGAGATCCTCCCGGACCTTCGCGTCGAGCGCACCGAACGGTTCGTCGAGCAACAGCACCTGCGGGTCGACGGCCAATGCACGCGCCAGGGCCATCCGCTGGCGTTGGCCGCCGGACAATTGCGCGGGAAACCTCTTCTGGAACACGGTCAGCCCGACCACGTCGAGCAGCTCGTCGACCTTCGCCGCGATCTCAGCCTTGGGACGCTTGCGGATCTTGAGGCCGAACGCGATGTTGTCGCGCACGGTGAGGTGCTTGAACGCGGCATAGTGCTGGAACACGAATCCGATGTCGCGTTGCTGCGGCGATGCGGTGGAGACGTCGTTGCCCTTGATGAGCACGGTGCCCGAGTCGAGGCTGTCGAGACCGGCGATCGCCCGTAGCAGCGTCGATTTGCCCGAGCCGGACGGGCCGAGCAACGACGTCAGCGACCCTTCCGGAATGTCGATGGAGACGTCGTCGAGAGCGGCGAAATCGCCATACCTCTTGTTCGCGCGTATCACCGAGATCGACATGTCACATGCCTTCCTTGTGCGGTTCGGTCGAGGCAGGGCCGTACGGGACAGCCGGCGCGGCATCTTCGGCAGGCGCCTCACCAGTCGACGGTTCGTCACCGGCCGCCTCGTCGGTGTCGCCGACCCGGCTCTGGGCACCGCGTTCGATGAGTGTCATCGCGATCAACACCGCGATGGCCACCAACATCAGCAATGTGGCCGCAGCATACGCGCCGTACTCGTTGTAGTCGTCGACGTAACGGGAGTGGACCAGCAGGGTCAGGGTCTGCGAGATGCCGGGAAAATTCGACGACACCATCATCACCGCGCCGTACTCGCCCAGTGACCGGGCCACCGTCAGCACGATGCCGTATGTCAGACCCCACCGGATGGCCGGGAGCGTGATCCGGCTGAACGTCTGCCAGCCGTTGGCCCCCAACGTCGCAGCCGCCTGTTCCTGCTCGGTACCGATCTCGCGCAGCACCGGCTCCACCTCGCGCACCACGAACGGCAGCGTGACGAAGATGGTGGCGAGCACCAGACCGGGGAAACCGAAGATGATGCGGAACCCGGCGCTCTCGATGCCGCCGAACCATCCGCCGTAGCCCCACAGCAGGATCAGTGCGACGCCCACCACCACCGGCGACACGGCGAACGGGAGGTCCACCACGGCTTGCAGAATCCCCTTGCCGGGGAATCGGCCGCGCACCAGGGCCAGCGCGGTCACGATGCCGAACACCACGTTCAACGGCACCACGATCGCAACGATCGCCAGGCTCAGCTGGAGCGCGGAAATCGCGGCGGGTGTAGTGATCCACTCCCAGAACTGCCCGACCCCGTGTTCGAACGACCGCCAGAAGATGAGGGTCACCGGCACGATCAACAGCACGAACAGATAGATGAGCGCGACGGCACGCAGACCGTAGCGGGTGACCGGCGACAGTCTCACTGGTCGCGCTCCTCTCGCATCCGTTGGCGGTGACCCACCAGTCGCAACACGAGCAACGCACAGAAGGCGATCAGCAGCAGCATCACCGAGACAGCGGCCGCCCCGACCTGGTCGTCGACCTCGATCTGCTGCTGGATGTATTGCGAGGCGACCTGGGTGTCGCGCGGAATGTTGCCGCCGATGAGCACCACCGAACCGAACTCGCCGATCGCGCGCGTGAACGCCAGGCCTGCACCGGTCAGGATCGACGGGAGCAGCGCAGGCAGCACGATCTTGGTCCAGGTGGTCCAGTTGGTCGCGCCCAACACCGCAGCGGCCTCTTCGACGTCGGTGTCGAGTTCCATCAGCACCGGCTGTACCTGCCGCACCACGAACGGCAATGTGACAAAGGTCAACGCCACGACCACTGCGGGTTTGGTGGCGTTGATGTGAACGTCGATCGGGCTGTTCGGGCCGTACAGCGACAACAACACCAGGCTGGCCACGATGGTCGGCAACGCGAACGGGAGATCGATGATGGCGTTGACGAATCCCTTGCCCCAGAACTGGTCCCGCACCAGCACCCACGCGATGATGGTGCCGAAGACCACATTGATCAATGCGGCCACCAGCGAAACGATGACGGTGATCCGCAAAGTGGCCAGCGCGTTGGGGTCGGTGACGGCGTCGACGAACCCAGACCACCCATCAGAGAACGACGAGACGGTGATCGCGGCCAGCGGCAACAGCACGATGACGGTCAGCCACAATGATGCAACGCCGATGCCCAGCGGACTCACCCCGCTGAATGTGCGGCTGCGTCCCAGGAAACCTCGGGGCGGCGCCTTGCTAACGGCTCTTTGGGAACCACTGTCGGTGACCGGCGTGCTCACTGTCGGCCGCCCGTGTCGTAGAGCTCGGTGATCGAACCGTCCGAACCGAACAGCACCGTGTCCACCGCCGCCCAGCCGGTGCGGATCGAGCCGTCGGCGGCAGGGCCGGCCTGCGGACCGAGAATCGCGCCGAGTTCGTCGATGGTCCACAGCTTCTCGATCTGTCCCGGGAACATCTTCGTGGTCGCCGCCGCGACGGAATCCGTCACCGGCCGGAAACCCTGTTCGGCCCACAGGAGTTGCGCTTCGTCGGTGAACAGATAGTCCACGAAGGCGCGTGCGGCGGGCTCGTCGAAGGTGGTATTGACCACCGCCACCGGGTTCTCGATCTGGAAGGTCTCGCGCGGCACGAAGTACTCCACCTGCTGGTCCGGGCTCGCAGTCGCGTTGGCCCGATCCAGCATGATCGCCTCGTTTTCGTAACTGATCAGGACGTCGCCCTGCCCTTGTTCGAAGGCCGTGGTGGCCTCGCGTCCCGACTTGGGGATCACGGTCACATGGTCGCGGATCAGTTCGGCGATGTAGTCGAGGCCTGCCTGGTTGTCGCGGCCGCCGTTGCTCTTCACCGCGTAGGGGGCGAGCAGATTCCATTTGGCCGATCCGGAGCTGCCCGGATTGGGGGTGATGACCTGCACGCCCGGCTTGAGCAGGTCGTCCCAGCCGCGGATGTTCTTGGGGTTGCCCTTGCGCACCACAAATGCGACCACCGACCCGAACGCAACGCTGTTGTTGGGTTCGCGCTGCTGCCAATCCGCGTCCACCACGCCGGCGTCGACGAGTCGGGTCATGTCCGGTTGCACCGAGACGTTGACGACGTCGGCGGGCACGCGACGGGCCACCTTGCGGGATTGGTCACCGGACGGGCCGTACGACTGGGAGAACCCGATGTCGTGACCGTTCTCGGTGCGGCGGAAGGCCGGGATCACCACGTCGAAACCCGGTTTGGGGGTCGCGTAGGCGATCAGGTTCACATGACGCGAGCCGGTGGAGATATCCTCGCCGCCGGGCTCATCAGTCGACCCGCCTCCGCAGGCCGCGAGGACGAGCGTCAGGGTTGCCGCGATGGCCACCGCCATCGCGGGGCGCCTCGAGCGCACGCCAACCGACTTCGTCACGCTCACTTCCTCCCCCGCTGCGTCACACCGAACTCATAGACGCTAGCAACGGCCGGGGCCGTGCCACCAATGCGCTCGCGCCGGCGCCACCTCACTACCGCGGCCAGGTCAGCGGGTGAGGACCCAGGCCAGGATCACCAGCACGATGAGTGCCACCAACGCCAACGTCACGCGAGAACGGAACATCGCCTACAGCCCCTTTCCATCGTCGTCGGCGAATCGTCGTCGATCGAACACCGTCGAGACCGCGTCGACCAGCACATTGAGCACCGCTGCCACCACCACGGCGAACGGGATCACCACCACGAGGGTCACCAGCAGCTGCGGAACGAACGAGAGACCGGTCAGCCACTCCTCGACCCCGTCCCACCAGGTGAGCAGCGACATGACGTATCACCCCATCGTCTTTCCGGCCCGACTCGTGGGCGCACCTGGGTTTCGCTCAGGCTGATTCAAACCCGGCGAGATCCCGACGTCGGCCGAGTGGCGACGGTCGGGCCTGATCGCAATGATATAGCCATGACTCCACCGGAAGACGCTGCCGTCACTGCGCTGCCCATCGACAACGCCACGCACATCGACGCCGCCGGCAGCACGCATTCCGATGCCACCGGAATCGACCCGGAGGCAAAGGCCTTCTCGCCCGCCACACCAAGCCACAACGCGTTCCCACCCATCGGCGATTACGCCTTCCTCTCCGACACCGAGACCAACTGTCTGATCGCGCGCAACGGTTCGGTCGAGTGGATGTGTGTGCCACGTCCCGATTCGCCCAGCGTGTTCGGAGCCGTCCTCGATCGCAGCGCCGGGCACTTCCGACTGGCCCCGTACGGCGTGAACGTGCCGGTCGATCGGCGGTACCTGCCGGGCAGCCTGATGGTGGAGACGACCTGGCAGACCGACACCGGGTGGATCGTGGTGCGCGATGCCTTGGTGATGGGTCCCTGGCACGACCACGAACGTCGGTCCACCACACATCGCCGCACCCCCACCGACTGGGACGCCGAACACATTCTCTTGCGGACGGTGCGTTGTGTCTCAGGGACCGTGGAACTCGCCTTGAGTTGCGAACCGGCATTCGACTATCACCGTGGCAAGACAGTGTGGGAGTATTCGGGGCCTGCCTACGGCGAGGCGATCGCCACCGGATCGGGTACCACGGCCCCCGGTCCCACGCTCAAACTGACGACCGATCTCCGGCTCGGGCTCGAAGGCCGCGAGGCCCGGGCCCGCACACGTCTGGTCGAGGGCGACAGCAAGTTCGTCGCACTGTCCTGGTCACGACAGCCCGCGCCGCAGAACTACGAGGAGGCGGCGCAGAAGATGTGGTCGACCTCCGAGTGCTGGCGGCAATGGATCAATGCCGGCACCTTCCCCGACCACCCGTGGCGCACGCATCTGCAGCGTTCGGCATTGACGCTCAAGGGCCTCACCTACTCGCCCACCGGCGCACTCCTCGCCGCAGCGACCACATCGTTGCCGGAAACACCAGGCGGGGAACGTAACTGGGACTACCGATATGCCTGGGTGCGTGACTCCACGTTCGCGCTGTGGGGCCTGTACACCCTGGGACTCGACCGTGAGGCCGATGACTTCTTCTCGTTCATCGCCGACGTGTCGGGGGCCACCAACGGCGAGCACCATCCGTTGCAGGTGATGTACGGGGTGGGCGGCGAGCGCACCCTCGAGGAGGAAGAACTCCATCACCTGTCCGGATACGACGGCGCCCGTCCGGTGCGTATCGGCAACGGCGCCTACAACCAGGCGCAGCACGACATCTGGGGCACCATGCTCGACTCGGTCTACCTCAACACCAAGTCCAGCGAGGCGGTCCCGGAGACCCTGTGGCCGGTGTTGAAGGCACAGGTCGAGGAGGCAGTGAAGAACTGGCGCAAACCCGATCGCGGGATCTGGGAAGTGCGCGGCGAACCAAAGCATTTCACCTCGTCGAAGGTGATGTGCTGGGTCGCTCTCGATCGCGGCGCCCGGCTCGCCGCCCTTCATGGCGAGAAGTCGTATGCAAAGACATGGGCGGGCATCGCCGACGAGATCCGCGCCGACATCCTCGAACACGGCGTCGATGAGCGTGGGGTGTTCACCCAGCGCTACGGCGACCCAGCGCTCGACGCGTCCGCACTGCTGATCCCGCTGCTGCGCTTTCTGCCCTCGGACGACTACCGGGTCCGCAACACTGTGCTCGCGATCGCCGACGAGTTGACCGACAACGGACTGGTGCTGCGCTACCGCGTCGAGGAGACCGACGACGGACTCTCCGGCGAGGAAGGGACCTTCACCATCTGTTCGTTCTGGTTGGTCTCGGCGCTGGTTGAGATCGGTGAGTTGCATCGCGCCAAGGTGCTGTGCGAGCGGTTGCTCTCCTACTCCAGCCCGCTCAAGCTCTACGCCGAGGAGATCGACGCCAAAACCGGCCAGCATCTCGGCAACTTCCCGCAGGCGTTCACCCACCTGGCGTTGATCAACGCGGTGATGCACGTGATCCGGGCCGAGGAGGCCGCCAGCCACGGCACGTTCCAGCCCGCCCACCACTGAGGGGACACTAGCTCAGGCGCCAGGACTCGTAGGCGCGCGGATCGTCGACCGGTTCGACGTGGATGGCGACGTCGAGGTGTGACAGGGCGGCCCGCAACTCACCTTCGACCTCTTCGGCGAGGTCGTGGGCGTGTTGCACCGACCACTCACCCGGCACCAGCATGTGCATCTGGACGAACCGACGATGTCCGGCCTCACGGGTGCGGATGTCGTGGAAGACCACGCCGCGGTCGCGATGTGGGCTCAGCGTCGTGTCGATCACCGCCAGGTCGGATTCCGGTAGCGCCGCATCCATCATCCCCGCCGCGGAGCGCCAGATCAGTCGGCTGCCCACCACCAGGATGTTGATCGCGACGGCCATGGCGATGAGCGGATCGAGCCGAAGCCAGCCGGTGACGGCAACCAGGAACACCCCGAACACCACCCCCACTGTGGTCCAGACGTCGGTCATCAGGTGTTTGCCGTCGGCTTCCAGGGTGATCGATCGATGACGTCGCCCGGCCCGCAACAAGACCACCGCCACTACGCCGTTGATGACCGTGGCCCCGACCGAGATGGCCAGACCGGGGCCCACCGCCTCCAGTTCCGTGGGGTTGATCAACCTGTTGATCGCGGTGACGATGATCGCGCCGGCCGCGACGAAGATCATCACACCCTCGATGACGGCCGAGAAGTACTCAGCCTTGGTGTGGCCGAAGTTGTGACCGGTGTCGGCCGGCCGGGCGGCCACCCGTAGGGCCACGAACGCGCCAACCGCCGCAACGAGATTCACCACCGACTCGGCCGCATCGGACAGCAGGCCGACGGAACCGGTGATCTGCCAAGCGATCACCTTCATCGCGATGGTGACCACGGCAGCCGCGATACTGAGCAGAGCGAACCGCGTTAGATCGCCGCGGCTGTCGCGACGAGAACCGGCCCCGGATTCCATCGCCGCGGCTAGCGTTCCTCGGACGCGACGAGTCCGCGCCGGGTGAGCAGCGGTTCGATGCGTGGAGTCCGCCCGATGAGCGTCTCGTGGGCGGCCAACGGGTCGATGCTGTCGCCGCGCGAAAGTGTTGCCTCGGCGAAGCGCCGGCCGTTGTCGCGCAGCAGTCCGCCCTCGGCGAGGAACCACTGTTCGGTCTCGGCGTCGAGTACTTCCGACCAGATGTAGGAGTAGTAGCCCGCGGAATAGCCGCCGCCGAAGATGTGGTTGAAGTACGCGCTGCGATACCGCGGCGGGATCAGGTCACCGGTGAAACCTGCCGCCCGCAACGCATCTCGTTCGAACTGCGCGACATCGTCGACCGTGTCGTCGGCGGTGATCCGATGCCAGGCCAGATCGAGCTGCGCGGCAGCGAGATACTCGATCGTGGAGTGCGCGCTCTCGGTCTTCGCCGCATCGCGTGCCGCATCGGCCAGCGCCGCCGGAATGGGTTCACCCGTGGCGTGGTGACGGGCATACTGCGACAACACATCTGGATGCAATGCCCACATCTCGTTCACCTGCGACGGGAACTCGACGAAGTCCCGCGGCACCGACGTACCCGATTGCGACGGGTAGTCGACAGCCGACAACAAACCGTGCAGGGCGTGTCCGAACTCGTGGAACAGAGTGGTCAGCTGGTCCATCGTCAGCAGGCAGGGCGCGCCGTCATCGGGTTTGGTCAGATTGGCGACGTTCACCACGATCGGTTGTGTGGACAACACCATCGACTGGTCGACGATGTTGTTCATCCAGGCGCCGCCCCGTTTGGACGGGCGCGCATAGAAGTCACCCAGGAACAGGCCGATGCTGCGCCCCGCCTCGTTGATCACGTCCCACACCCGCACGTCGGGGTGGTAGCCGTGCAGGTCGGTTCGTTCGATGAATCGCAGTCCGTACAGTTTGCCCGCGGCATAGAACACCCCCCGCTGCAACACATTGTCGAGCTCGCAGTAGTCACCGAAGTCGTCGAGCGGAACCGCAGACGCGGCCCGCCGCTCCCGTTCCAACCAGTAGGTGAGGTCGGCCGCGCCGATCTCCTCGTCGGCGAACCGGTTCAGGCGGGTCAGTTCGCGTCCGCCCGCCCGCAGGGCGGACGCGGTGAGCTCGGCCAGCAACTCGACGACCGCGGCCGGGTTGGGTGCGGTCTCCTCGGCGATCACATACTCGGCATGGTCGCGATACCCCAGGAGTCGGGCACGTCGAGCGCGAAGCCCGACGATCTCGAGGACGAGCTCACGGGTGTCGTGGTCGTTACCCCGCGCACAGCGCGAGATCGACGCGTCGAAGACCCGTTGCCGCACCGAACGATCCGTGAGCCCCGTGAGTACCGCCTGGCTGCTGGGTAGTTCCAGGGTGAGCAGGTAACCGGATTCGTGTCCCGCGTCGGCTGCCGCCCGGCGAGCGGCGGCGACCTGTCCCGCCGAGAGCCCGTCGAGCTGGGCGATGTTGTCGACGAGCACCGCCGAGGCATTGGTGTCATCGAGAATGCGTTGCGAGAACGTCGTGCTGAGATATGCCAGCCGCGAAGAGATCTGGCGTATCTGTTCTTGCTCGTCCGGGCCGAGCCCGGCGCCGGCCCGCACCGATTCGCGATAGCGCTTGGCGAGCAACCGTTGCTGCGCCTCGGTCAGGTCGAGTTCGTCTGCGCGGTCGTGCAGCGCCGAGATCCTCTCGAACAGTCGCCGATCCATCGCGATGGTGTTCGCGTGGTCGGTCAGCAAGGTCGAGAGTTGCCGGGAGATCTCGTTGCGCTGCGGGTTGGTGTCCGGCCCGACGAGATTGAAGAAGATCCCGCCGGCCCGAGCGAGATCCCGCCCGGACAGTTCCAACGCCTCTACGGTGTTGGCGAACGTCGCGGGCCGTGGGTCGGTGGCGATCGACTCCACCTCCGCGAGATGGGTCGCCATCGCCTCACCGAAGGCGGGCAGGAAGTCGTCGTCGGAGATCGACGCGAAGTCGGGCAGTCCGTGCGGCAGCGGACTCTCGGCCAGTACCGGGTTGCGGCGGTTGTCCAACGGTCTACTTCCCCTTCGGCTTGTCTCCCAGTGAGTCGGTGGACAGCGCGGCGACAAACGCCTCTTGCGGGACGTCGACCCGCCCGATCGTCTTCATCCGCTTCTTGCCCTCTTTCTGCTTCTCGAGCAGCTTGCGCTTGCGGCTGATGTCACCGCCGTAGCACTTGGCCAGCACGTCCTTGCGGATGGCACGGATGTTCTCGCGCGCGATGATCTTGGAGCCGATGGCCGCCTGCACCGGTACCTCGAACTGCTGACGCGGGATCAGTTCCTTGAGTTTGGTGGCCATCTTGTTGCCGTACGCATAGGCCGCATCCTTGTGCACGATCGCGCTGAACGCGTCCACGGCCTCCCCCTGCAAGAGGATGTCGACCTTCACCAGCTCGGCTTCCTGCTCGCCGGCTTCCTCGTAATCCAGGCTGGCGTAGCCGCGGGTGCGCGACTTGAGTGCATCGAAGAAGTCGAAGATGATCTCGGCCATCGGCATCGTGTAGCGCAGCTCGACGCGGGTCTCCGAGAGGTAGTCCATCCCGCCGAGATCACCGCGCCGGCTCTGACAAAGTTCCATGATCGCCCCGACGAACTCGCTCGGAGCGATGATCGTCATCTTCACGATCGGCTCGAAGATCTGCTTGGCCTTGCCCGCAGGCCAGTCCGATGGATTGGTGACGGTGATCTCCTGCCCGTCCTCCATGATGACCCGATAGACGACGTTGGGTGCTGTCGAGATCAGGTTGAGGTTGAACTCGCGTTCGAGGCGTTCACGGGTGATCTCCATGTGCAGGAGCCCGAGGAAGCCGCAGCGGAAACCGAACCCGAGGGCCACCGAGGTCTCCGGTTCGTAGGCGAGTGCCGCGTCGTTGAGTTGCAGCTTGTCCAGCGCCTCGCGCAGCACCGGGTAGTCCGAGCCGTCCACTGGGTAGAGCCCCGAGTAGACCATGGGCTGCGGCTCCCGGTAGCCCGTCAGTGGTTCCTCGGCCCCGTGCTTGGCCGTGGTCACGGTATCGCCGACCTTGGACTGCCGCACGTCTTTCACACCGGTGATCAGGTAGCCGACCTCACCGACTCCCAGCCCCTTGGATGCCTTCGGTTCGGGCGAGACGATGCCGACCTCGAGAAGTTCATGTGTCGCGCCGGTCGACATCATCAGCACCTTCTCGCGCGGCAGGACGCGTCCGTCGACGACACGGACGTAGGTGACCACCCCACGGTAGGTGTCGTAGACCGAGTCGAAGATCATTGCGCGCGCCGGAGCGTCCTGATCACCTTCGGGCGGGGGGACCTGCAGGATGACCTCGTCGAGCAGTTCGGCCACGCCGGCTCCGGTCTTACCCGACACCCGCAGCACCTCGTCGGCCTCGCAGCCGATGATGTGCGCGATCTCCGCGGCGTAGCGGTCCGGATCGGCCGCCGGCAGATCGATCTTGTTGAGGACCGGGATGATCGTCAGGTCCTTGTCCATCGCCAGGTAGAGGTTGGCCAGCGTCTGCGCCTCGATGCCTTGGGCGGCGTCGACCAGCAGAATCGCCCCTTCACAGGCCTCGAGGGCACGCGATACCTCATAGGTGAAGTCGACGTGGCCGGGTGTGTCGATCAGGTGGATGACGTAGTCGGTGGTGGCGCCGTCGGGCTCGGTGACCTGCCACGGCAGGCGCACGTTCTGCGCCTTGATGGTGATGCCGCGCTCACGTTCGATGTCCATCCGATCGAGGTACTGCGCGCGCATCTGACGCTCCTCGACCACGCCGGTCAGCTGCAACATACGGTCGGCCAGGGTGGACTTTCCGTGGTCGATGTGGGCGATGATGCAGAAGTTCCGGATCCGCGCGGGGTCGGTGAAGGTGGTGTCAGCGAAGGTGGGAATCGAACTGCTCCTCGGACGTGCGGCATGGTGACGCGGCCGAAGGTGACCACGTCGCTGGGTCCAGTTTCTCATGCCCGCCACGGTCGGCGTCGGCGACGCTCGCCGCTACGGTTGTGCAATGGCTGCCGCGCCCCCTCCGAACAGTCCCGAGTCGCATACGTACGACGCCGACTCGGTGGTGGCCGAGGTCACCGAACCCGGCCACGATCGGATCGGGGTGGCTGTGCTCGCGCACGGCGCCGGCGGCAACCGACACGCGGTCATCCTGCGCGTGCTGGCCGACGAGCTGTCCGCGCGGGGCCTGCTGGTGGCCCGTATCGATCTGCCCTACCGACAACGACGCCCCAAGGGCCCGCCGAGCCCGTCGACGGCGGCTGCCGATCGTGCCGGCATCGTCGCGGCCTGCGAGACGTTCCGGCTCGACGGTGTTCCGCTGATCGTCGGCGGTCATTCCTATGGCGGTCGGCAGGCCTCGATGGCGGTTGCCGAGAATCCGGATCTGGCCGATGGCCTGCTGCTGACGTCCTATCCCCTGCACCCGCCGGGCAAACCCGACCGGCTGCGGACCGAACATCTGTCGTCGATCTCGGTGCCCACGGTGATCGTGCATGGCAGTACCGATCCGTTCGCCACACCTGCGGAACTCGCCGACGCGGTGGCGTTGATCCCGTCGCCGACCCGCGTCGTCGAGATCGAGAAGGTCGGCCACAATCTCAACCCCGATCGCGCACCCACCGCCACGGTGACCGCCGACGCCGTGTTCGATACCCTGATGGGCTGACCCGCGATGCGACTCACTCCGCGTACCGCTGCGACACGTACTCTCGCGCGCGCGATCTGCTACTCCCCTGACCTCGACGGCGCCGCCGATCCGGGCGAGATCGTGTGGACCTGGGTGCGCTACGAGGATGATCCCGATCAGGGCAAGGACCGCCCGGTGCTCGTTGTCGGCCGGTCCGGCGCGAATCTCCTCGGATTGATGCTGTCCAGCAGGGAGTATCACCGCGAGGACCCTGATTGGATGGGTATCGGCAGCGGGGTGTGGGATGCGTCGCGGCGGGAGAGTTTCGTTCGGCTCGACCGGGTCCTGGTCGTTGCCGAACACGGCATCCGTCGCGAGGGCGCCATTCTCGATCGTGCGCGGTTCGACCGGGTCGCGGCCCGTCTACGCGCCGACTTCGGCTGGCACTGACCGCTAGGCCAGCCGGGTGATCTCCACGACGACATCGAGATCGGTTGCCCCGCCACCGGTGTAGATCCCCTTCAGGGGTGACACATCCGAGTAGTCGCGTCCGACTCCGACCGACACGTGCTGCTCGGTGATGCCGGTGGCATTCGTCGGGTCGTAACCCCACCAACCACCTGTCCACGCCTCGATCCACGCGTGGCTCTGCCCCTCGACCGTCTTGTCGATGGCCGCATCGGGTTTCGGGTGCAGATACCCCGAGACGTATCGGGCGGGGATGCCGAGGCTGCGCAACATCAGCAACGACAGGTGCGCGTAGTCCTGGCAGACACCTTTGCGTTCGTTCCATGCGTCGACGGCGGTGGTGTGCACGCCGGTCGTGCCAGGCACGTACTTCATCTCCTCGTGCACGTAGCGGCACACCGCCTCGACGGCCGCATCGGGATCGAGCCCTTTGGCAAGTCGCGTCGCCGCCGAGGCCAGCTGTCGGTTCTTCGGCACGTACCCGGTGTAAGAGAGCATCTCGTCGTAGCGGTCCTCGACGTAGTCGCTGCGCACGTCGTCCCAGGTGCGTTGCTCGGCGACCGGGACCCGGCCACCGGCCTCGGTCTCCACCACCGACATGCCGGACACCTCGAGTTCCTCGTGCGGTGCGTGCAGGTCGAAGGCGGTCACCGCAGTGCCCCAGTAGTCGGTGTAGCGGTAGGACCTCGTGGCCGGCACCGTCTCGACCCGGTTGATGATGACGTTTTGCCGGTTGTCGCTGCGGGGCGTGAGGCGGGCCTCGTTGTACGACGACGTCACCGGACTCTTGTAGGCGAATCCGGTGGAATGGACGACGCGTAGACGCCAGCTCACAGTTCACTCTCCTCGATCATGTGGTCCTCCGAATCGCTCACGCGGGCGTCGGCCCACGAGACATACGGCGACACATGGAAGTATTGGCCGGTCACCGCCTCGTTGACCGCGCGGCAGGTGTCCTGGAGATCGAGCAGACGGTCCTGCAGGTCCTCGAGCAGATTGCCCGGTTCGATGAACTCCAACGAGCTGCGCGCACGGCCGAGGAGCAACAACGCCTCGGCTTGGGTGCCGACGCGGCTCGGCCGCTTCTCCAGTTCGGTCAGATTGTGCTCGGCCACCCGCAGCGCGTGGAACACCGACCGCGGGAACAGCCTGTCCACCAACATGAACTCGACGATGTTCTCCGCGTCGAGCCGTCCTCGGTAGGTGCGCAGGAAGGTGTCGTGTGCACCGGCTGACACCAGCACACTGACCCACGACGGCGACGTGACGCGATCGCCGGCGCGCGACAGCAGCATCCGAATGGTCATGTCCACGCGTTCCACCGACCGCCCGAGCAGCAGGTACCGGTAGCCGTCGTCGTGGCTGAGGGTGGCGTCGGCGAGTCCCGCGAACATGGCGGCCCGGTTCTTCACGTAGGACAGGAACTCGTGCGGGCCGAGCCGGCGAGCCCGACGTTCGGCGTCGTTGAGACCGTTGTAGGTGGTGTTCAGGCACTCCCACATCTCGCTGGACGTGACCTCACGCGCACCACGTGCGTTCTCCCGGGCCGACCGGATCAGGTCGACGATCGAACCGATTGCGTCCTTGTCGTAGGCGACGCGCTCGGTCAGGGCCCACACGTCGATCAGATCGTCGGTACTCGGCGTGTCCAGACCCAGAACCTGGATAACCAGGCGTGCCTGACGGTCCACGTCGACAGTCGCATCCTCGAGCAACTGGTGGATCGCGACGTCGAGAATGCGTGCCATGTCGTCGGCACGTTCGACGTAGCGGCCGATCCAGTAGAGCGATTCCGCGTTGCGCGCCAACATCATCAGTGCTCACCACCCTGCTGTTCGAGGCCCTGCTGCTGTTGTTGGGTCTGGGTGTGCAGCGGGTCGGGAGCGTTCTCGGCCGGGCGGGCGGCGGCGACCCCGCTGGCGTTGACCACCTTCGCCCCGGAGAGTTCACGATCTTCCGACGAGCGCGCCGACGCGAGCACCCACGTGTCCTTGGAGCCGCCGCCCTGACTGGAGTTGACCACCAACGATCCCTCGGGCAGGGCGACGCGGGTGAGACCACCGGGCAGAACCCACACCGACTCCCCGTCGTTGACGGCGAACGGCCTCAGGTCGACGTGCCGGGGCCGCACCTCCCCGTCGATCTTGGTCGGCACCGTCGACAACTGCACGACGGGCTGTGCGATCCATCCGCGGGGGTCGTTGCGTACCTTGCGGGCCAACGTGTTCAATTCTGCCTTGGTGGCGTCCGGACCGAACACGATGCCGTAGCCGCCGGAACCCTCCACCGGTTTGACCACGAGTTCGTCGATCCGGTCGAGCACCTCTTCGCACTCGTCGTCGAGCCAGCACCGCAACGTGTCCACGTTCTGCAACGAGGGTTTCTCACCGAGGTAGTACTCGATGATGTCCGGAACGTAGGTGTAGATGAGCTTGTCGTCGCCGACGCCGTTGCCGACCGCACTCGAGATAACCACGTTGCCGGCGCGGGCGGCATTCAGCAGGCCTGCGACGCCGAGCATGGAATCCGGCCGGAACTGCATCGGATCGAGGAAATCGTCGTCGATGCGGCGGTAGATCACGTCCACCCGCTGCTCACCCTCAGTGGTGCGCATGTAGACGATGTTGTCGCGGCAGAAGAGGTCTCGACCCTCGACCAACTCGACGCCCATCAGTCGCGCCAGCAGCGAATGTTCGAAGTAGGCGGAGTTCGCGACACCCGGGGTGAGCACCACGATGTTGGGATCGGCCTCGTTGAACGCCGCCGATGCCCGCAACGCGCGCAACAGGTGACTGGGATAGTCGGCAACCGCACGCACCCGATGCGAGGAGAACAGATCCGGGAAGACCCGCGCCATGGTGCGCCGGTTCTCCATCACATACGAGACGCCGGACGGGGATCGCAGGTTGTCCTCGAGTACCCGGAAATCGCCGTTCTCGTCACGGATGAGGTCGATACCCGCGACATGGATGCGAACCCCGTTGGGCGGACGGATGTTTGCGGCCTGCCGATGGAAATGCTCACACGAGTGCACAAGCCGTTTCGGCAACACCCCGTCGCGCAGGATCTCCTGTTCGCCGTAGATGTCGTCGAGGAACAACTCCAGGGCCTGCACCCGTTGGGTGATACCGGCTTCCAGCTTGCTCCATTCGCTCGCCGAGATCACCCGCGGCACAACGTCGAGCGGGAACGGTCGTTCCTTGCCGGACAGCGAGAACGTGACACCTTGATCGATGAACGCGCGGCCGAGTGCATCGACCCGCACGTCGAGGTCGGCCGTATCGTAGGCCGACATCGCCTTGTAGATGCCGCGGTATGGTGCGCGCACCTCGCCGTCGGCGTCGAACATCTCGTCGAAGGCCTTGCCGTACGGCCCTTTCGAGTATCCGGCGAAGATCGTGTTGTCGATCGCCTTGGGTTCACGGACCGTGGTCTTGGCACGTTTGGCCGGTTCCTTGGACCGCCCCTTGGTGCCCGCGGCCTTGGTGTCGGACTTTCGCCCGGACGACGACTTGGTGGCCTTGGTCGACTTGTTCGCCGGGCTACCAGTAGTCGTGGTGGACTTCGTGGCCTTGCTGGCGGCTCGCTTGCTGGCGGAGGTCGTCGGCGCGGGACTCATAACTTGACATGGTGCTACAAAAACCGCGATTCGGCAGGACTGTTGGTCACGGGCGTGCCACGCCGATCACCGACGGCGCAGCGCGCGTACCCGACGCCGGGCACGACGCGCCACGTTCATCGCGCGTGTCCGCAGCCTTGGGCGGTCGTCACGGATCGGCGCCTCCTTGACCATCTCCGCCATGGTCGTGACAGCGACGTCGAGTATGTCCTGCGTGGTCGGCGGCTCGGCGTCGACACCCGCGGCGGTGGACACCTCCAGATCGGCGAGATCGCCGGAGACGACGTAGCCACGCGACCGGACGGCCGCCACCATGTCATCGGCGGCGCTCGCCGCCCAGACACGTTGTTCTGCGCTGAGCCCCAGGGGCGCGCCGTGCGC
Organism: Gordonia aquimaris; assembly: GCF_026262595.1. NCBI lineage: Bacteria > Bacillati > Actinomycetota > Actinomycetes > Mycobacteriales > Gordoniaceae > Gordonia > Gordonia aquimaris. The sequence goes on along the minus strand of NZ_JAPKFM010000020.1, from coordinate 21,753 downwards.
GCGTTTCAGGATCTGGATGACCTGACCCTTGACCACCCCGTCATAGCGGCTCCAATGCACGTCCGACGGCTGCAGATGGTGATTGAGTCGGCGCAGGTACTCGGCCTGTGCCGCCGGCAACGACGAGTTCAGGTTCGGCACATCCATCGTCAGCGGCGCCGGATCGACGTCGAGTACCCGCAGGAATCTCTCCCAGATCGATTCCCCGGGAGTGTCGCGGCGGGTCGGTACGGTCACCAGATGCACTCGTTGCGGGCCCACCGCGTCGGCCCAGTCGGCGAGGATCCGCACATAGTCCTGGAACTCCCAGAACGGTTCCTCTTCGCCGCCGTCGGTCGGTGGCACGAAGCCGGGCACCGCCGGTCCGTGCTCACGCACCGACGCCAGGAACTCGGCGAAATCGGCACGCCGCTGGTTCTTGATGTTCTCCTGCCACACCGAGGGCAGTTGCCGCGCCAGATCGCGGACGGTTGCGATGACATGGATCTCGTCGGCGAAGGAGAGGTCCGACATCAGTGTGTCGATGTGTCGCGGTGTGGCCGTCGCATACAGCTCGTGGGAGAGTAGCGATTTTCCCGGCCAGGCCTTCATCTGACCCAGAAGGTTGGGCCACGCGTCATCGAAGTCCGGGTTCACCCAGTCCAGGTAGCGCTCGGGCTGCAGATGGGTGGCGGCATGGAAGTGATCGGTCATGTGATTGCCCGGATAGAGCAGACCCGATGACCGTAATGCCAGGTCACGGTTACGCCAGAGGCGATCCTGAAGGTGGGTTGTGCCGGTTTTGGGCAGGCCGATGTGAATGAAGACGACTGACATGATGAGCGCCAGCCTAATCGGCTCTGTCCGCGATTTGGGCGGGGTGGCCGCCTGCTGGTAAAGTCGATCGCTGTCGCAGCGTCGACGTGATCCACCGGATTCACGGCACCCGACCTGCTGGAAACGAAACAACTACCGACCAGATCAAGAGGGATACACGCGTGGCCAACATCAAGTCGCAGATGAAGCGTAACCGGACCAACGAGGAGCGCCGTCAGCGCAACCAGTCGGTGAAGTCGTCGCTGCGCACCGCGATCCGCAGCTTCCGCGAAGCCGTCGACTCCGGCGACAAGGACAAGGCCGCCGAGCTGTCGCGTGCCGCCGGCCGCAAGCTCGACAAGGCTGCCTCGAAGGGCGTCATCCACGCCAACCAGGCCGCCAACAAGAAGTCGGCGATGGCCATCGCCGTCAACAAGCTCTGATCCCGACTCTTTCTTTCAGATCAGCTGAAGTCTTTTCGGTTCACCCCGGTGACGTCCACGCGGTCACCGGGGTGAACTGCGTTGTCCGGGCGCCGGACGCAGGTCCGCCACCGCCGCGACGGCGTGCGCGAGACTGAACGCCGGGTCCGCGGCCTGCCCCTTGACGTCGCCGTTGAGCTGGGCCACCACCCGCACCGCGGCCGCGATCGACACCGAATCCCAGGCGCGCGCCTGAGCCTGCACCTTCTTGACCCGCCGCGGCGGCATGCCGAGCTCGGATGCGGCCGCGTATTGATCCATCGAACCGATGGCGCGGACCCGGGCGATCGCATGGACGGCCTCGGCCAGCGCGTCGGCGAGCAACACGCGCGGGACCCCATGATGTTCGGCCCATGCCAGTGATTCCAATGCGCCCGGACGGTCACCGGTCACCGCCTTGTCGGCCACCTCGAATCCGGTGATCTCCGGGCGCCCCTGATAGTAGAGGCGGACCGCGTCGACAGTGACCTTCCCGTCGGTGTCGGCCACGAGCTGGGCACACGCCGCGGCCAGTTCCCGTAGCTCGGCACCGACCCCTTCGACGACCTGTTCCACCACGTCGTTGCTCACCTTGGCGCCGAGCACGCGGAACTCCTTGCGCACGAAATCCATCCGCTCCGACGGCCACTTGGGCCCGGCGCAGTCGTGCTCGGTGGCACCGGCCTTCTTCAGTGCGGGCACCAGTGACTTCGCACGACCGCCGCCGGTGTGGATCACCATCAGGGTGATGCCCTCGGGTAACTCCCCCGCTGCCTGCGCGATCAGCGAGGCGGGTTCCTTACCCGCCTCGGCCGCCGACTCCACCACGACGATCCGATCCTCGGCGAACAGCGACGGACTGAGCAATTCGGCCAACTCGTGCTCGGTCACATCGCCGGCGCGGACCCGCGTCACCGGAACCTCGGTGCCGGCCGCTGCCGCCTGTTGTGCGGTGATCGAACTGATGACCCGCCCGGTCAGGAAGTCGTCATCACCGAGCAACAGATGTAGGCGTTCACTCACGACGACAATGCTGCCAGACCGCGCGGAGCGCCCCGAGAGCGCACACGGTCATGAGCGCGACGATCACCGCACCGAGCACTCCGGAGGGAACCTCGATCGCCGCCCACGACAGACGGCCCAGTACGCGGGCGCAGCTCAGCATCCACCACAATTCCGGTGCCAGCGCACGGATCATCAGTTCGGCGCACACCGCGCCCGGGCCGTTGGGTCCGCCCATCGCACCCAGCACTGCGGCGCCGGTGCCGATGATCGCGATCACCCCGACGATCGGTGCGACCGCCACATTGGCGGCCAGTCCGACGACGCTGAACCGCCCACCTATCATCGCGACGACAGGCGCGGTGACCAGCTGCGCCACCAGCGCCATCGCCAGCAGCTCGGCAACGCCGGCCGGTACTCGCCAGCGGCGCAACCGATCTCGCACCGGGGCCGACCACAGCACCAGTCCCGCGGTCGCGATCACCGACAACGCGAATCCTGGATCCGCGGCGAGTTCCGGCCACCACAGCAACCCGAGCACCACCGCCGTCCCGAGCGCCGGCAACGCCTGCGCTCGCCGTGACCGGATCAACGCCAGCAGTCCGATCAGGCCCATCATCGCCGCGCGCAGCACACTCGGAGAGGGGCGGACCAGGATCACGAAGGCCACCACCACGATCGCCCCGACCACCGCCGTCACCCCTGGCGACGCGCCCAGCATCCGCACCGCCAGCACCGCAGCTCCGCAAACGATCGCGAAGTTGGCGCCCGACACCGCCACCAGGTGGGTCAACCCCGCCGCGCGGAAGTCCGACCGCACCTCGGTCCCGAGTCCACTGGTGTCCCCGAGGACCAGACCAGGCAGCAGACCGGCAGCCTCCACCCCCAGAGCCCGCGCGGAGATCTGCTGCAGCCGTGCGCGAATGAAGGTCGCCAGTCGCTGATGCGGCGGCGGCCGGCCAAGCAGCCGCGGCTCGGCCACCGCGGACAGCCGCGCCACCAGCATCTCACCCCGCCGTGGCGGGCTCACCCGGACGACAGTCGAGAAGCTTTGACCCACAGAAAGTTCCGACCAGCTCGCAGCGGGACCGGTCAGCTCCGCCGACGCCGGCGCGACCGCGCGTCCCGACAACTCGCAGACATCCACGCGGACACGCACCCGTGCGGACGAACCCATGATGATCGCGTCGTCGCCGACCACCGCACTGATCCGCACTTTGCCCTCGATCCCGCTCAGCGGGTGAGCCGTCGCAGCCTGCAGCCGCATCGCCAATGCCCCGGCGGTCACCGTCGCCATCGCCGCCGCGACCACCACCAGCGACACCGTCGCCCAAGTCACCCACGCCCGGCGGACGGCGAGTGCGCAGGCCGCACAGACCAGCACGCCGACAACCAGCACCGGCCACACCACCGCGCGCGGGCCGAACAGGATCAGCAAGGTCACCGTCCAGGTGCTCGCCCCGGGCACCACCAGCCGGTAGTCGCCACTCGGCACGACACTCCGGGCCACACGCCCAGCGGTCACACCGTCACCAGATCGCGCAGCCGCGCAAACCGGGTGGGCCCGATGCCATCGACCTCGGCGAGCTGGTCGACCGACGTGAATCGTCCGTTGGCCTCACGCCAGGCCAGAATGGCCTGTGCCGTCACCGGTCCGACACCGGGCAGTTCATCGAGTTGCGCCTCGGTCGCGGAATTCAGATTCACCTTCCCTCCCGGCGCGTTGTCGGTCGCCGATGTGTCGCTGCGCCCCGCCGACGAGCCCGACTCAGCCGCACCCGACTGCCCGCCGCCGACGACAGCACTGCGCAGCGCCATCCGCCCACCGTCGCCGCCGTAGCCGACCAGAACCTGGTCACCGTCGTTGAGGCGTTGAGCCAGGTTGAGCGACAGCAGATCCGCTCCCTTCCGCGCCCCACCGGCACGAGCTATCGCGTCGGCCACGCGCGCCTGGGCTGCCAGCCGCACCAGCCCCGGGCGATGCACCAGTCCCACCACGCTGACCACCAGTTCGGCGGCCTGGGTCGGCGGCTGGGGTGCCGCAGTCTGCGGCGAGGACACCTGGGTCGGGTCGGCGGCAACGCCGGCCGACGGTCCGGCGGTCGCCGGGAACGCCACCGGAGTCGCCGTGTCCGTTCCGGCGCGCAGGAGCGAGAACCCCGCCACGGCACACGCCGCGATCCCCACCAGGATCAGGGCGATCGCGGCCGGTGGCGCGACGAGAAAACGTCGGCGCGGTTCGTCGTCGACGTCCTCTGCGTCGAGGGCACCGAACCGATCGCCGACGCTGAGTTGCTCCCCGGATCGCTCGGCGTCGCCGACCGGCGCGTACCAGGTGGGTACGGCCGTGACCGGCCACGGACCGCCGACGCCGACGGTGTCGACCCCATCGTCATCCACCTCCGACGAATCTGGAATTTCTTGCCGCGCAGATATTTCCGACTCCACAACGGTCTGATTCGGGGCACGGGAGTCGAGTCGATCCAGACCGGACCGGCGCCGCGGCGAGGTTGTGCTCATGCCCGTCGAGGCTAGAACCGATCGTCGTCGATTCAGTCCGCACGTCGGCTGCCGACAGAGATCTGTGGATCAACCGGCGGCTGTGGATTCGGCCGCGCCGAGAATCTACAGTTCGATCGGTTCGAGGTTGGTGGCCAGTGTCACCCCGATGGCCCCCGGCCCCACGTGGCAGCCCAGCACCGGACCGAGATCGACGATCACCCGTGACGTCACCTCGCGAAATCGATCGGCGATGGAATCGGCGAATTCGGATGCGAGCTCGGGTGATTCGCAGTGCTGCACACCGAGGGTCACCGGCCGGCCGGCCGCTGACTCGACCGCCGCGTCGGCCATTTTTTCCAGCGCCTTGGAGAAGGTCCGGTGGCGTTCACGCAAAGTGAGCACGCCGTCGACCATGTGCAGGATCGGCTTGATCGACAACGCCGAACCCAGCATCTTGCTCGCTGCGCTGATCCGGCCGCTCTGTCGGAGATTCTCGAGTTGATGGACGCACAGCATCGAGTCGATGGTGGCGGCCTGTCGGATCGCGGATTCGTAGACGCGATCGCGATCGGCGCCGGCATTCGCCGCCTGCGCCGCACCGATCGCGGTGAAGCCGACGGCCAGGCCCACCGACCGTGAATCGACGATGCGGACCTGTCCGGAGTACTTCTCAGCGGCCAGCCGGCCGGCGCTCCAGGTTCCCGACAGGCGACGCGACATGTGGACCGCAACCACTCCGTCGCCGTCGCTGTCGGCCAGCGCCTGTTCGTAAGCGGTGCCGAGTTCGTGCGGATTGGCCCCTGAGGTCGTCACACCCGGGTGAGAGACGATGTCTGCGGGCATCTCGTCCACGCCTTCGCGATAATCCTCGTCGTCCAGCGTCAGGTGCAACGGCACCTGCCGGATACCGTAGTGGTCGGCGATCTCGGCGGGCAGGCGCGAAGATGAATCGGTGACGACGACGACTGGCACGCGTCTACGTTAGCCGGTCGGTTTCGGGGCGGCCGGGGGCCCGTCGGCACCGTTGCGGCCAGGTGTGGTCAGCGCCTCGCGCACCACCCCGATGACCTCGTCGGCGATGCGCCGATGACAGTCGAATCCCCAGTGAATGCCGTCGGGGTTCATCGTCTCGGGCCGCTGCTCGAACGCGTCGCGGGTGACCGGGTAGAAGTCGGCGATGCGCAAATCGTGGGAGCGCCCCCAAGCGAGCATCGCCGCCGTGGTCGGTATCCGGCCCGAGTGCACGTATCCGTAGTACGGACTGCGATGTGTCGGCGGCAGACACAGCACGATGGGCAGGTCGGGCCGCAACTCGGCGAGCGCGGCCCGGATCTTCTCGAGGTATTCGACGGTGACCGACGGCGGCAGTGCCAGTGGCCATCCGACTGTGGACAGGCGAGGCTGCAACCACGAGTAGCCGTCGCGCACCACCTGACGCAGCCGCGCCGGTCGCACGTAGCGGATCTGTTCGCGCACCGCGGTGGGCAGTGGCGACGGCAGACTGTCCATCCCGCCGAAAGCCAGCACCACCACCTCCGCGGTCGGTACTGCCGCCCAGATGTTGGGGTCCTGGGTGAGAGCCCACCAGACATCTCGGCTGGTCCAGCCGATCCGTCCGAACAGCGCCACATCGCGATCGCATCCCACCCCGACCAGCGACGGCCAGATTCGGGTGTCGTCGGCGGGCAGGCCACCGGTCGGCCCGTAGTAGGCCAGCGAGTCCGACAAGACCAGGATCGTCACTGCACGCCCGCGTCGGCCACCTCGGCCGAGGCGTTCCAGACGTCCAATCGCCACCGTGGCGCACTGCCGGGCACGCCGTGGCCGGACAGTTGCACCCAACTGGTGTTCGCGAGTCCGCCGAACACCGGCCACGACTTCCGGTCCAGGTCCAGCAGTGCCGCGGTCATCGCGGCGATGACGCCGCCGTGAGCGACGAGCACCACCGGGGCCTCAGGTCGTTCACCACTGCCCCAGCCGTCGACGATGTTCACGAGCTCATCCACCAGCGGGGTGGCCCGGGTCGCGACGTCGATTCGGCTCTCGCCGTTCGGTGGCGCCCAGGACGCGTCGTCGCGCCAGATGCGCCGCGCCCCCGGCATCTCGGCATCCACCTCGAGGTGGGTCATGCCCTGCCAGTCACCGAGATGTGTTTCACGCAGGCGCTTGTCGGTGGTGACCGTGAGCCCTGTCCGCCGCGCCAACGCCTCGGCGGTGTCGCGGGCGCGGGTCAGATCGGAGGACAGGATGCGCATAGGTGCGCGATCGGCCAACGCGACCGCGGCGTCCTCGGCCTGGCGCCGGCCCAACGTCGACAGCTCCGTGTCCAGCTGCCCCTGCATCCGGCTCGTCGCGTTGTAGTCGGTCTGCCCGTGACGCAACAGGATCAGCCGACGGACCACCGGCGTGAGACGTTCCACGGAGGTGTCGTGACTGTCCGGTCCGCCGCTCACGCGAGGCCGTCCACGTCGATGACCGGGCAGTCCTTCCAGAGCCGCTCCAGCGCGTAGAACTGCCGCTCGTCGGTGTGCTGGATGTGTACGACGATGTCGGCGTAGTCGATGAGCGCCCACCGGCCCTCACGGGTGCCTTCCCGCCGCACGGGTTTGTGACCGGCTTCGCGCAGTTTGTCCTCCACCTCATCGACGATCGCGGTCACCTGCCGTTCGTTGTCGGCCGACGCGATCACGAAGATGTCGGTGATGACGAGTTGTTCGGAGACATCGATGACCGTGACATCGTGGGCGAGTTTGTCGGCGGCGGCGTGTGCCGCCACGGTGGCCATCTGCAGCGCTTCGGCTGAGGCAGTCACTGGAGTCCTTCCGTCGGGGTGCGGTGCGGTGTGTGAGGCAGGTCTGGTCGTCGCAGTGAGATCAGGGCGCGGACACCCCCGGCGAGGACGCCTTCGGCGCACGGTACAGCTTGCGTTTGGCGATGTACTGGACGACTCCGTCGGGAACGAGATACCAGACCGGACGCCCGCGCGCGGCGCGGGCGCGGCAGTCCGTGGACGAGATCGCCAGCGCCGGGATCTCGAGCATCTGCAACGTATCCGGCGGCAGCGAACCGAGGTGCGCAGCGAGATGCTTGGCGTGCAGTTCGTAGCCGGGTCGGCTGACGCCGATGAAGTGCGCGAGTTCGAACAATCCCTCCCAGTCCTGCCAGGACAGGATCGATTCCAGCGCATCGGCGCCGGTGATGAAGAACAGCTCGGCGTCGGGATGGTGCTTGCGGAGATCACGCAGTGTGTCGACGGTGTAGGTGTCGCCGTCACGTTCGATGTCGACGCGGCTCACGCTGAAGCGCGGATTCGATGCGGTCGCGATGACCGTCATCAGGTAGCGGTCCTCGGCCGGACTGACCGCCCTCGCCGCGTCGATGACGTGGCCGTCCTCGTCCTCACCCAGCTTCTGCCAGGGTCTTCCGGTCGGGACGAAGATCACCTCGTCCAGGGAGAACCGATGGGCCACCTCACTGGCGGCCACCAGGTGACCGTTGTGGATGGGATCGAACGTGCCACCCATGATGCCGATGCGGCGTGCGCGCGGTCGCGTGGACGTCTGCCCGTCGGTGGCCATGACGTGTGAGTTTACGCGGTCGACCACACGGCACCCGGTGACCCGCTGCAGATCACACCGGCAGCAGGTCGGCGATCACTCGTCCGAGCTGGGTGGCGTTGCGACATTCGAACATCTCGATGCCCTCGGCATACTCTGTCGCGGCGGAGTCCCCGGTGCCCCAATTGCGCTCGGCCTCGGGATTGAGCCAGTACGCATGTCGGGCACGGTCGACGAGTTCACGGAGCGCTCCCAGCCGCGGATCGTGGTAGTTGTTGCGGGCGTCGCCGAGGATCAGCAGTGCCCCACGGTGGGTCAGCGAGTCGGCGTATTCTTCGACGAAGCCATTGAGCATGTTGCCGTAGTCGGAGTGTCCATCGCGGGTGCTGATCCGGGCCGTGGTGATCATCCGATGCATGCTGGCACCGAAGTCCTCGTCGTCGGAACCCCGGTCGAAGAAGTCGGTCACCTCGTCGACGGTGTCGACGAAGGCGAAGACCCGGACCTTCGAGAACTGTTGACGCAACGCATACACCAATCGCAGCGTGAACTGGGAGAAACCCGCCACCGAGCCCGACACGTCACAGATGACGGTGAGCTCCGGACGCCCCGGTCGGGGTTTGCGATGCGTGAGCTCTATCGGCACACCGCCGGTCGACATCGATGCCCGCAACGTCTTGCGCACGTCGACCGCGCCACGATGCGATCGGCGGCGACGAACTTCCAGCTTCGCCGCCAACAGCCGTGCCAGCGGCTCGATCGTGCGTCGGATTTCGGCGAGGTCCGACGCACCGGCCGACAGGAAATTGATGTTCTCCGGCAGCTGCGGCACGGCATACTCCGCGACCCGTTCACGGCCCTTGGCACCGGCCATCCGCCGCTGCGTCTCCGCCTCGATCGCAGCACGCAGATCGGCCGATCGGGCGCGCGCCGCACTCCGGTAGCGGGGCTCGGTACCCGCGCGGTCGCCGAGCGAGTCGTCGTCGCCACCGCCGGCCATCGCGGCCGCGATCCGCGCGATCAGCGTCTGCGGACTGATCTGCGACAACGCCTGATAGGCCGAGTACGCCTCGCCGCGGGTGGAATCGTAACGTCCGAGCTGGTCGACGATGAGCGCCACCATCTGCGCGAGCCGCGCGTCCGCATCGGGCGACTCGTCGGCGAGCAACTCGGCCAGCTGGTCGCGGATCGCCTCCACATCCACCTCGCCGTCCTGCGTTCTCGGCAATTCGGAGACCGCGGTGCGCGCGCCGGTGCCCAGCGGAAACCACAGGTCGAAGACGGTGTCGAACACCCGGCGATGCATCTGATCGCTGATGAGGGTGGCGGCCAGTCCCTCCCGCAAGGTGCGACGGTCGAGCAGATCGAGCACCTCCACGGCTTGCGCCGCGTCGATGAGCGACGACGGCCCGACGACGATACCGCGGGCCCGCAGCTCGTCGACGAAACCGGTCAGATGATCGATCAACGGCACCTCGGGTGCCGCCTGCGCCGGAGGGGACATCAGCCCAACTTGAGTTCTTTGAACGCCGTCTTCAGATCCGGGCGGTGCTTGAGCACCACACCCAGGGTGCGCGCGATCAGACCGTCGTCAAGAGTCGCGCCGGAGCCCGTAGTCGATTCCCCCGCGCCGAGCGCCAGCAGGGTGTTGCCCCAGTCGATGGTCTCGGCCACCGACGGCTTCTTGCGGATGTCGAGGGTGCGCAACACACCGACGACCCGCACCAGTTCCGCGGCGAGAGCGTCCGGCAACCCGGGCACCCGCGACGCCAGGATCTCGCGTTCGCGGACCGAGTCGGGGAAGTCGATGTAGAGGTACAGGCACCGACGCTTCAGCGCCTCGGAGAGATCGCGGGTCGCATTGGACGTGAGGATGACGATCGGCCGCCGGGTGGCGGCAACCGTGCCCATCTCGGGAATGGTCACCGCGAAGTCACTGAGCACCTCGAGGAGCAGACCCTCCACATCGACGTCGGCCTTGTCCACCTCGTCGATGAGAAGCACCGTCGGTTCGGATCTCGAGATGGCCCGTAGCAGCGGACGCGGCAACAGGAACTCCTCGCAGAAGATGTCGCTCTTCGCCTCGTCCCAGTCTCGTGTCCCGGTGGCCTGGATGTGCAGGATCTGTTTGGCGTGGTTCCACTCGTAGAGTGCCCGCGCCTCGTCGATGCCTTCATAACACTGCAGCCGGATGAACTCGGCATTCGTCGACTGCGAGATCGCCCGCGCCAGTTCGGTTTTGCCGACGCCGGCGGGGCCTTCCACCAGGAGCGGTTTGCCGAGCCGGTCGGCCAGGTACGTCGACGTGGCAGTGGCGTCGTCGGCGAGATAGCCGGTGTCGCGCAGCCGTGTGGTGACGTCGGCGACGTCGGTGAACGATGGCACGGTGGTGGGCCCGCCGGTCGCGGCGGTCGTCTCGGCCATCAGGCGGGCCTGATGTGGCCGTCGCCCCAGACGGTCCACTTCGTCGAGGTGAGTTCCGGCAGCCCCATCGGACCGCGCGCATGCAGTTTCTGTGTCGAGATGCCGATCTCGGCACCGAACCCGAACTGCTCACCGTCGGTGAACGCGGTCGACGCGTTGACCATCACCGCCGCCGCATCGACCCGCGAGGTGAATTCCCGCGCGGCGGCCAGATCGGTGGTGACGATCGCCTCGGTGTGACCGGTCCCCCAGGTGTCGATGTGGGCGACCGCCGCATCCAGGTCGTCGACGACCTTCATCGCGATGTCCATCGACAGATACTCTTCGGCCCAGTCCGTGTCCGTCGCCGGCTCCATACCGGGTTCATCACCGTGGATCACCACGCCCTGCGCCTGCAGGGCCTGCGAGATCTTCGGCAACGCGTCGGACGCCACGGCCTTGTCGATGAGTACCGTCTCGGCGGTGTTGCACACGCTTGGCCGCCGTGTCTTGGAGTTCAACACGATGCGCGTGGCAACGTCGAGGTCGGCGAGTGCGTGCACGTAGACATGACAATTGCCCGTGCCGGTCTCGATGGTGGGCACGGTGGCATTGGCCACGACTGCATTGATCAGTCCGGCGCCCCCGCGCGGGATCACCACGTCGACCAGGCCGCGGGCACGGATGAGAGCGGTGACGCTCGACCGGTCCTCGCTCGGCAGCAGCGCAACGGCGTCGGCGTTGACACCTTTGTCGCGCAACACCTCACGCAGGATGCGGACGAGTTCGGCGTTCGAGTTCGCGGCGGACGACGAACCGCGCAGCAGCACCGCATTGCCCGACTTGAAGGCGATACCGAAGGCGTCGACGGTCACGTTCGGCCGCGCTTCGTACACCATGCCGACTACACCGAGCGGCACCCGGAGCTGACGCAATTCCATGCCGTTGGGCAGCGTCTTGCCCGACACGACGGTGCCGATCGGATCCGGTAGGACCGCCACCTGGCGGAGTCCGTCGGCAATTCCGGTGATGCGTTCCGGGGTCAGCCGCAGCCGGTCGATCAGGCTGGCCTCGGTGCCGTCGTTGTCCGCGCGGGTGATGTCGGCGGCATTCGCGGCCAGGATCGCTTCACTGTCGGCCTCGATGGCCTCGGCCGCTGCGAGCAGAACCTCGTTCTTGGCCGCGGTCGTCAACCCGGCCAGGGCCTGCGACGCGACCTTGGCGGCCTTGGCCAGACCCGCGACGACCTCTTCGACGTCGGTCGCCACCACGCCCGAATCGGCGGTGGGTGCACTCATGGAATCCTCGACTTCGCCTGCGGAAATATGTCGCCCACCAGAGTAGCGGTGCGTCCGGAAGTGCCCCAATCCCGGCTGAGCTGGTATCGAGACGTGATGATGTGGGACGAGTTGTTCTCGCTGCTAGCCACGAAGTAGCTGGAGTCGGCTGGCCATGCGGAAGGCGTCCGGGCGCGCGGTATCAGTCGCGAGGAACTCGTCGAGGGTGTGTGTTGAGATGAATGTGGCGGGGGTATCGGTGTCGGTCAAGATGTCGATGACGTTGATAAACCGCTGCTGCGCTTCGCGGCCCACCTCGTCGAACAGCGGGATGTCGGTTACGACCCAGTCACCGAACGCGTCGGCCAAGTAGAGATATTCGATCGTCGATAGTGGTGAGTCGCACAGCTGACCGAACGAGATCCATAGCTGACCATTACGGACAGCGAGGGCAGCGAATTGTCGACCCCGGACCGTGAGCGTCGCTTTCTCGTCGGCGGATGGATAGCTACCGGGCGCCGAATCGGTCAGCCACTTGCCGGACGCGAAGCCCGTGGTGTGGTGTGGTGACTGCGTCCGGTAGTCGGTGGGACCGTCGAGGTGGAATACGTCGAGGTGGTTCTTGATCATCGCGATACCAGACTCGAAGGTGTGGTGCCAGATGGGATTGGGCAATAGGGATTCCGGCGCATAGTTCGAGGTGACCAGCACCGTGAGCTGCCGAGCGAACACGAACTCGAGAAGGCGTGTGAGAAGGCGAGCGTCCCCAGAATCGTGGACATGAAACTCGTCGAAGAACAGCAGGCGACTTGGCCCGAGGAGTTCACTGAGCGCGGATTCTAGCGCTCTAGGATCATCGCGGGAGTCGTGTACGCGAAGGTGCAACTCGTCGAAGAAGTTGTGGAAGTGGACCCGGGTTTTCGGCACGGTCGCTTCATCGAAATAGGCTTGAGCCAGCCAAGATTTTCCGCGGCCGGCCGGCCCGTGGACATATAGTCCACGTGAACTCTGGTTTCGGCGGGCTCGGAGTCGACGACCATCGGGCTGGGCGAGCATGGCGAGTCGTTCAGTAAGCCGCTTCTGGTCGGCGTTTAGAACGATACCGGCCTGGGTGGCAGAGATATCGATTGCTTCTACGATGCTCTGACGCACAGCGGGCACCTGACCGATAGTTGCACGCCCGCTACGTGTCGAAGCAATACTGTGTGCGACGTCGCACTGCACAAACCACTGCTGATCGGGATATCAAGCCATATCGCGGCCGCGGCCAAGCAGACGCTACTGGCCAGGACGAGTGTTCTCAGAGGCCCCGACGTCGTTGAGCCCGGCCGGAAAATGATGAGGCTCGAGCGAAGGCAGTGCCACCGAAGTACAACCGAACTCGAACCGAGTACTGGCAGGTGCCGTCACCGACGGAGATACTGTCGCTGACATTTAGGTCGCCGATGGATACAGCTCCAGCATCGCGGGCCCTTTCGAGTACAGCCTTTTCATCTGCTCGCTGAGTCGGGCCCGTGCAAGTGAGCCGGCAGCGTGAAGCGGAACGTCGCCTCGTTGCTCTTCGCTCCCACAGGACCATTGTGCGCCATCGGAGCCAAGCGGTGCAGGCATCACCCCGATCAGTTTCGTGCGGTTGGATTTCCCTCGGGTGCAGCATTTGTCGGGTATTGGAGTGCACTACGGCCGCTAAGCAGCCCTCACCAGCTTGCAGCTCGTCTCCGTTTCGCCAATCACGTGTCCTATATCAGGACATCGGTGACGGTTCCGCAGCAGAACATCCGCATGGTTGTCCGCTTCTGATAAATGTGACTCCTGCAGCGAGCCATGAGATAGCCAGACGCACCATAGGGTCAATCGTTTCACGAGCAGCCACCACGCGAGCCTCGCTGCACAAGTCTCACCACCATGACCACCCACAATGTCACCAATGTCTTGATACAGAACTGTCACCGATGCACTGGTAAATAACGGTTGCGCCGGTCACGATCGCGGCGTAGCATCGAACGTGAGTTCGAATCAGTCGATCGGGGGGTCGATGTCGGTGGACGTATCGGTTGTGACGCCGGGTAACGCCGAACCTGCTGCAGAGACGCCGGCTGCGCCCGACTTCCTGCGCTCCATGCCGGATTCGATTGCATCGCTTGCCGTAGCCGACACCGAGGCCGCTGCGACCAAGCGTCTGACATTGCTCGAGGAGATCAAGTCGGCGTGCGCTGCCGCACAAGTGCGTGAGACGGCGCGACTCGAGGAGTTGCGTGACGCCGACGAGCAGATGCGCAACGTGCCGGCATCCCGGCGCGGACGCGGCCTGTCGGCAGAGGTCGGTCTCGCACGCAAGGTGTCCCCGCGAAAAGGCAGTCAATACCTGGGTTTCGCACGGGCTCTCGCCCACGAGATGCCGCACACGATGCGGGCATTGACCTCCGGGACGCTCACCGAATGGCGCGCCACCATCCTGGTCCGTGAAACCGCTTATCTGACAAAAGAAACCCGAACCGAGATCGATCGACGCATGTGTGCCGATCCGGCCACACTCGACGGCGTCAGCGATCGCGCACTCGAGGCCTCGGCCAAAAAGCACGCCTACGAACTCGATCCACACGCCGTGGTCGCGCGGTCGGCCCGGGCGGAGAAGGACCGTCGGGTCGGGGTGCGCCCCGCCCCGGATCTGATGACGAAACTCTCGGCGCTGCTACCCCTGAAGCAGGGAGTCGCGGTGTACGCGTCACTCAAGGCACATGCCGACGCGACGGTCGGGGGTGACGATCGAACCCACGCGCAGATCATGGCCGACACCCTTGTCGAGCGGGTCACCGGCCAGGACTACGCCGAAAAGGTCCCGGTGTCGGTGAACGTGGTCATGTCCGAACGCACCATGCTCACCAACAGCCATGAGGCGGCGGAGATCCCCGGATTCGGCCCGATCCCGGGCAGCCTGGCGCGACAGATGATTGCCGAAGGTACCGACGGGACGACGAGATCGTCGCTGCGACGATTGTTCGCGCGCCCGCGCGACGGCACGCTGGTCTCCATGGACGCGCGGTCGCGCACATTCCCCAAGGCGTTGGCGCATTTCATCGCCATGCGTGACCGAATGTGCCGCACACCGTATTGCGGCGCACCGATCGCCGAGACCGATCACGCCCACCCGCATCGACACGGCGGCGCCACCACCGACGTCAACGGCGACGGCGCGTGCCGCGCGCACAACCTGGCGAAGGAGGCGGGCGGCTGGCGGTACGCGGTGGTCGAGACCGCCGGCGGCCACCGAATGGAGATCCATACACCCACCGACGGCCTTCACCTGTCGACCGCGCCACCGTCGGTCGGTCACGTTCCGGACACCACGAGCGTCGTCGAGTCCCACCTGCTCGCACTGCTCAACGCTGCGTGAAACCCTGGTGCCATGAGCAATCTCGTGGCCTTGATGGGCGCCACCTTTCTGGCCTTCGTCAACTACGCCGCGTTACTTCCCGTGGTACCGATGTGGGCGTCGAATGGTGGCGCCGGAAGTGTGGTGGTCGGTGCCACCACCGGGGCGATGATGGCGGCCACCGTGGCGACACAGCTGTCGATGCCGTGGTTGTTCCGACGCGTACCACTGCGCACCATGATGGTGCTCGGCGCCGTCCTGCTCGGTGGCCCGACGCCGCTGTATCCGCTGGCGACCGACGCCGTACCGATCGTGCTGATCACCGTCATCCGCGGTATCGGCTTCGCCTTCATCGTCATCTCCGGGGCGGTGATCGTGGCCGACCTCGCCGGTCCCCGGAAACTCGCCTCGTATTCGGGCTATTACGGTGCCGCTGCGGCGCTGCCGAACATCGGCGCGTTGGCCGGCGGCGTGTGGGCCGTCGACGTCCTCGGCTATCACCTCGTGTTCTACATCGCCGGAGCAGCGGCCCTGGCAGGCGCGGTCATCGCCTGCCTGCTTCCGAGCGGACTGTACGGGCGTTTCCGACTGCCGTCGATATCGGACGTGCGGCCGATCACGGTCCCGATCGTGGTGTTCGTGATGGTCGCGGGCGCCTTCGGCGCCACCACCACATTCCTGCCGCTGTCCGGACCGAGCGCTGCAACTGTCGCCGCCGCACTCCTCGCCGGCTCCGTCACCTTGGTGGCAGGGCGGCTGGGTGCCGGATTCCACGGTGATCGGCGCGGTGCGGGGCGACTGCTGGTGCTCTCGGTGCTCATCGCCGCGCTGGGCTGCACCATCATCGGAACATCATTGGACGGACCGGGCTGGTCGTTGATCCTCGGTGCCGCGTTGTTGGGCGCCGGTTTCGGTTCCTGCCAGAATGATTCGTTCGTCGTGACAGTGCAACGTCTCGGCCCAGATCGCAGCGGGACCGCCAGCATCATCTGGAATATCGCCTATGACGGCGGACTCGGTCTCGGTGCCGTCGGATTCGGTTGGTTCGTCGGCCGACTCGGCTACGCCGATGCGTTCCTCGCAATGGCAGCAGCCATCGCTGTCGTGACCCTCGTGTGCGGGCGGTTCGTCTCCCCGCCCAGTCCGTCCTCCCCCGTGTCAGGCACCGCAGGACCGTAGAACCTGCGCCATCACATCACGCGACCGACGATCGACAGGGAGCTGGTAGGCGGCCATCACCATGACGAACTGAGTCACGTACTGGCAGTGGAACCCCCGATTGGGTGGCATCCACTCGGCCGGGGCCTGATCGGATTTCGTGAGGTTCGAGGCCGCGTCGGCGGCGACCAGGTTCGCGGGGTCGTTCGCCAGATTCATCCGCGCCGTTTGCGGCCACGCCCACGCACCCATGTCCCAGGCGTATGCCAGCGGAACGATGTGATCGATCTGCACGGCGCCGGGACGTCGGTCGCGGCGGAAGACGATGAACTCACCGGTGTACGGGCTACGGAACTCGCCGGCGACGACGGCGTCAGGGCAACTGTCGAGGACGGCTCGACGCACATCGACCAAGTCGCGCGCCAGGACGTCATTTCGGGTATCGCACCCGTTTCCGCCACCCGTCACCGTCACAGCGTCGGTCCAGGCGGCCCCGAATGCCGCACGCTGGTAGTCCGAGCGCTCGGGGCGGCGGTCGGTCACCGACAGGCCCGCGAGTCGCAGCGAGGCCGCACCCGCTGCGCCGCCCGCCGCCGGGTCGGTGGGCGCTCCGCGCCCGGACACCGTCAGACCTCCGGCCACGATCACCGCGGTCAGCACGCTGCCGACGAGGATCAGCCACCACCGCAGTGGCCACGCGGCGCCCGACACCATGACAGTTGGACGCGGCAGCCGCGTGTTCGGTTCCGCTCTGGTCAGGATTTGTCGAGGTATTTGACCTTGTTGGGGACCAGCACGGCGTCGACGAGGTCGGCGAGCGGCCTGTGATCGGCCAGGGGCAGGTCGGCCCCCACCACGTCGTCGGCGAGTTCGCGGGCGTCAGCGATCACATCGCCGTCCGCCAGCAGCGACAGGAAGTGCAGCGAGGAGACACCACCGGACTGCAGCGACCCGAGAACGTCACCCTCCCTGCGCTGCTCGAGATCCACGCGGGCCAGTTCGAACCCGTCGGTGGAAGCCTCCACCGCCCGCAGTCGCTGCATCGACTGCGAGATGTCCTTGGCCGAGGTCATCAGCAGACACAGGCCGGGGTGCCTGCCACGGCCTACGCGGCCACGCAACTGATGCAGCTGACTGACCCCGAATCGTTCCGCATCGACAACCACCATCATCGTCGCGTTGGGCACGTCCACGCCGACCTCGATGACAGTGGTCGAGACCACCACATCGATCTCACCACGACCGAACGCGTCCATGATCGCGTTCTTCTCCTCGGCGGGCAGGCGTCCGTGCAACATCTCGATCCGGTGGCCACTGAGCGGCCCACCCAACAACTCGGTGTACTGGTCGAGAACCGAGGTGCTCTGCGGTTCCGATTCCTCGTTGCGTCCCTTCGGTTTCTTCTTACCGTCGGGATCGTCGCCGATTCGCGAACACACCACGTACACCTGGCGGCCCTGGGCGATCTCTTCGGCCGCGCGCGTCCACGCGCGGTCCACCCAGGCCGAGTTACGCATCGGGACCACTGACGTCTTGATGGGCTGGCGGCCTTTGGGTAGTTCGGTGAGCACCGAGGTGTCCAGGTCGCCGAAAACTGTCATCGCGACGGTTCGCGGGATGGGTGTCGCGGTCATCACCAGGAAGTGCGGCATCAGCCGGTCTTTACCTCTGCCGCGCAACGTGTCCCGCTGTTCGACACCGAATCTGTGCTGCTCGTCGACCACCACCATGCCCAGATCGAAGAATGCGACGTTCTCCTCGAGCAGCGCGTGGGTGCCCACCACAATGCCGGCCTCGCCGGTCACCACGTCGAGCAACGTCTGCCGTTTGCCGGCGGTCTTCATCGATCCGGTGAGCAGCGCGATCTTGGTCGCACCTTCGGCCGCGGTCAACTCGCCGGCCTCCGCGAGGTTGCCCAGCATCGACGTCATCGTCCGATAGTGCTGCGCGGCAAGTACTTCCGTCGGAGCAAGGATCGCACACTGATGTCCGTTGTCCACCACCCGGAGCATGGCCAGCAGGGAGATCAGCGTCTTGCCCGAGCCGACCTCGCCCTGCAGCAAACGACTCATCGGGGTGTCGCGCGCCAGGTCCTCGGCGATCTCGGCCACCACGGTCTGCTGGCCGTCGGTCAGGGTGAACGGTAGACGCTCGCGCAGTCGGTCCTCGAGTCCGCCGGCGACGTGCGGGCACGGCGGTCCGTTCTCGGTGCGGCCGGCGATCCGCCGTTGGGCGAGCACAGTCTGGATGGCCAGCGCCTCGTCGAACTTCAATCGCGCCCGCGCCGCCTCGATGTCGTCCTCGGTCTCGGGCAGATGCACTTTGTGTAGCGCCTCGGCCGTGCTGATCAGCCCGCGCGATCTCTGCTGCTGGTCGGTGAGGGCGTCGGCCTGCGCGCCGCTGCGCTCGACCGCGGCCAGTGTGCGCGCAATTGCCGCCCCGATGGTCCAGGTCTGGATGTCCTTGGTGGCCGGGTAGATCGGGATGATGGACCGATCCACCAGTGCTTCGGCAGCGGTGTTGCCCGACTCGTCGAGCGACTCCGCCTCCGCGCCGAGCATCTGCGCCAGCATCGCCGAACCGACCACGCCGTCGACGCCGGCCTCGCCATCGGGCAACACTGCCCACTCCGGGTGGGACAGCTGTATCTGGCCTCGGAAGATCTTCACCTTGCCCGCCATCAGCACCCTGGCCCCCGGCTTGATCCGGTGTTGGATGAAGCGGGCGTTGAAGAAGTTCGCGACGTAGGTGTAATCGTCGTCGGTCACAGTCACCTTCAAGAACTTCCCGGACCGCTTCTTCATGGGGATCATGCTGGCGCCGGTGACGCGGCCGACGATCGTCAGCCAATCGTCTTCCACGGGCATCTCCTGGTTGGAGAGCTGACCCTGTCGCACGTATCTGCGCGGAGCGTAGCGGAGCAGCTCCCCCACCGTGACGATGCCCAGTGTCGAGATCTGCGAGGCGACCTTGGGGCTCACCACCGTCTCGAGACCGTCGGCCATCGCCACCATCACTCGACCCCCACCTGCAGCAGCTGATCGGGTTGGCCGGTCCGGTAGATGGCGAGTTCCACACCCGCGTAGCTGCGGCGCATCTGCTCGGCGAGCGCATCCAGCGCGGCGTCGTCCACCCCGGAACCCGCCATCACAGTGACCATTTCACCACCGGTGGCGAGCATCAGGTCGACCAGCGCGGTCGCCGCCCCGGTCTGGTCGGGCGCGATCACCAGCACATCGGACCCGATCATGCCCAGGACATCCCCGACCTCACACGTACCGGCGAGCGTCATGATCCGGCTGTCGGCCCGCACCAGCGAACCCCAGCGGGTACCTGCGGCAGCTTCTGCCATCGCATAGGTGTCGGGATCGGGCGCCTCGGTGGGATCGTGTACGGCCAGCGCCGACAGGCACTGCACCATCGACGAGGTCGGCAGAAACACCACCGAACGCTGCGCGGACCGCGTGGCCGCCGTGACCGTGACCAGGTCCTGCGAGCTCAGTTTGCCGTTGGCCATCACCACCACGTGTGCGCTGTCGGTTCCGCGAATCGCCTCGGTCAGAGCCTCCGGCGCGAGTCCGGCGTCTGCGCGTAGTACCGCGGCCCCGGCCTCGGTGAACAATTCGTCGGCACCTTCGCCGGTCACCACCGCGACCACCGCTCGCTTGTGCCGGGGCGGCGGTTCGGCTGTGTCGGTCTGGGCACGAATCGCGTCGAGCGCAAAGCAACTGATCCGGACCTCGGCGACGGGTCCGCGGGCCGCACCCTCCTCGACCGCCCGTCCCGGGTCGCTGGTGTGCACGTGGACCGAGAATCGTTCGCCCCCGGTCGAACTGTCCCCGACGATCACCACGGAATCGCCGATCTCGTTGAGGACCTGACGCAACGACCCGACCTGATCGCCGGCGGCACCGTCGAGGAAGTACATCACCTCGAAGTCCATGTCGCTGCCGCCGGTACAGGCGTCGTTGCCCTGATGCCCCGGGACACCACCACCAATCAGGATCCCCCGGTAACGGCGCCGGCGCTGCGCGACACCGGTCAACACCGCGACCATGGCATCGGCCAGTGCGAGGAATCCCCGCCCACCTGCGTCGACGACACCGGCCTCGGCGAGCTCGGGCATTTGCTCCGGTGTGCGCTCGAGCGCATCGGCGCAGTCATCGGCCACCGCCCGGGCCAGGTCGCCCGCCGACTCGGAGACGTGCGCCGCGGCGGTCTCCGCTGCGGTCCGGATCAGCGTGAGGACGGTGCCCTCCCGGGGTTCGCTGACCGCCCGCATCGCCGCCAGCGACCCGAGCCGCAACCCCGCGGCCCACAGCTGGTTGAAAGTCACCTGGGTCTGGTCGGGCATCAGCTCGGCGGCATCGGCCAGACCGATGAGCACCTGCGAGAGGATGATGCCGGAGTTTCCGCGGGCCTGTGCGATCGCCGCGTCGGCCATCGCCCGGGCCACCTGCGGGGTGCTCGCATCCTCGGACAGCGTTGCCAGGCCGTCGGCAGCGGCCTGCATCGTGAAGAGCATGTTGCTGCCCGTGTCGGAGTCCGGGATCGGGAAGACGTTCAGGTCGTTGATCTCGCCCCGCAGCGTCTCGAGCCCGTCGACCGCGGTGTGCGCCCAATCCCGCAACAGCTGCGGATTCATCATCCTGATGCGACCACCGTCGAACACCGACTCCATGAAACCCCTTAACGTTGGCAGTGACGATGGCCGTTGGCCGGATGTGTTCGAGGTTACTCGGACGCCCCGACGGCCACGGTGCCACCATCTGCCCGCTCCTGGCGCCGCGATTTGGCCGGGTCGGGTCCTTCCGGCTACTCTTGCAGGGTTGCCTTGCAACTGTGCCCGTCGACGCCCGTCGCCGATCGTGGAACTGCGGGCAGAACACGACCACTTTCATCAACACAAGGGAGTTCGACGATGGCTGCCGTCTGCGACATCTGCGGCAAGGGACCGGGCTTCGGCAAGTCGGTGTCACACTCGCACCGCCGCACGAACCGCCGGTGGAACCCGAACATTCAGTCGGTGCGCGTCGAGGTCGCGCCGGGGAACCGCAAGCGCAAGAACGTGTGCACCTCCTGCCTGAAGGCCGGCAAGACCGCTCGCGTCTGACGCTCCCGACGGCCTCGGCCGTCGGCGTCGAACCGACATCCACATTGCACCCGACTCCCCGAGCGAACACTAGCTCGGCCCTGGGAGTCGGGTCTTTGTGCGTTGGCACTAG